>JAHCIA010000001.1:2703750-3004166 GCA_026129465.1 Flavobacteriales bacterium
TCGCCGCGCTTCCCACGGTGGCTTACGAGTTGCTCGGTTGGCATCATCTTGTGCTGCCTTGGCTGCCCATCGCGCTCATCGGCACGGC
Source organism: Flavobacteriales bacterium (assembly GCA_026129465.1). Lineage (NCBI taxonomy): Bacteria > Pseudomonadati > Bacteroidota > Flavobacteriia > Flavobacteriales > Flavobacteriales bacterium. The sequence goes on from JAHCIA010000001.1 coordinate 2,703,839, forward strand.
GGTGGCCTTCCTGGTGGGCTTCAAGAACAACGCCACTTACGATCGCCTGTGGGAGGCGCGCAAGATCTGGGGCGCCATCGTGAACGTGAGCCGCACCTGGGCCATCCAGGCGCGCGATCTGCCCATGTGCCCGAAAGCCGATGAGGGCGAACTGCGCGCGGTGCAGCGCCGCTTGGTGCTGCGGCACATGGCCTGGCTCACGGCGCTGCGCTACCAATTGCGGCAGCCGCGTGGCTGGGAAAGCATGCACCTGGCCCGCAACCGTGAGTTCTCCCGCTTCTATACCGTGCCCGAGTATGCCGGCGACCTGCCTGAACGTCTCGCTCCATACCTCGATCCCGATGAGCGTGATGCCGTGCTCTCCGCCGCGAATCCCGCCACCCAGCTGCTGGCCGCGCAGAGTGCGGACATCCGTGCCCTGCATGCGAAGGGCTGGCTGAGCGATTACCGCCATGTGCAACTGGCACGCGTGCTCGGTCAGCTCTACGATGAACAGGGCAAGTGCGAGCGCATCAAGAATTTCCCGTACCCGCGCCAGTTCGCCACACTCAATCTCTATTTCGTGTGGATCTTCATCGCCTTGCTGCCCTTCGGCATGGTGAAGGAATTCGCCGACCTGGGTGCCGGCTACGTGTGGCTCACGATCCCCTTCAGCACGCTGGTGGCTTGGGTGTTCCACACCATGGACGCCATCGGCGAAGCCTCGGCCAACCCCTTCGAAGGCGGTGCCAACGACATCCCCATGGCCGCGCTGAGCCGCACCATCGAGATCGATCTTTTGCAGATGATCGGAGAACCCCGGGTGCCCGAGCCGCTCAAGCCGGTGAACGACATCCTGATGTAGGGGCACGGGTAACTTCGCCCGGCCCGCATGAAGCGCCTCCTCTTCCAACTCGCCGGTCCTATCCTGGCCCTGCTGGTGTTCGCCCTCATGCGGCACCACGGAGACCAACCCGCGATCATGGCGGGCCTGGTGGCCTGGATGGCCCTGTGGTGGATCACCGAGGCGGTACCGATCCCGATAACGTCCATCCTGCCGCTGCTGCTGTACCCCTTGCTCGGCATCGACACGGTGGCGAATACCGCATCCCAATACGGCAAGGAGATCATCTTCCTCTTCCTCGGCGGCTTCATCCTTGCGTTGGGGATCGAGCGTACAGGGCTGCACAGGCGCATCGCGCTGCACATCGTATCGCGGTTGGGTGGATCGCCCTCGCGGCTGGTGCTGGGCATCATGGTCGCCTGCGCGCTGCTGAGCATGTGGATCAACAGTACGGCCACCACGCTGGTGATGCTGCCCATCGCACTGAGCCTTATAGACGATGACGATGCCCCGTTGGCGGTGCGGCGACGCATGACGGTGCCCCTGCTGCTGGGCGTGGCCTACGGTGCCACCATCGGCGGCATGGCCACGCCGGTGGGCACCCCGCCCAACCTGGTGCTGCTGGAACAATGGCGCATGCTCTTCCCCGATCGCCCCGCCATCGGCTTCGGGCAATGGATGCTGGTGGGCGTACCCTTCGCGGTGGTCTTCCTGCTCCTGGGTTGGCTGGTGATCACGCGCTGGGCCTTCGTAGTGGGCACCGAGCCGCTCGGCGATGCCGATACGGTGCGTGAACGTCTCGCCGCGCTGGGCAGGCCCACCAAGGATGAAATGCGTGCTGGCATCGTCTTCGCCACCGTGGCCCTGCTGTGGATGACCGGCGACAAGCTGGCCTTCGGCGAATCCTTCGTGTTTCCCGGCTGGCGCGAATGGACGGGCCTGAGGGCGGTGACGGATGCGGCGATCGCTGTGGCTGGCGCCGTGAGCTTGTTCCTGATCCGTTCCTCCCAACCTTCATCATCCAGCCCTTCATCTTCCCAATCCTTGATGGACTGGTCCTTCGCCGAGCAGCGCGTCCCCTGGGGTATCCTGCTGCTCATCGGTGGCGGATTCGCGCTGGCGGCAGGGGTGGACAAGGCGGGTCTGAGCATCATCATTGGCGAAGGCATGGCCGGCCTGGGCTCGTTGCCCATGGCCGTGCTGATCGGTGCGGTGGTCCTGGTGGTTTGCCTGATGAGCGAGCTGGGCAGCAACACCGCCACGGCCAGCCTGGTGATCCCCATCCTGGCCGCCATGGCCACGCGCTGGGGCATGGACCCCCAGAGCATCCTGTGGCCCGCCACGCTGGGCGCCAGCCTGGGCTTCATGCTGCCGGTGGCCAGCCCCATGCAGACCATCGTCTTCAGCACGGGCCGCGTGCCCATCCGCCAGATGGTGAAGGGCGGCCTCTACATGGACCTGATCGGCGTGGTGCTGTTGATGCTTTTCTTCGGGTGGTGATGCGAACGGCCCTTCTGACAGCGGCCCTCCTGCTTGGTGCTCCGGCGTGGTGCCAGCATCGGTCATCATTGGATTCGCTGGAGGTGCGGGTGCTTACGCTGCTCGGCCCGGCGCCCGATTCCGCTGAAGCGTCCATCGCCACCCTGCACACAGCCGCCATCGCGGCCGCCGACCCGGACAGCGCCGTGCGCGCCGGCTACCTGCGCGCCGCCTTGTTGGAGCGCCGTGGCCGTTTGCCCGAGGCCTGGCGCGCCATCCTCGCTGTGGATGCCCTGCCGGTGAAGAGCGCGGCGGTGCGCGTGCAGGTGAAGAATATGCTGGGCCGCATCGCCTACAGCAACGACGAGTTCGAGACGGCACTGAAGGCCTACCACGATCTGTTGTCGTATCCGATCACGGATTCCACTCGATTGGCCGTCACACTGAACAACCTGGCGCGCGTGCACGAACGGATGAAGGAGCCGGTGAAGGCCGCCGAGGCCTTGGAGCGCAGCGTGCTCATCTACGAGCGCCTCGGCGATCGTTTCAGATTGACCGGTTCCCTCATCAACCTGAGTGTGGCCCAATACGGCATGGAGCGCTACGACGACTGTGAGCGGAACACGCGCCGCAGCCTGGCGCTGGCACAGGAGCTGGGGCTCCAGGACGAAGAGAGCATCGCGTGGGAGAACCTGGGCAACGTGCAACGAGAGACCGGTGATCACATAGCGGCGCTGGATAGTTACCTGCGCGCACTGGACCTGTGCGAACGCACGCGAAGCCTCGAAGGGATCACGAGTGTGCACCGCAACATCGGCGAGCTGCAAGTGGTGGCGGGAGCCCCGGCACGTGCGGTCCCGCACCTGGAGAAGGCCCTGGCGCTGGCCGACAGCATGGGCAGCCGCAACTACGCCATGGATGCGCACCTGCTGCTGTCACGCGCCATGGGAGACCTGTCACGCAACGGTGAGGCACTGCTGCATCTCCAAGCATACAACGCCATCAAGGACAGTGTCTTTTCCGAGGAGAAGCGCAACGCCCTGGCGGGTTGGAACGCACGACTTGGCCTGCTGGAGAAGGAGCGTGTGATCCTGGAACAGCAGGTGAAGGCGGAGCAGGACAGGCTCGCGGTGGAGGAGAGCCGGCGTGTGACACGCTTCGCGGTCATCGGTGCGTTCGCACTGCTCTTGCTCCTGGGTTTGTTGCTACGTGATCGCTTGCGTGCGAGGCGATTGAACGAGGCACGCGTGAAGACCATGGAGCAGGAGCGCACCATCGCGGTGATGGGTGCTGTGATCGAAGGTGAGGAGCGGGAGCGCCAGCGGGTGGCAGCCGAGCTGCACGATGGCATCGGTGTGATGCTGGGGTCCGCGCGACTGCACCTGGACCGCAGCGATGAGGATGCGCGCACAAAGGCCGGCGAACTGATCGCTGACGCGGGCCGTGAAGTGCGTCGCGTGAGCCACGCGCTCATGCCGGGCACGCTGGCGAAGCTGGGGCTGGTGGAGGCGTTGCAGGAACTGGCCGATGGCATCAACGGTGCGGGGCGCATGCGCGTGGAAGTGCATGCGCATGGGTTGAAGGAACGCCTGCCTCAGAACACTGAAGCAGCGCTCTACCGCATCGCGCAGGAGGCGGTGAACAATACCCTGAAGCATGCGAACGCCACACGTTGCACCATCGACCTGAGTATGGAGGACGATGGACAGCGGCTGCAACTCGTTTTGGAGGATGATGGGCATGGCCTCGCGCAAGGGAATGGGACCGCATCAGGCCATGGCCTCCTGAACATCCGGACACGCGCCATGATGCTCGGCGGCAGCAGCGACCTTCGCTCCGCACCGGGCAAGGGTACCTCCTGGACAATCGATATCCCCCTGAGCCCATCCACATGATCCGCCTGCTCATCGCCGACGACCACCAGATGATGCTCGACGGCATCCACGCGCTGCTGGAGCTTGCCGCGGATGTGAAGGTGGTGGCCATGGCCCGCAACGGTGCCGAGGCCCTCCAGGCCGCACGTGAACACACCCCGGATGTCGTGCTGCTCGACATCAACATGCCGGTGATGGACGGACTCGCCGCGTGCGAGGCGATCGTGAAGGAATTCCCGTTGGTGAAGGTGATCGCCATGACCATGCACGGCGAAGGCCGCTTGGTGCAGGCCATGCTGCGCAAAGGCGCGCGGGGTTATCTGCTGAAGAACTGCGGCGGCGAGGAACTGCTGAACGCCATCCGCACGGTGCACCAGGGTGGCACCTGGATCTCCAAGGAGGCATCGGACAAGCTGGTGGAGGACCTGCGCACACCACAGCGGAAGGGCATCACGTTCGTGGAAGAGCTCACTACGCGCGAATTGGATGTGCTGCGGCTCATCGCCACGGAGCGCACCACCGGCGAGATCGGCCGGGAGCTCGGCATCAGTGAGAACACCGTGGAGAGCCACCGGAAGCAACTGCTCCAGAAGCTTGGTGCGCGCAACAGTGCCGGTCTGGTGCGTATCGCCATGGAGCGCGGGTTGCTGTGATCCACGGTTTTCCGGGAGCAGTGGCGGGCCGGACATCCGTGATGCACGACGCAGTGCGCACAAGGACCTTTGTCCGACAAGTCCTTTCGCCATGCGCAGCATCTTCATCCTCGTGCTTCTCGGCGCCTGCACCAGCGCCCACGCCACCATTCACCGGGTGAACAATACCGGCATCGCGGCCGACTTCACCATGTTGCAGGACGCGCATGATGCAGCAGCGGCAGGTGATACGCTGCATCTGGAACCTTCGGGCAGCAGCTACGGCGCGTGCGCCTTCACCAAGCCGTTGGTGGTGATCGGGCCGGGCTACTTCCTCAACCTGAACGCCGGCCTGCAAGCCACCACCAGCAGTGCCATCACCGGAGGACTGGTCTTCGAGGCGGGCAGTGAGGGTGCCGTGGTGAGCGGCCTGGATGTGCAGGGCCCGTCGCAGGTGAAGGCCAGCTTCGTGCGTATCGAGCGGTGCCGCTTCTCCGGCAATGGCATGGATCTGCACATCGTATACAACACGAGCGGGCTCAATATCACCGGTGTGGTGGTGAACGGCTGCCATGTGCTCAACAACCTTATTGTCGGCAGCGTGGGCAGCACCATCAACGATCTTGCCATCAGCAATACCCGTGTGCGCCAGTTCAACTTCAGCACGGGCGGGGCCACCTCCGGCGAGGTGTTGAACTGCGTGGCGATCAGCTTGGGCACCACGGCCGTGTTCGGTGCGCCGGGCATGGTCTTCAGGAACTGCATCCTCGATGGCGCTGTTACACCAGGCGGATCGGCCTATGAATACAACCTCTTCTCCGGCGCAACGGTACCGGCTACCAACAGCAACCAGATCAACGTGAACATGAGCACAGTGTTCGTGGGCGGCACTGGCGATGCACAATACCAACTCGCCCCGGGTTCCCCGGCGATCGGCGCGGGTATGGGCGGTGTGGACTGCGGCATCTTCGACGGTCTGGAGCCCTACAGGTTGAGCGGCATCCCGCCCGTGCCGAGCATCTTCAGCCTCTCGGCGCCCACCAGCACCGACCAGGGCACGCCGCTGCAGGTCACCCTCGGATCACGTTCCAACAACTGATCGTCATGGTACGCGGACCTCTATGCCTGGCCGCCGTAACGATCGCCGCGGCCCTCCCGGCGCAGGACCTGGTGCGCGGGGAGTACTTCATCGATGCGGACCCCGGCTTCGGCAATGGCACCTCCCTCACGTTCACGCCAGCTCCCGAGGTGGCCTTGCAGTTGTCCATCGACATGGTTGGCCTGTCCCCGGGTCCGCACGTGCTCGGTATCCGCATGAAGGACGGGGCGGGCCACTGGGGACTCACCAACCGCAGGTTCTTCATGCTGCGCAGTATGGCCACTGGTGGGGACATTGTGCGTTTCGAGTACTTCCTGGATACCGATCCGGGCTTCGGCAACGGCACCCAGCTTCCTGCCGGACCAGCACCGGAGGTGGTCAATGTGCTGGCGGAGGTGCTCACCGATGGGCTCCCGGCGGGTCCGCACACGCTGTTCGTACGCTCCCTGTCCTCCACCGGCGCGTGGTCCATCACCAATGCCACCATCTTCAATGTGCTCGTCGGCATGGCCGAACTGGAGCACTGGGGGATGACCGCAGGACCAAATCCGATACGTGATGTGCTCGTGTTGCGGCGATCCATCGCCACATCCGTCATCGAACTGGACCTGTTGGATGCACAGGGAAGGCGGTTGCGCAGCCATCAATGGATCGGCGATCGGATCGAGATCGGGACCGAGGACCTCGCCGCGGGCGGTTATTTCCTCCTGCTGTGGGTGGAAGGTGCCGCCCCCGTGGTGGTAAAGCTGTTGAAGCAATAGGGATCCCCGGGGTTCCTTGTGCGGCATGCCGCGATCGCGCGTTGGTCCTGTTGAAGGGCCGATCGTGCCTCCAGCGTTGGGGCCGCGCAGTCCCTCCATCCGGTTGTTCTCTGGCGATCGGTTGCCGATCCGACGGGAATGATCATCTTGTACGACGGATCTCCAGAACCATGCAGCGGTTGGTCGCCGTCCTTGTCACCACCTGGGCCACCTTGGCGGGATCGATCGGCGCCCTGGAAGGGCAGGCACAGGTTCCAAGCATGCTTCATCGACTCGAAGGCTTCCCCTTCGCTGTTCACTACAGCGCAGGCCAGGAAGAACGTGCCCGAGACATGGCACAGCTCTGCCTGCGTACCATCGAGCATATGGATGAGCTGCTCGGCTTCCGCCCCGAGGTGGAGCTGAAGGTGCTGCTGCCTGACGACTGGAGCGCGCATACGGACTTTCCCGTGTATGGCATGCCGCACTACACCAGTGCCAACGTGCTGGTGATGGCCGCGGTGAACAATGCCATGTGGGACAGTTTCATCCCACCCATGGACAAGGTCCCTGCGGAGTCGGCCAGGGAGATACGCCGCGTGTACGGCACGCCCGATGGCGGCATCAGCATGCAGCCCTTCTTCGACCTGCTCGTGCTCCATGAGCTGGGGCATGCCTACCACCTCCAGAAGCCGGCGCCCACCCTGCGCAAGTGGTTGGACGAGCAGTTCTGCAATATCCTGCTGCACACCTTCATCGCGGAGCGCGAACCCGCCCGCCTGGATGCGCTGACGCTGATGCCGCGCATGGTGGTGGACGCCGGGTCCGAGGGTTTCGTCTTCACCACCCTGCGGCAGCTGGAGGAGAACTACGACATCGTCGGTCAGCAGCATCCGCGCAACTATGGCTGGTACCAATGCCGCTGGCACAAGGCCGCCGCGGACATCCACCATGAAGTGGGCGACCTTGCCCTGCGACGTTTGTGGGCCTTCCAGCTCAGCGCCCCGGGTGACCTCAGCGACGCGGAACTCGCACGCCGGTTGGAGCATGACGTGCATCCCGCCATGGCGCGGGTGATGACCGGGTGGTGAAGCGGAGCATATCCTTGCGGTCGCATCATAGGTCCGTACCTCCCGCCAGGACATGAGCGCCCCCACCATCGACCGCGCCCACCTCCTCGACGCCCTCCGCGGCTTCGCCCTCTTCGGCGTGGTGTGGAGCAACTATGCCGGGCTCTCTTACTGGATGTTCATGGCACCCGATGCTCGGGCCGCATTGCAGGGCGCCTTCCTTGATGCTCCGTTGAAAGCCTTCCACGCCATCCTCATCGATGGCAAGTTCTACTCGATCTTCTCGCTGCTCTTCGGGATCGGCTTCGGCTTCTTCCTCGCCAAAGGCAACGATGGCCTGTGGCGCTTCTACCGGCGCATGCTCATCCTGCTCGTCATCGGCTGGCTGCACCTGCGCTACGTGTGGGCGGGCGATATCCTTTTCCTCTACGCGGTGCTCGGGTTGCTGCTGCCGCTCTTCCGGGGGCTGAGCGATCGTGCGTTGCTGACCTGGGCCGCCGCCCTCATCCTGTCCCCGATCGCCATTGATGCGGCGGTCGTGCTCACCAATGCGCGCTTCGACCCCGTGGCGCCGCTGGTCCGCTGGATGGAGGCGAGTGATGCCCGCTTCGGAAACACCACGCTCGATGCCCTCCACGCGTTGCCCGATGGTGGCTGGAAGGAGTTGATGCATGCCAATGAGCGGGGCTGGATCTTCCGCTTCGTCTATTTGGTGGAGAGCGGTCGACCGCCCAAGGTGCTTGGCTTGTTCCTCATTGGCCTGTGGGTAGCTCGGCGGAAGCTCTTCGCGGATGTGGAAGCGCACGCCTCCTTGCTGAAGCGGGTCTGCATCACGGGCTTCGCACTGGGACTTCCTTTCTCCGTGCTGCTGTGGTGGGCCGAGGGCCATGTGGGCTACCCGCCCGAAGCATCATCGCTCGTGTTTACTACGAGCTATGCCCTGAGCGTGGTGCCCTTGGCCATCGCGTTCGCAAGCGGGTTCGCCTTGCTTTGGCGCAACGATCGGTGGAAGGATCGGCTGCTGTTCCTGGCGCCCATGGGCCGCATGGCGCTCACCAATTACCTGATGCAGACGATCATCGCCATCGCGCTCTTCTATGGCGTCGGCATGGGCTTGGGCACACGGGTGAGCGCGGTGGTGTTCGAGGGACTCGCGCTCGCGGTCTTCATCGTGCAAGTGGCATGGAGCCACTGGTGGCTGGCGCGCTTCCAGTACGGTCCATTCGAGTGGGCGTGGCGCTCGCTCACCTACGGGAAGGTGATGGCGATGCGCAAGTGATCACACCGTCGCGATCACCTTCAGCTCAATGGCGATCGGCGTGGGCAGACAGTTGATCTCCAGGGTGGTCCTGCAGGGCGGGTCATTCTCGAAGTACTCTTTCCACAGGCGGTTGTAGGTGGGGAAGTCGTCCTTCATGTTGGTGAGATACACCGTCACATCCACGATCTTCTCCCAGGAGGAGCCGCTGTCCTCCAGGATCCACCGCACGTTCTGGAACACGCTGCGCACCTGCGTCTCGATGTCGTAGCTGACGATGTTGCCTTGTTCATCGAGTTCCACGCCGGGGATCTTCTTCGTGCCCCGTTCACGTGGCCCCACGCCGCTGAGGAACAACAGATCGCCCACACGGCGGGCATGGGGGTAGTGGCCCACGGGTTCGGGGGCCTTGTTGGAGGAGATACCGCTCATGAGGCAAAGGTGGTGAAGGGACCCCCTACACGAAGAAGCCCCGTCCCCGGGGCCTCTTGCTGTTCGTCCGTTCGCTGGAGCGGTCACCAATGGTTCCGCCGGCTTGGCGGAAACGTCGCCCTCCCGGGCCGGCACGCTGAGGTGGCCGCGGATGACCCCTGCTCGGAGCGCATCCCGCTGTCGCTGGCGGACATGGGGTTCGTCATACGCAACGAAATTGGAGATCCGATGTGAAGTGAACATGCCAGCGACATGAACGTTCGTTGTGTGGCACCGCGAAGTATCCACCGGCCATCAACAGCGCTGCCTGCCGATCTTTGTCGCGGTCCGGTATTCCCAGCTTCCAAACGATCAACCTGTCCGCCACAGGCAGGCCTTCAACTTCCAACCATTGAACCCCATGCGTTACCGCCGCCTTGGCACCTCAGGCCTCCAGGTCTCCGAACTCTCCCTGGGCAGCTGGCTCACCTTCGGCAAGCAGATCACGGACGTCACGGCGGAGAAGTTGATGAAGACAGCCTACGACCATGGGGTCAACTTCTTCGACAATGCCGAGATCTACGCGCGGGGCGAGAGCGAGCGGGTGATGGGACGCATATTGAAGAAGACGAAGTGGCCGCGCGACACCTGGATCGTGAGCAGTAAGGCCTACTTCGGCGCAGGCGGCAAGCTGCCCACACAGACCGGTCTGCACCGCAAGCATCTGGTGGAAGCGTGCAATGCCGCCTTGCAGCGCCTTCAGGTGGAATACCTGGACCTCTACTTCTGCCACCGGCCGGACAAGAACACGCCCATCGAGGAGACCGTGTGGACCATGCACCAACTGATCTTGAGCGGCAAGATCCTTTATTGGGGCACCAGCGAGTGGAGTGCGCAGGAGATCATGGAGGCGCACATGGTGGCCAGGCAGCACCACCTGATCGGCCCGGTGATGGAGCAGCCCCAGTACAACATGTTCCACCGCGCCAAGGTGGAGGTGGAATTCGATCAGGTATACAAGACCGTAGGGTTGGGCACCACCATCTGGAGCCCACTGGCCAGCGGCATCCTCACCGGCAAGCACCGGGATATCAAGGCGGCCAAGGGCACACGCCTCACCATGGAAGGGCTGGCTTGGCTGCGCGAGCGGGAGTTGACGCCGGAACGGCTCAAGACCGTGGAGAAGCTGAACAGGATCGCCGATGGACTTGGGGTCACCATGCCGGTGCTGGCCCTGGCCTGGTGCCTGAAGAACCCGCACGTGAGCACGGTGATCCTGGGCGCCAGCAAGGAGGCACAATTGAAGGAGAACCTCAAGGCCAGTGAGGCGCAGGACCTGCTGACACCCGCTGTGATGGAGAAGGTCGAAAAGGTGCTGGGAAACGCGCCGATACGGCCGCAGTGGTAGCAGGCCACCCTTTCGAAGTTGCACTGCGGTACGAGAACCCGCGAGAACTGGAGCGGGCCTTGTCGAGGATGAGTGTGGCCAGGAGTGGCGGGTCCCTGCCAGCCCCCCACCGGCAGGATGGGGTTGACCACTTGCTGGGAGAACAAGCCGTCCACTCACATGTCATTGACACAGGGGCCCCCGGCCGTCTACATTCCCGCCGTTTTCAAAAACAAGTACCTTTTCCCATGGAGATCCGGCGTGTAGCGGAGGGTGAGATCACCCACAAGGAGTTCTACAACGAGTACTGGAAGAAGGGCATTCCGCTCGTTTTCAAGGATGCCAGCCGGAAATGGAAGGCCTACGGCACCTTCACGCCGGAATACTTCCGGAAGAATTTCGGCGACCGGGTGACCGATGTGAATGGCCAGGAGTACACCATGACGGAGATCCTGGACCTGGTGGAGGGCAAGGATACCAGCCGCCCGGTGCCTTATCCCTGCAAATTCCACATTCGCACCGCCCTGCCGGAACTGGCCGGCCACATGGACCCCCTGGACCTGGGCTATGCACGCCCCAACTGGCTGGAGAGCCGCTGGTTCCGCAAAGGCAATTGGGGCAACGCCACCGAACTGTTCATCGGCGGGCCGGGGGGGAAGTTCCCCTACATCCACATCGACTATTACCACCTCAGCGCCTGGATCAACCAATTGTATGGCGAGAAGGAATTCACCGTTTACCCGCGAGAGCAGGCGCACATGATGTACCCGGACCCCAACGACCCTTGGAGGTCGCTGGTGAACGATCCGGACGACCCGGACTACGACCGGTTCCCGCTGTTCAAGAACGTGACACCCTACAAATTCACCATCAAGGCCGGGGAGTCGCTCTATGTGCCCTTCGGACTGTGGCACACCGCTCGTTCGCTCACGGTCTCCATGTCAGTGGCCTACGACCTGCTCAATGCGGAGAACTTCCAGCTTTTCCTGAAGGATGTATGGTGGTTCCGCAGGAACAGGAAGATGAAGGCCGCCGCCGTGACGGGCTATGCCGCACTGGCGGGCACCCTGTGCAAGATGGAGGACCTGGTGGGCGTGCAGCGCAAGAGCGATCGCGCCTGAGGCCACGCTTTGGCCGACGGTCTGGAGGACCGCCAGCGCCGGATCCACATCTCCTGTCGATATTCGGACCATGCGCTGGCCTGCTTCGGTGTTCGTGGTCCTCGTGACGGCCGGGCTTCAGGCCCAGGTGCCCTTGTTCCAGCGCCTCTCCGAGAAGGATGGCCTGGTCTTCAACGAAGTGCACAGCATGGCCTTCGATCGGCGCGGCATGCTCTGGGTAGGAACCGCCATGGGCTTGGCCCGCTACGACGGACGGGAGTTCAAAACCTACACCACCGCCGACGGCTTGCCCGCGCCGCGGGTATATGCCATCAAAGTAGGGCAAGGGGATGTGTTGTGGTTGGGCACGCCGAAGGGCCTTGCACGTCTGGATCCGGCCACCGACGATATCCAGCACTGGCGCATGGACACCACGGACCGGGAATCGCTGCAGCGCAATGGCGTGCGTGGTCTGCAACCACTGGCCAACGGCAAAGTGCTCTGCGCTTCATGGGAAGGAATCTACCTGCTCGATCCCGGCAATGGCGCTTGCCGTGCGCTGCGCGATGAGGATGGTGCACAACTCAAGGTGATCACCCGTCTGTTGCTGCCTGACAGCGCCGGACAAGGCTGTTGGCTCTCCTCCGAAGACCATGGCCTGCTGTTCTTCGATGCGCGCAGCGAAAAGGTGCTGCGCTCCGGTGGAGCCGTGCGCCACCCGCTGCTTGGCATCAAGGCCACCAATATGGTGCGGGACCACGAAGGCCGCATCTGGACCGATGACGCTTCGGACGGTGGCATGAACCTCTACCGCCCGGGCGATGGGCATGTGCTGCACTGGCCCCACGTACCGGGAAGGCCCGGCCTCCGCTATCCTCATGGGGTACTCTCCATGAGCATGGATCCGCAGGGCAGGATCTGGATCGGTGATTGGGAACCCCCGGCCATCATCCTCGACCCGCGCGATCATACCGTGATCACCCTGCCCTTCGACCATGGGGACCCGTTGGCTCTGCCGGACTACTCGGTGTCCGCCTTCGCCGCGAACACACTTGGCCAGATGTGGGTGGGCACCCTCAGCGGCATCGCCGTGCATGACCCCTCCCGCTTCAGCTATCGTACCCTCTTGCACAAGCACATCGTTCCCGCGGGCTCGCGTGCGCCGCGCGGACTTGCCGAGGATGCGGAGGATCGAGTGTGGCTGCTCACGGACCACGATCTGATGCGCCTGAACGATGACGGTGTGGTGGAGCAGCACATCCCGCTGTTCAGCAGCGAAGCCACGGGCCGCGCCCTTTCCATGGTGTTCGTGGCCGGGCACCTGTACCTGTCCACCAACGAGGGCCTGCTGCGCGCCGATCCCGCCACGGGCCATATAGACCGCGTGAAGGAACATATGGAGGAAACGCGAACGCCTCCAAGCTTCGGCCGCTTGGTGGCTGGCCGCAGCGGCTTGGTATGGAGCTTCACCCGACAGGGCGACATTACTCGCTTCGACCCGGCCGACGGCACCTTCCGCCGGTTCGCACCTGGCACCGCCTTGGGCAGTGGTCAGACACAAGGGGTCATTTTGGACCTGATCGAGACCGCCGATGGCACGGTCTGGTTCGGCGGAGAACTTTCCGGCCTGGTGCGTATGGATCCGGGCACCGGGGACTTCGAGACCAACGACAAGGCCATCCGAGCACGGCGCGTTTCGGGTACACGGGTATTGAGCATCGCGGAAGACGCGGCAGGCCATATCTGGTACAGCCCCGATGGTGAAGGACTTGTCCGTTACTCCCCAGCGCAAGGCAGCTACACCACCTATGATGCCCGGCACGGCATGCCGATACCGGCCGCCGGGTGCATCGTGCCCGATGGCCATGGGCACCTGTGGGTGGGGTTGATGAACGGCCTCACCCGCTTCGACATCGCGAGCGAACGCTTCGTATCCATGGATATCGATGGCGGACAACGCTACCTGGGCGCCGGAAGACCATTGTTGATGCGCAGGAGCGGTGAGATCTGGCTGACGGTCCACGACAGGATCATCCGCTTCATGCCGACGGTGAACGACATGCTTCCGCCCCCTCGTCCGCCGGTGATCTTGCAGCTATCCTCGTTCGGCGAATCCGTGACGATACCACCGGACGGGCGTCTGTCGCTGGACCACACCCGGGACCAGTTGCGCATCCGCTTCAACACCTTTGATACCCCGGGCCGCATCGTGCGCTATGCGGTGCGGGAAGGGAAGGATGGTCCGTGGAGCGATCGGGACCGTGGGGACGTGACCCTCGACAACATCCAGGATGGGCCGCATCACTTCCAATTGCGCGTGATGGCCAACGACGGACAATGGAGCGAGCCGCTCGACCTGTACGTGGACCTTGTGCCCCCCTGGTGGCGCACGCTGTGGTTCAGGATCGTCATGGCCAGCATGCTCGCCATCTCCTTCGTTGGGTTTTTCCGGCTTCGCATGGAGAAAGTGAGGCAGGAGGAGAAGCACCGTGGCGAAGTGGCGCGGACCATGGACGAATTGAAGCTGCGGGCACTGCGGGCACAAATGGACCCGCACTTCATCTTCAACTGCCTCAACAGCATCGATGGCTACATCGTGTCCAACGACCCCGCCAAGGCTTCGCATTACCTGGGCCGCTTCGCCAAGCTGATCCGCCTGATCCTGCAATACAGCGACAGCACCACCATTCCCTTGGAGCGCGAAGTGGAGATGCTGAGGTACTACCTCGAGTTGGAGGCCCAGCGCTTCAGAACTCCCTTCCAATTCAGCGTGCGCATGGAGGAGGGGCTGGAGGATGAAGCGATCCACATTCCCACGATGCTGGTGCAGCCCTTCGTGGAGAACGCCATCTGGCACGGCCTGCAACACAAGGAAGGGCAGGGGCACCTGCGGATCATGTTCCGGAACAGGGGTGATGACCTGGTCTGTACCGTGGAGGATGACGGGATCGGACGTGAGGCTTCGCGCAGGATCAACGAAGGGCGGGAGAAGACCCACCGGAGCATGGGCATGCGCGTGAGCAGCGACCGCTTGGAACTGCTGCGCACGCGCGAACGGGGCACGGCGCATGTGGAAGTCTCCGACCTTCGCGACCCCACGGGCACCCTCGTCACCATTCACATCCCACTGCGCAGGGAGGCATTGGACGAACAGGCATGATCAAGGCGCTCATCATAGACGATGAATCGGCGGCGCGCCTGAAGATCGCCAGTCTCATCGCCATGCACTTCAGCGAACGCATTGCCGTGGCAGCCGAATGCGCCGATGGGGAGGAGGCGCTCAAGGCCATCGCGGAGCACAAGCCGGACCTGCTCTTCCTGGATGTGGAGATGCCGCGGCTCAGTGGTTTCGACGTGTTGCGCCAGGCCGGCACGCCTACTTTCGACGTGATCTTCACCACCGCCTACGACCATTACGCCATCAAGGCGATCAAATTCGCCGCCATCGATTACCTGCTCAAACCCATCGACATCGACCAATTGCGCGAGGCCATCGGCCGGGTGGAGCAACGCCGGGGCATGGACGGGCGCGCCGGCCGCGTGGAGCGTTTGGTGGAGGATGTGCGGAACGGGCATGACCCCACGCGACTGAGCATACCCTCCCAGCAGGGCTATGTGATGGTGAAGACCGCGGACATCATCTGGTGCGAGGCGGTGAACTACTACAGCGTGGTGCACCTGGTGGGGGGCGGTCAGGTGGTGAGCACCCGGTCTTTGAAGGAGGTGGAGGACACCCTGGAAGGCGGGTCCTTCCTGCGGATCCACCGCGGCCATGTCATCAACCTGGACCACCTGGAACGGTACATCCGGGGCAGTGGCGGGCAGGTGGTGATGAGCGACGGCAAGCACCTGGACGTGGCCCGCCTGCGCAAGGACGAATTGCTCGCCAGGATCGGCGGGTAGTCCGTTCACCGCCCGGTCCGTTCCTGCCATTCGCAGCCGGGATCGACCATTCACAGCGCAGCGTTTTCCATGGCCTGGCCAGCAGGGGACTTTCGTGCCGTCACCACGACGACAACCCCCGACGACCATGCGCAACGCCATCACCCGCCACTTCAAGCGGAACATCACCGACATCCTCATCTGCGTCACCCTGGCCTGTGTGTTCGTACTGCTCAGCAGCGGCACCGTCTTCGGCCAGGGCAATGTGGGCATCAACAACGCCACGCCGCACGCCAAGTCGCTGCTTGACCTCACCAGCCAGGACAAAGGCCTGCTGGTGCCGCGCATGACCGCCGCCGAGCGCACCGCCATGTTCCCCGTGGCCGATGCCACCGCCAGGGGCATGCTGGTGTACCAGACCGATGGCGCGCAGGGCTTCCACTACTATGATGGGGCCGTGTGGATCCACATGGACCCCACGGCATCAGCCGCCGGCTGGGAACTCGATGGCAACGCGGGCACCGATCCGGTCAATGATTTTATCGGCACCACGGACAGCCGCCCACTGATCTTTCGCACCAACAATGTGGAGCGCCTGAGGATCGGAGCGGCCGGCAACCTCGGCATCGGCATGTCACCGATCTACAACCTCGACATGTTGCAGCCGCAGTCGGTGATCCGCATGAACACCACCACCAACAACGATGGATCGGTGATCGAACTGCGCAACACCACGGCGGGGAACCACATGATCGGGCAGATCAACTTCAACGATGCCGCGAACAGCTACGGCGGCGCCCTCCACTACCATGCCACCAACGGCATGGCCTTCTACAGCGGGAGCCAGAACCGCATGCGGCTCAGCACAGCCGGCAACCTCGGGCTCGGCATGGCTCCGGCATTCACCATCGACATGTTGCAACCACAGTCGGTGATCCGCATGAACACCACCACCAACAACGATGGATCGGTGATCGAGCTGCGCAACACCACGGCGGGCGACCACATCAACGGCATGATCAACTTCAACGACGCCACCAACAGCTATGGGGGCTCTTTGTGGTACCACCAGACCGGGGGCATGATCTTCCGCAGCGGCAGCCAGGAGCGGATGCGCCTGAGCACGGCGGGGAACCTGGGTTTGGGCATGACGCCCGTCTACAATTTGGACATGCATGCGCCGAACCAGGCCGTGGCGCGCCTCAACTCCGGGAATGCCGTTAATGGAACCGTCATCGAGTTGAAGAACTCCACGGCGGGCGACAACAACCTGGGCGCGATCAACTTCAACAACGCCGCCAACAGTTATGCGGGCCAGCTCTCCTACCATACCGTCAACGGCATGACCTTGCGCAGCGGTGGTGCGGAGCGCATGCGCATCGTTCCTGCCGGCAATGTGGGCATCGGCACAACGGTGGTTTCTCCCAACCACCGGCTGAATGTGGAGGGCAACAGCAACTGGCCACCGCTTCATGTACGCACCACCAGCGCCACAGGCTTCTCCGGGGCGCACTTCGCCAACGACCTCAACACGGCGCTTGCGCACATCGGGGTGGGCAACAGTGCCGCCGGGAGCCTGGCCAACCTGGGCTATGCGGGCACGGCCACCAACCACGCCTTCGTACTCACCACCAATGATGTGGAGCGCATGCGCATCGCCGCCAACGGCAACGTGGGCATCGGCATGGCGCCCTTCTACAACCTGGACCTGCACGCGGACAACCAGGCGGTGGCCCGCTTCAACTCCGGGAACGCCGTGAACGGCACCGTCATCGAGTTGAAGAACTCCACGGCGGGCGACAACAACCTGGGCGCGATCAACTTCAACAATGCCGCCAACAACTACGCCGGCCAGCTGGCCTACCATGTCAGCCACGGCATGACCTTCCGAAGTGGTGGTGCGGAGCGCATGCGTATCGCCCCCGGCGGCAATGTGGGCGTCGGGGTCGCCGCACCCCTGGCCAAGTTTCATGTGGAGGGCGCGTATGCCGGATGGGGCGTGGGCCTGGTGCGCAACACGGACCCCGCCGGTTGGAGCGGGATAGAGTTCCGCAACCACCTCAGCGATGCCGCCTCCTTCATCGGATTCAACAATGGCGCAGGCCATGGATACGCCGGCACCCCCAGTGACCATCCCTTCAGGATCTTCACCAATGGATTGTCCCGGCTTACGGTGGCGGCCAATGGGGATGTGGGGATCGGCACCAACACCCCCACCACGAAGCTCGAAGTGAACGGCTTCACCAAATTGGGCAACGATGCGCCGGCCATCAAGGTGAAGAAGCTCACCGGTACCACTGCGGCCACTGAGGGTGGCGTGGTGGACATCGCCCACGGCCTCGCTTCGGCGAAGATCCTGGGCATTCAGGTCCTCGTTCAGACCACGGGTGGCAATTGGCTCGGCGAGGCCTATACGCACGATGCCGAGTACCAGGTGCATGCCTTGGTGATGGCCGCGAACATCCGGATCCTGAACCACGCGACGAACTCGGGCTTCATCCTCAACCGTCCCGTGAAGATCCTGGTCACCTACGAGGAGTGATCATGTGCGCGATCTCCAACACGAAAGCCATGCGTATCTTCAAGCATATCGCCCCCTGGTTGCTGCCGATCTCGTTGCAGGCCCAGTTGTTCACCAACAACGGCGCCACCATCAGCACGGATGCCGGGATCCAGGTCAACGGGAGCGCGCTCAACACCGCGGCGGGCGAGTTCGCCAACAGTGGCATCCTCACCATCACCGGCGATTGGACCAACAACGCTGGGAACAGCGGCTTCGGCGCGGGTCAGGGCGGCGTGGTGCTTGGTGGTGGTGACCAGGCGATCGGCGGCACGAGCATCACCGTGTTCAATGGTCTTGCCCTCGCGGGCACAGGCACCAAGACCTTGCTTCAGCATGCCGAGGTGGGTGGAGCCTATCCCGCACCAAGCGGCGTCCTCGCGCTCAACGACCGCCGGATGGATCTCAATGGATTCGACCTCACGGTGCGGAACGCGGCACCCACGGCCATCACGCGCACCAGCGGTTTCATCATCAGCGAGCGCGACCCCTTGATGGGCTACTCGCGTGTTCGTTGGAACATTGGCGCGAGCGCATCAGGCAGTTTCCATGAGATCCCCTTCGGCGACCCCACCACCGGCGCGTACCTGCCGTTCTCCGCAGGGATCACCACGGCGGGTACAGGGCCAAGTGGATGGATCGCGGTGGCCACCTATCCTACGGACCCGGTCCTGGCGCCCAACAACCGTCCGCTGCCCACAGGGTTGGCCACACTTACGGATATGGGTGGCAATGAGAACGCGCACCGGGTCCTGGACCGCTGGTGGGTGATGGAGAGCGGCGACTATACGACCGCTCCGGTGGCGGAGGTCAAGTTCACCTATCGAGACAGTGAATGGGCCACCGGCACCAACACCATCATGGAAGGGGCACTGCAACTGGAGCGCTACCTGGGCGGCTGGAACATGTTCCCCACCGTGGTGGAAACCGTCGCCAATACGCTCACCACATCGGGTATTCCACTGCTCACCTCCACCTGGACCGCTTCCGAGTTCGGATCGCCGCTGCCCGTGGAGTTGATGGTGTTCGCTGGTGAGCGCATGGACCGGGACCATGTGGACCTGGACTGGGCCACGGCCACCGAGCAGGACAACGCGGGCTTCGAGGTGTGGAGGATGATCGATGGCGAAGCGGAATTCAAGCAGGTGGGCTGGGTGGATGGAGCGGGCTACAGCCAGCAGGTGCGCCATTATGGCTTCACGGATCGCAATCGCACTTCTCGCGTCAGCTATTACAAGCTGCGGCAGGTGGACCACGCGGGCACAGGCAAGTGGAGCCCATTGGCCCCGGTGGCGGGGATGGACGATGGATCGGACATGGTGCTCTACCCGAATCCGACGCGCGACGCCTTCTTTATCAGTGGACTCGCACCCGATGCGCGCGTGTCCTTGATCGATGGCAGTGGGCGCCTGGTGCGCGACATGGGTCCCGGTCCGCGTTTCGATGTACAGGGCCTGCGTGCCGGCATGTACATCGTGCGCATGGAGGCCGAGGGCGTCGTGCGGCAGGAAAGGCTGATCGTCCAGTGAGGCTTTCAGGTGAACCGTTTCAACGCGGCCTCCACCTGCGTCACATAGCCTCCGCCGAAGAGGTTCACGTGCACCATCAGCGGATACAGGTCACACACGGCCACGCGCTCCTCCCATCCGGCCTCCAAGGGCCATTCGGCCTGGTAGGCGTTGTACATCGCTGTGTCGAAGCCACCGAACAGCTGCGTCATGGCCAGGTCCATTTCGCGGTGGCCGTAGTAAACGGCCGGGTCGATCAGGACCGGAAGACCTTTTGCATCGCACAGGAAGTTGCCGCCCCATAGATCGCCATGGAGCAGGGCGGGAGGCTCGGCGGGGAAGAGCTTGTCCAGTTGGTGGAAGAGCCGCTCGAACCGGAAGGCCATGCCGCTCTCCACACGGCGCCTGTCGCGTGCCATTTTCAGCTGCGGTTCCAAGCGTTGGTGGATGAAGAATCCGGGCCAGTCGGGTGCCGGGGTGTTGCGCTGTGGCAGACCGCCGATGTAATTGTCCCGGTCCAGCCCGAAACAGTTCTGCGTGTGCCGGTGGAGTTGTGCGAGTCCCCGTCCGAAGCGCTCCCAGAAACCCGGATCGCGGATACCGCCCTCCACCCAGGTCAGCAACAGAAAGCTGTCGTCGTGGTCCTCGCCGTGGGCGATCACTTCAGGCACCTGCAACGGCCCGGCCTCGCGCAAGCGGCGGAGGCCGTCCGCTTCCGCCTCGAACATGCCCGGGAACCTGTCTGCACTGTTGGTCTTCAGGAAGAAACGGCCGGCGTCGGTCTCCAGCCGCCAGGCATCGTTGATGGAACCACCACCCACGGGGAAGGCTTCCTCGATGTCGATCGGATGGCCCAAGCGGCGGCTGAGGTGCTCGCTGATCTGCTCGGACAAGGAACCCGAAACGGCCATGGATGTAAAGGTGATGCGCGGATCCGGAGAACCGCTAAATTTGCGCTCCCTCGTCGTGAGGGTTGAAGTGATGGGGAATTAGCTCAGCTGGCTAGAGCGCTTGCATGGCATGCAAGAGGTCACCGGTTCGACTCCGGTATTCTCCACGAAAGGCGGTCCAACAGGGCCGCCTTTTTCGTTCCGACCATGCCCTCTGTCGGTGTGGTCGGGATCGGGCCGGAACCCCCTGCTTGCCCGGTCATGCTGGACCATACATCCCATTCGCCGTGTATAAACCTGTTGATAAGCAGGGACATGCAAGCGACAGGAGGCCTTCCCCGCTGTTGATCTTTGTTAAGCCAACAATGCACAGAAAAGGCCCCCGTTAACTTTGTGTTACGAAGGCCGAAGGATGCTGAGGCCGTTGTTCTTGAACATCTTGAAAGGGAGCGGGGGGGCCGGATTTTGGAACGATCAAGACCTGCTTGGGATCTTCGTCTCTGTTAGGTAGGTAGGGCAAGGTCCTCCCCTCTCTTTCACCATCTTGTTGAACGCCGTGGGCATTACGTCCGCGGCGTTCCTGTTTTCCGGCTGTACCCCGGCCTACCGATCAAGGCCTTGTGCCGGAGGAAGGCGTGGGTGGCCTCCTGTGATCGCAATTGCCGTTCGCCGGCGGTCACAGGCACATAGGGGTTGCTTTGGGCCGCATCGATCACCCGCGCCTTCTGGCGATCCTTCCATTGCAGTTCCAGAATGTCCAGGATCTCCCGCTTCAATTCGTCATCCAGCAGGGGGAAGGCCACTTCGATACGGCGGTCCAGGTTCCGGCCCATCAGGTCGGCCGAGGAGAGGTGTACGGTGGGCGCCCCCTGGTTGTGGAACACATACACCCGGCTGTGCTCCAGAAAGCGGTCCACGATGCTGATGGCCTTGATGCGGTCGCCAGTGCCACTGCTGCCCGGCACCAGACAGCATATGCCGCGAATGATCAGCCGCACCTCCACACCAGCGCGCGCCGCATCGTAGAGTTTGGCGATCATGGCGCGGTCCTCCAGGCTGTTGAGTTTGATCAGGATGCCCGATGGCTTGCCGCGCAGGGAGGCTTCAATTTCGCGGTCGACCATGGCCTCCAATCGTCCGCGCAGTCCCACGGGGGCCATCAGCAGATGGCGCAATGCTGGGCGGCGGCGGCGGTCGCGCAGGTGCTCGAAGACCTCGGCCACTTCCCGCGCGATCGCCGGCCGCGCGGTGAGCAATGCGGAATCCGAATAGATGGTGGCCGTGCGCTCGTTGAAATTGCCCGTACCCAGGTAGGCATAGCGGCGTAGGCGGCCCTGCTCCCGGCGCTCCACCAGGCAGAGCTTGCAGTGCACTTTCAAGTGTTCTGAGCCGTACAGCACTTCCGCGCCGGCACGTTCCAGCGTTTCACCCCAGAAGAGATTGGAGCGTTCATCGAAGCGCGCCTTCACCTCCACGAAAACGGTCACTGACTTGCCGTGCTCCAGCGCGTCCATCAGGGCCGCGCAAACCGCCGATCCTTCGGCCACGCGGTACAGTGTGATGGCGATGCGTGTCACCAGCGGGTCCCGTGCCGCCTGTCGCAACCAGTCCGTCAGTCCCCCGAAGTCGTGGTAGGGGAAATGCATCAGCACATCGCCCTTGCCGATCGCCTTGAACGCCCCGCCGCGTGCGGCCATGGCCGGATGGGTGATGGCTCTCAATGGTTTGTCGCGCAGTTCCGCATGCCCGGTGATGGGCAGCTTCATCAGATCGCTGAAGTTGTGGTAGCGGCCACCGCTGACCAGGTCCTCCTTCGCCAAGCCAAGCAGTGCACGCAACTCGCGCAGGGTGCCCTTGGGCATGGCGTGGTCGTGCAGGAAGCGTGAGGGGACCCCGGTGCGCCGCTTGCGCAGGCTCTTGCGCACTTTGTCCTGCACATTGCCCGCGAATTCCTCATCCAGATAGAGTTCCGCGTCGCGCGAGAGTTTGATGGCATGGCAGGCGATCACCTTGTGCCCGCTGAACATGCGGCCCAGGCAGATCCGCATCGCGTCGTCAAGGAAGATCAGATCGTTGGCGCCTTTGGCGGAGGGTAGCCGCAGGAATCTGCCAAGTTCATCAGATGGGATGTTCACCAGGATATGGCGCGGCTTGGTGCGCCCCTTGGGCCGTAGCGTACAGACGAAGTAGAGCTTGCGGTCCTCGATGAAGGGCGCGTTGCCCGGACGCACCGCCGCGGTGTCGATCAGCGGAGCCACCTGCTTGCGGAAGTAGGTGCGGACGAAATGCTTCTGCTCGGTGGAGAGCCGCTCCGGGGCCAGGATGCGGATCCCTTCCTGCTCCAGGGCCGGCAGGAGTGTGCCGCGGTACAAGGCACCGAACTCCTGCTGCTGCTTCAGCGCCTTGCGGTTGAGCCGCGCAATGAGCTTGGCCGTGGGCACCTCCATCGCGGTGCGCTCCGCCTTGGTGAGCCCTGAGAGGCTGCGCAGCGAGGCCACACGCACGCGGTAGAACTCATCGAGGTTGCTGGAATAGATCGCCAGGAATTTTAGGCGCTCCAACAGGGGCACCCGGGGATCCTTCGCTTCCTGCAACACGCGGTCGTTGAAGCTCAGCCAGCTGAGGTCGCGATCGAAGAAGCGGTCGGGCGTGGGAGGGGTCTTGCGTTTCAGGGCGGCATCCTTCGTGGCGCGCAGGGCCGTGAGGTTGATGCCCTTTTGCCGGCCATAGCGTTTGCGCGCATAGGCCGTGTGGAAGCGGTGCGCGCGCAGATAGGCCAGGTTGGTCTCGCGCCAGGTCTTGCGGCTGATGCTGTCCCCGGTGGCATGCTCGATCTCCCGGCGCAGCTTTTCGCTACGGGCGATGAAGTCCGCCTGCCCGGCCTTGGATGAATCCGCATCGCGGATCGCCTCTTGCGCCGGTCCGCGCGGGCGCCGGCCCATGCGGGTGGCCATGATCAACGCGCGCACCCTGGCCCGGTCACGTGCGGAGGCGCCATGCCGTTCAAGAAAGCGCTCGGCGATGTCCGCACTGTGTGCTTCATGGTCCGCACGGCCGCGCGCGTAGCCGGTATCGTGGAAGAGCGCGGCGACCTCCAACAGCGCGAGATCCCGTCCACCGAGCCCCATCGCCTGCCCGATCTGCACCGCGGTGCGTGTCACGCCGAGGGTATGTTCCAGATCGTGGAATTCCAACTCGGGAGGCATGTGCCGCGCGAACCAGCGCCGAACATGCGTGCGGGTCTTCTCCAACAGTAACTCGTCGATCATGGCGGCGGGCGAATTTAGCCGCAGGCCATGGCGATGGGTCATCGCGGCTATCTTTGGTCACGGCCCGCCGGGATGGACCTTCAACTGGTGCACACCCTGTTCGGCGCCCTGGCGGGCGATCGTACCACGATCCTCTACAGTGGGCGCTTTCACGACGATCTGTCCCCGGCACTGATCGCCATGGGGCGCGAGGTGCGGCACCAGGACGATGAACGAGCGATAGGCGGCCGCCTCTCCTTCGTGCTGGTGGAGGCTTTTCAGAACATCATCCGCCATGGTGTCGGATCGGACGCCGGCCGACCCCTCCTCATGTTGCGCTCGCGCGGCGGTGCGCACGAGGTGGTGGCCATGAACACCATGGCCGAAGGTGGCCTGGCCGACCTTGAACAACGGCTGGCACGATTGCGCGGATTGGATCGCGCACAGTTGAAGGATTTGTTCCTGCGCAGCTTGGCGCGCACGGAGCGCACGGAACGGGGCGGGGCGGGGCTGGGCCTGATCGAGATGGCGCGCCGTTCAGGCCACGGATTGCGGCATCGTCTGTCCCCAATGGATGGTGGCCGTGCCCACTTCACCCTGCAAGTGCAGGTGGGGGGGGAGGCCGTGGGCTTCTCCAATGAGGCGCAATTGGACATCCTGTATCGCATCGTCACGGTGGAAGGACTCCTACTGCTGTGCATGGGCAGGATCGCGCCGGGCATGCAGGACGCCATGCGGCCCTTGCTGGGCCTCGACCTCGACCCGGGCCGAAGGGGTGGTGTGGACCTTGGCAGGGCCTTCCTCGCCGGTATGTCTTTCCTGCAAGTGCAGGATGATGCCCGGCCGATGTTCGCCGTCTTCCGTCGACCGGAAGGCATAGGGGTCGTCCTCGCACTCCACCTCGACAATGCCGCGGCCGATGCGCTGCAGGCCTTGGTGCATGAGTTGGAAGGCTTGTCGCCCACCGAGAAACAGCGTCGCTATCGCGACCTCCTGCTGGGCCGGAGTCCGGATGAGCATGGCGGCCTAACCGGCCTGCTGGAATTGGCGCGCTTGGGCCATGTGCCCATATCCATGGAGCGTTCGCACGAGGATGGCCTGGTGGTGTTGCGTGTGATGGTCTGATCGCGCCGCGCATGGATCGCGATGCGCCTTTCCCCGATCCCGGCCGCGATGCGCATACCGATCGGCACAGCCTTGGGGTTATGTCCCCATCATGGGCACCACCATCCATTACATCATCGGCCGCCTGGGACGTTTCGAGTTTTGGTTCAATGCGCGCTTCGGCTGGTTCTTCACCAACGGGATGAAGAACTCCGGCGACCGAGGCGGTCCTTCCGTCAGGGCTTGAAACCGATGTGGTCTGGTGGCGGGGAAGGGACCGGAAGGTGACCCTGGACCGCACCTGGTGCGCATGCCCGGCCTTTCGCCCCGAACCTCTCAGAGAAGGATCTGTTCTTCCCATGCCTTGCGCGGCCGATCGCGGCGGCTACCTTTGCCAAATCACTTTGTTTAGAACGATTCCAAATTGGAAGACATTCCGCCATCATGCTGAAGATCAACGACCTGCATGCCCGGATCGAGGGCAAGGACATCCTCAAGGGCGTGACCCTGGAAGTGAAGCCCGGCGAGGTCCACGCCGTCATGGGTCCCAACGGGAGCGGCAAGAGCACCCTGGCCAATGTGCTGGCCGGCCGCGAGGAATATGAAGTGACAGAAGGCTCCGTGACCTACCTCGGTGAGGACTTGCTGGAATTGGCACTCGAAGAGCGCGCCTGGAAAGGCATCTTCCTCGCTTTCCAATACCCGGTGGAGATCCCTGGCGTGAGCAACATGAACTTCCTGCGCACGGCACTGAACGAATGCCGCAAGGCCAACGGTCTCGCGGAGCTCGGCGGCAAGGATTTCCTGACGCTCGTCCGCGAACGCGCCAAGCTGGTGGAGATGGACGCCGACCTGATGAGCCGCAATTTGAACGTGGGCTTCAGCGGCGGCGAGAAGAAGCGCAACGAGATCTTCCAGATGGCGATGCTCGAACCCAAGCTCGGCATCCTCGACGAGACCGACAGCGGCCTGGACATCGACGCGCTGCGCATCGTGGCCGGCGGCGTGAACAAGCTGCGATCCAAGGACAACGCCTTCATCGTGGTGACGCACTACCAGCGCCTGCTGGACCACATCGTGCCGGACGTGGTGCACGTGATGGCCGACGGCCGCATCATCAAGAGCGGTCCGAAGGAACTGGCACTGGAACTGGAGGCGAAGGGCTACGATTGGGTGAAGGAGCACGCATGATGAGCACGATGACCGCCACCGACCCCAAGGCCACCGTGCTTCCACTGCTAGAGGGTTCCACCTGGCCCGGCAGCGCCGAAGCCCTGGCCCAGGTGCACGCACTTCCCGTTCCCACCACCAAGACCGAAGCGTGGAAGTACACCCGCGTGGGCAAGCTGTTCAACCAGCCGTATGCCGCACCGAAGGGCGATGTGAACGTGGCGCTGCCTGCCCGCCTTCCCTTCGATACCACCCGCGTGGTCTTCGTGAACGGCCATTTCCGCGCGGACCTGAGCGATGATCTCAAGGATCAAAAAGGCATCGTAATCGACAGCCTGAAGCACCACCTCACCCACGGCCCGGTGAAGGAGCATTACGGCACGCTGGCGCCCACCAGCGAGCTCCTTTTCACCGCCATGAACTCCGCCGCTCCCATCGACGGCCTGATCCTGCTGGTGACCAAGGGCGTGAAGGTGGAGCATTCGATCCACGTGTTGCACATCACCACGTCAGCACGCCAGCTGATACAACCGCGTGACCTCTTCATGCTCCACGAAGGCGCCGAGGCCGAAGTGATCATCGAGCACATCGCCCTTGATACGCCCGAGGCTTTCGTCAACAGTGTGCGCGAGTGCTTGGTGGGCGAAGGTGCGCGCCTCACGGTCCACAAGCTGCAGCACGAGGTCAACGGTCCGGCGAACATCAGCTTCGAGGGCGTACGCGTGGCGGCCAAAGGCCACTTCAGCATCAGCACCACGACACTCGATGGCGCACTGATCCGCAATGAGGTGAAGGTGTCACTGGCCGGCGCGGAGGCGCATGCCGAGCTGAACGGCGTGTACCTGCTGAACGGCACCACGCACTGCGACAACCACACCTACATCGGTCACGACGTGCCGGACTGCACCAGCGACGAGCTCTACAAGGGCATCGTGGCGGGCAAGGGCACCAGCGTGTTCAACGGCAAGGTCTACGTGAAGCAGGACGCTCAGCGCACCCGCGCCTACCAGAGCAACGCCAACATCCTGCTGGGCGATGATGCCAAGGTGTACACCAAGCCTGAACTGGAGATCTACGCCGACGACGTGAAGTGCAGCCACGGGTGCACCATCGGCCGGCTGGACGAGAAGGGCCTGTTCTACCTGCGCAGCCGCGGGGTTAGCGAGGCCGAGGCGCGCAAGCTGATGGCCCATGCCTTCATCACCGAGGTGGTGGAGCGCGTACAGAACGAGGAGTGGAAGGCGGTGTTGACAGCGTTGATCGACAACAAACTCGCGCAATTGTGAGCACCAAAGCGGCACCGGTCACCAACGCGTTCGACGTGGAGGAGATCCGCGCGCAGTTCCCCATCCTGAAGGAGCTGGTGCACGGCAAACCGCTCGTGTACTTCGACAACGCCGCGACCAGCCAGAAGCCGCGTCGCGTGATCAAGGCCGAGAGCGCCTACTACGCCACGATCAACGCCAACGTGCACCGCGGCGTGCACACGCTCAGCACGAAGGCCACTGAGGCGCAGGAGGCCGCGCGCGAGACCATCCGCAGGCACATCAACGCCAAGCACGCCCACGAGGTGATCTTCACCAGTGGCACCACGGCGGGCATCAACCTGGCGGCATTCAGCCTGGGACAGTTGCTGCTTAAGAAGGGCGACGAGGTGCTGATCAGCGGCATGGAGCACCACGCGAACATCGTCCCCTGGCAGATGGCCTGCGAGCGGCACGGGGCGAAGCTGAAGGTGATACCGGTGACCGATAGCGGAGAGCTGGAATTGGGATCATCTGATCATCTGATAGGCCAATTCTCTGATCGCACCCGCATTCTTGCGATCTCCCACGTGAGCAATACACTGGGCACGATCAATCCCGTGAAGGACTTGATCGCCGAGGCGAGGAAGCGCGGCATCATCACCGTGGTGGATGGCGCGCAGGCGATCGCGCACTTGTACGTGGATGTGCAGGAACTTGGCTGTGACCTGTACGCCTTCAGCGGGCACAAGGCATACGGTCCTACTGGAATTGGCGTGCTCTACGGCCGCGAGGAGCTGCTGGAGCGCATGCCCCCCTGGCAGGGTGGTGGCGAGATGATCGACACGGTCACCTTCGAAAAGACCACCTATGCCAAGCTGCCCTTCAAGTTCGAGGCGGGCACGCCGAACATCGCGGGCATCATCGGCTTGGGCGAGGCCATCCGCTGGATGGAGGACTACGACAAGGCCGCCATGGCCGCGCACGAGCACACGTTGTTGGAGCATGCCACCAAGGAGCTGCTCACCATCGATGGCCTGCGGATCATAGGTACGGCGCAGAAGAAAGTGGGCGTGATCAGCTTCGTGATCGACGGCGTCCATCACTACGACCTGGGCACACTGCTAGACCAACAGGGCATAGCCGTGCGCACAGGACACCATTGCACGCAGCCATTGATGGACCGCTTCGGCGTGAGCGGTACGACGCGTGCGAGCTTCGCATGTTTCAACACAGTGGAGGAGGTGGAGATGATGGTGGCGGCGACGAGGAAGGCAGTGAAGATGCTGCGATGAGCACCACGATGACATTGGCTCAAGCTCAGCAGGAACTAGTGGACGATTTCGCCATGTTCAGCGGCTGGCAGGACCGCTATGAGCACCTGATCGAGCTGGGCAAGGACCTGCCGCTGATCGCGCCGGAGCACAAGACCGACGACAACCTCGTGCGCGGTTGCCAGAGCCGGGTTTGGCTTCACGCCGCCCCTCAGAACGGCCTCATCCACTTCACTGCCGACAGCGACGCCATGATCACCAAGGGCATCGTGGCCCTGCTGGTGCGCGTGTTCAACCACCGCACGCCGCAGGAGATCATCGGCGCGTCCACGGAGTTCATCGACAAGATCGGGTTGCGCGCGCACTTGAGCCCGAACCGTGCGAACGGCCTGAGCGCGATGATCGATCAGATGAAGCGTTACGCATTGGCGTTTTCCGGTAAAGGACCCGAGGCATGAGAAGCGAGGTCAACTCTTCGATCAATGGTGGATACTGTCTTATGTACGATGTCTTATGCCGGACGGCGTTGCATAAGACATCGTACATAAGACAGTGCTTGCCTCCTGTATACGCGCGCCCTCTCCCATACGCACAATGACCCCGGAAGAAAAGAAACACCTGGAAGAACGTGTCATCGACATGCTCAAGAGCGTGTACGATCCGGAGATCCCCGTGGACATCTACGAGCTGGGCCTGATCTATGAGGTGAGCATCAGCGACGACGCGCATGTGGGCATCAAGATGACCTTGACCAGTCCCGCATGCCCCGTGGCCGAAAGCCTGCCCAATGAGGTGGAGCAGAAGGTGGCCGGTGTGCCCGGCGTGACAAGCGCCAAGGTGGAGATCACCTTCGAGCCACCCTGGGACCGCACGATGATGAGCGAGGCGGCGCAATTGGAACTGGGGTTCATGTGATGAGCGACAACAGCCCCATCATCAACAAGGTCGCTTCGAGCGGGATCATCACCCTCGACTTGGAGGAGCTGTACCCGGCCGGTGAGCGGGTGGTCTTCGACCTGAAGCCGCTGTTGTGGCAGGAGATCGCACTGAAGGAGGATGATCTGCGCACCTTCTGCAAGGAGCATGATTGGTCGCGATACCAAGGCAAGTTCATGTCGGTGAATTGCAGCGCCGATGCCATCGTGCCGACCTGGGCCTATATGCTGGTGGCCACGCACCTGCAGCCGCACGCGGCCTTCGTCACGCAAGGCGATGCGGAACAGCTGGAGCATGCCATCTTCACGCGCTTCGTGCAACAACTGGATGTGGAGCCCTACCGCGATGCCCGTTTAGTGGTGAAGGGCTGCAGCAAGCTGCCCGTGCCGCTGAATGCCTATGTGGAGCTGAGCATGAAGCTGCTGCCGGTGGTGAAGAGCCTGATGTTCGGCGAGCCGTGCAGCACGGTGCCCTTGTACAAACGGCCAAAGGCCTCGCGCGACTCCGGGTCAAGCCCGGAGTGACAGCTACGGCGAGCATTGATGTGCGATGCCGCTGTACAAGCGGCCCAAGGCATAGGCGCTACCTTCGGGCGGATGCGTTCCGCGATCCTGTTCCCCTTGTTGCTGGCCGCATCGGCCCTGTTCGCGCAACCCTACCGGCCCCACCAGGAAAGCCGCCACGGCTGGCACCTATCGCCGCACGGCACCATACGCGTACTGGTGCTCTTCGCCGAGATCGAGTGGGACCTGACGCCGGACAAGGACCCCCAGCCGCAGGCGACCGAACGCTGGCCGAAAGGGGAGTTGCCCACCTGGCGAGACGACCTTTTCGATCCCCATCCGATGCCGGTTCCCCAGGCCATGGTGTCACGCTACTACCATGACATCTCATTGGGCAATTACGTGGTGATGGGCGACTACATGGACCGACTGGTGAAGCTTCGCCAGAGCGAATACCCTGGCATCACCGCGCAGCATGGCATCAACCGGCTGGTGGTGACAGAGGCCAACAAGTTCGGCGAGCTGCGCACACGCCATGGCCTGGGGGTGGACGACTTCGACCTTTGGAAGCGTGGTGGCAGACCGGGCCAGCCCAAGGAACAGGGGCCGGACGACCCGCACAGCTACGACCATGTGATGGTGATCCTGCGCAACAGCCCATTCACGCACGGCCAGGGCAGCGTGGACGCAGGCAGTCCCGGCAAGCTGTTCGGCCACGAGAGCGATTCACAAAGCCGCTTCGGGGGCATGAACGCCCTGCCCTTCGAGATCCTCAAGCACGAGTACAACCATCTGCTGCTCGGCGGTAACAACTTCCACAGCGGTGGCGGCAACGCGGCGGTGTTCCTCAGCTTCTTTCCCTTCCTGCAAGGAGGCTGGAGCATGATGGGCGCGGCCTTCAGCAGTCTGCTCACCTGCAGCGCGTGGGACCGCGACCGGCTCGACTGGAAATCCGAGGGTGCGACCCACCGCATCCGTGCGCGCGATACGCAGGGCCGCGAGGTGGATGGCGACCTCGATCCCCTTGATGGGGACACCGGCGTCTTCGTGCTGCGCGACTTCGTGCCCTCCGGTGACGCGCTCCGCATCCGCATGCCCTTCCTTGCCGACGAACTGCATCAGCAATGGCTGTGGATCGAGAACCACCAGGGCTTCCACCGCAATGGCAGTCCAACCGACCGCTTCCATTGGGAGGACGCCGGACCCTGCATCGACCCCATCGAACCCGGCTTGTTCATGCAGATGCAGGTGGACCGCGAGAAGAGGGAAGGCACCAGCATCTACGATGGCCACGCCGACTATCTGAGGCCTCTGCCCGCCAACGGCAACTTCGACCTGTACCTGCGCGGCGACACCATCCGCGGCACTTGTCCCTTCGGCGGTGAGGCGCGCCCCTATATCCTGGACGATCGCCTGGCCAATCCGCTAACCGGCAACCACGAGCAGGAGATGCCGCTCTACGACCGTGATGGCGATGGTGCGCTGCAACGGGGCCATCATTGGGTGCCGGGTACGCGCATCCACCAAGGGCGCATGCTCGACAAGGCCGTGCTCTTCGGGCGGCCCGAGCACGCCTTCCGCATGAACGGCAAGCGCAAGCTGGGCATGGGCACCAACCCCTCCAGCGCCAATATGCTCACGCTGGTGGGCGCGCATGGCACGGACATGCACCAGGGAGGGCCGCCCAATGTGCGGGTCATCCACCTCAATGGTATTTCCGTGGAGCTGCTGGCGATGGCGGAGAACGGCGACGCCACCGTGCGTGTGCGCAGCGGCGATACGCTGCTGGAGGAGGACGTGCGCTGGTGCGCGGACAGCATCGTGCTGCCGCCGCTGCGCGGATACGATGGCCATGCGCTGGTGCTGGCACCGGGCCGCACCCTGGTGCTGGACCGTTCAGGCACGCCCACCCGCCTGGACAAGCCCGAGAGAGCCGGCGGTCAACTGTGGTACAGCAAGCCCACCCGCTTCACAGTGGCCAGCGGTTCACGCATGTGGCTGAAGCGCGGAAGCACATTGGAGTTGCGCAACGGATCGGAGGTGCACCTGATGCCCGGCAGCCTGTTGAAGCTGGAGGACAAAGCGGCCATCAAGGTGAGGTCCGGACGTGTGGTGCTGAATGGCGATGCGCGCATCGATGCCCCGAGAAAGGTGTTGAAGAGGCTGCGCGTGGTGCGCCTGCCGGGCTGATCGCCGCGGTCAGTAGGCGCGTACGTTGCGCCCCTCCATGTAGTTGATGAAGGCGCGGTTCACCACGCGATTGCCGCCGGGCGTGGGGTAGTCGCCCGTGAAGTACCAGTCGCCCGTATGGCCGGGGCAGGCGGCGTGGAGGCCCTCGATGCTCTGGAACACGAGCTTCACTTCCGCGTTGATGCCCTGGGGCGTGAGCAGCTCGGCCATCTTGTCCGAGACACGCTCCGGTGTGAAGGGCCTGTAGATGTCCTTCACCACGTTCTCCTGTTCGGCCAGCGGACGGCCCACCATGGCCAAGGCGCGGTCATAGACGTCATCGATGATGTTCTCCTGCTTGGTCTCCTTCAGCAAGGCGATGGCCGCCCGGAAGGCCGCGAGGTCGCCCATCTTCGCCATGTCGATGCCGTAGCAATCCGGATAGCGGATCTGCGGCGCGCTGCTCACCACCACGATGCGCTTCGGACCCAGCCGGTCCAGCATCTTCAGGATGCTCTGTTTCAAGGTGGTGCCGCGCACGATGCTGTCGTCGATCACCACCAGGCTGTCCACGCCGGCGCGCACGGTGCCGTAGGTGATGTCGTACACGTGGGCCACCAGGTCGTCGCGGTCGTCATCGGCGGTGATGAAGGTGCGCAACTTGGCGT
This sequence comes from Flavobacteriales bacterium, assembly GCA_026129465.1. NCBI lineage: Bacteria > Pseudomonadati > Bacteroidota > Flavobacteriia > Flavobacteriales > Flavobacteriales bacterium. The sequence goes on from JAHCIA010000001.1 coordinate 2,736,868, forward strand.
CCTTGATGGCCACCTTTTCCAGTCGCGGGCGCAACTCCAGGATGGCGCGCAGTTTCGCCGGGTCGGGCGAAGGGCCGAGTTCCAGGATGCGCCGTTCTTTCAGGGCGTTGAGGCGGTCCTCCATTTCCTTCAGCATGCCGTAGCAGGCCACCTCGGCGGTGTTGGGGATGAAGCTGAAGACGGTGTGCTCCAGATCGTGCTCCACCACCTCGAGGATCGCGGGGCACACGCTGCGGCCCAGTGCGATGCGCTCGCGGTACACGTCCTGGTCGCTGCCCCGGCTGAAGTAGATGCGCTCGAAGCTGCACGATCGTTTGGACAGCGGCTCCCTGATCTGTTCCTCCGCGTAGGAGCCGTCCTTGCGGATGATGAGCGCATGGCCCGGCCGCACTTCCTGCACGGCTTCGGTGGGCAGGTTGAAGGCGGTCTGGATGGCGGGGCGCTCGCTGGCCACCACCACCACTTCCTCATCGGCGTACCAGTAGGCCGGGCGTATGCCGGAAGGATCGCGCAGCACGAAGGCGTCGCCATGGCCGATGAGGCCCGCCAGCGCGTAGCCCCCGTCAAAGTCGGCCGCGCTGTTGGTGAGGATGGTGCGCACATCGAGCTTCTCGCTGATCACCTGTGTGATCTGCCGCTCGTTGTAGCCCAGCTGCCGGTGCATCGCGGCGAGGCGGTCGTTCTCCACATCCAGGAAGTGGCCGATCTTTTCCAGCACCGTCATGGTGTCGCTGCGCTCCTTGGGATGCTGGCCGATGGAGACGAGCAGGTCGAAGAGCTCGTCCACGTTGGTCATGTTGAAGTTGCCGGCCACCACCAGGTTGCGCGTCATCCAGTTGTTGAGGCGGCGGCGTGGGTGGCAGTTCTCCAGGCTGTCGCGCCCGAAGGTGGCGTAGCGCAGATGGCCCAGCAGCACCTCGCCCAGGAAGGGCACCCGGTCGCGTAGCCGGGCGAGGTCGGTGGCCATGGCGGGGTCCTCTTTCAGGGCCTCGGCATAGCCGCGATAGACCGTGCCGAAGATCTTCTGGATGGCCTGCTTGTCCGTGCTGCGCTCGCGATCGATGTAGTTGAGGCCCGGTGCGGGATCGATCTTGATGGAGGCGATGCCAGCCCCGTCCTGCCCGCGATTGTGCTGCTTCTCCATCAGGAGATACAGCTTGTTGAGGCCGTAAAGGGCGGTGCCGTGCCGTTGCTGGTAGTGGTCCAACGGCTTGCGCAGGCGGATGAGCGCTATGCCGCATTCATGCTTGATCGCGTCGCTCATGCTCCGGCGCGGAGGACCCTCGGCCCCGCCGCGCGGCAAAGGTAGGCAGTGCCACCTTGGGGCACCGAGCAACCCCGGGCGCCCCGCGTAGGTCATCAAGGCGTATTTTGGTGTCCCTCCACCTCCCTGCCCGGTGCGCATCCCAGCGTTCATCATCCTTTTGGCCACACCCCTGGCGCTGCTGGGTCATGCCCCGGCGGTGACCTTCACGGAGAACCGTGGGCAGTGGCCCGGCCAGGTGCTGTACCGCGCCATGCTGCCTGGTGGCGCCCTCTTCGTGGAGGCCGGCGCGTTCACCTATGTGCAGTACAGCGGGCTGGACCTGCACCGCCATGCCCGGCCCGATGACGGCGGCCCGCAACCCGTGCCGCGTGGGCATGCCTACCGCGTGCATTTCCTGGGTGGACAGGCAAGCGGCCACGAGGGCAAAGCCACCTTGCCGCATTATGAGAACCACTTCATCGGGAACGATCCCGACCATTGGGGTGGTGGTTGTGCGGTACATGGCGAGGTGTGGCTGCGCGAGGTCTGGCCGGGGATCGACATCCGGCTGGATGGCAGGCACGGCTTGAAGTACGATGTGCTGGTGGCCCCCGGTGCCGACCCCGCCTTGGCGCGCTTCCGCTACGAAGGGCACGACGGACTGGCCGTGAAGGACCGCGAGCTGCACATCGCCCTCAGCACAGGCCTGGTGGTGGAAGAGGCGCCGGTGGTCTTCCATGCCGTGGGTGGCGACCGCAACCCCGTGCGCGCCGAGTACGCCTTGCGCGGCGACCTGCTCTCCTTTCGACTGCCCGATGGCCACGATGTGACACTGCCCTTGACCATCGATCCGGTGCTCACCTTCAGCAGCTTCAGTGGCAGCACGGCGGACAACTTCGGATTCACAGCGACTTACGACGATGATGGCCACCTCTATGGCGGGGGCATCGTCTTCGGCGCCGGCTACCCCAGCACGGTGGGGGCCTTCGACCCCACCTTCAACGGCGGGAGCATCGATGTGGGCATCAGCAAGTGGACCCCCACGGGCAATGCGCTGGTATGGAGCACCTACATCGGGGGCAATGGTAACGAGGCGCCCCACAGCCTGGTGGTGAATGAACAGAACGAACTGTATGTGATGGGCAGCACGGGTTCGGCGAACTTCCCCACCACACCGGGCTGCTTCGACAACACCTTCGGCGGCGGCCCCATGCTGCTGATCCCCGGCGGCGGCTACGGCTTCGATTTCCCGCAGGGTTCGGATGTCTTCCTCACCCACCTCAATGCGGCGGGTACGGCCCTGATAGGTTCAACCTACATCGGCGGCAGCGGAAACGACGGGGTGAACACCTCCCCGCTGTACTACAACTACGGCGACCCCTTTCGTGGCGAGGTGGCCTTGGACCCCGACGGCAACCCCTTGGTGGCCACCTGCACGGCCAGCCAGAACATGCCCACCAGCCCCGGAGCACCACAGGATAGTTACGCGGGCGGCCCGCTGGACGCCTACTTCTGCCGCTTCGACCCCACGCTGAGCACGCTGCTCTGGGGCACCTACTACGGTGGTGTGGGTTCTGATGGGGGCTTCGGCATCCAGGTGAACAGCCAGGGCCATGTGTATGTCACCGGCGGCACCAACAGCAACAACCTGCCCATGATGGGCAACCCGCTGCACCCGGCGCAGCTCGGCGGTATCGACGGCTATGTGGCGCGTTTCAGCCCCGCGGGCAACACCTTGTTGGCCTCGACCTATCTGGGCACCGCGGCCTATGACCAGAGCTACTTCGTGCAGTTGGACCCGGCGGACAACGTGTATGTGGTGGGCCAGACGCGTGGCAACTATCCGGTGACACCCGGCAAGTACGCCAATCCGGGCAGCAGCCAGTTCATCCACAAGATCAGCAGCGACCTGGGCACTTCCATCTGGAGCACGCGCATCGGCAATGGCAGCGGGGTGGAAGACATCGCCCCATCGGCATTCCTCGTGGCCAACTGCGGGCAGATCTACTTCAGTGGCTGGGGCGGCCAGACCAACAACATCGGCACGCCCACCAACAGCAACACCAACAACCTGCCCATCACGCCCGGCGCCTACCAGACCACCACCGACGGCAGTGACTTCTACCTGATGGTGCTGGAGCCCGATGCCGAAGGCCTCAACTACGCCACCTATTTCGGTGGGTCCGCCTCGGAGCATGTGGACGGTGGCACCAGCCGATTCGACAAGAACGGCAAGGTGTACCAAGCGGTCTGCGCGGCCTGTGGCGCGGGCAGCTTCCCAACCACCCCGGGCGCCTGGAGCACCAATGCGGGCCACCCCAACTGCAACCTGGGCGTGTTCAAGTTCGATCTCTTCATCCCGCAGGCGGACATTGACATCGCCGGTGACAACCAGATCTGCTTCCCAGCTACGGTCCAGTTCGTGAACAACAGCACCGGCGGCAACACCTACCTGTGGGATTTCGGCGATGGCAACACCAGCACCGAGTTCGCCCCGGCACACACCTATACGCAGGAAGGCGTGTTCATCGTGACGATGACCATGACCGACCAATACGGCTGCTCACAGCCCGCCACCAGCAGCATCGAGATCACCAGCCTGCCACCGCCGGTGGCCGGCATCGAACCGGTGCTCCCCATCTGCCCGGGTGGAAGCCTGCAACTCTTCGGTGTGGACGCCGAGGCCTGGCAGTGGTCTCCGCCGGAGATCTTCGAGAACGCTTTCGTGCAGAACCCCATCGCCACGCTGGATAGCGCCATGACCATCCAGTTGGTGGTGACCGGCGTGTGCGGCACGGACACGGCCTGGGTGGAGGTGGAGTTCATCCCGGCCACCGGATCCTCGCAACCCGATGTGGACATGTGCCTCGGTGCCGGTGTGACCCTGACCACCATGGGCGCAGGCACCTTCGTATGGTCGCCGGTCATAGGGCTCTCCGATCCCTTCTCGCCCGCACCGGTCGCCAATCCGACGGACACCACCACCTACGTGGTCACCATCACCACACCGGAAGGCTGCGTGGTGATCGATTCGGTGACGGTGAACGTGGTGGTGATGGAACCCATGCCCACACTCCAGGACACGGCGATCTGCCTGGGATCTTCGGTGCAACTCTTCGGTCCGGATGGGAACCAATGGCTGTGGCAGCCCGCGCCGGGCATCAGCACACTGGATGTGCAGAACCCCGTGGTAAGCCCCACGGAACCCACCCTGTATGTGGTCACGGCCTACAACATCTGTGGCTTCATGCTGGACAGTGCTTTCGTGGACGTGATCACAGTGAACGCGATGGCCTGGCCGGACACGATCATCTGCCCGGGATCTCCTGTACCGCTCTTCGCCACCGGTGGCGTGTCCTACAATTGGTCGCCGCCGGAAGGGTTGGACAACGCCAGCATCGCGAACCCCGTGGCCACGGTCTTCCAGCAGACGACCTTCACCGTCACCGCCACCGACGCACTGGGCTGTGAAGGCAGCGCCTCGCTCACCATCGGCATGCTGCCCGACCCGCCGGTGTGGGCCACCGGGGATGCGGTGATCGAACTGGGCGACCAGGTGTGGATCGAAGCCTTTGGCGATGGCACTTTCGAATGGACACCACCGATCTGGCTCGATTGCCCCACCTGCCCGGGCACCATCGCCACACCGCAACAGACCACCACCTACACGGTGACGATCACCGCGGGCAACGGCTGCACCAACACCGCCACGATCACCATCATCCTCAACGGCACCCTCTTCGTGCCGAACACCTTCACGCCGAACGGGGATGGAGACAACGACTTCTTCTTCGCCCTGGGCTCGGAGATCAAGACCTTCCGCCTGCTCATCTTCGACCGCTGGGGTATCGAGTTTTTCCGCACTGAGAGCCTCGATGGCCGGTGGGACGGCACCTACCGTGGCCGCGAAGCACCGATCGACACATACGTCTGGCGCATCGATCTGGAGGAGCTCTCCGGCGAGCGCCGCACCGTGTTCGGGCACGTGAACCTGATCCGCTGATCGGTGCTCAATCGGGCAGAAAGGCCCTTGCCTCCAACCCCATCCATCGCATGGCCGCGCCACTCAGGAGCATCTCCTTTCGGGCATCATCCCAAGGCATGCTGCGGATGAGCTGGCCGGGTTCCAGTTCGCCCAGCGGGAAGGGATAGTCGGTGCCGAGCGCCACCCGCTCGGCGCCCAGGAGGTCCACCACATAGCCCAGCATGGTGGGGTCGTGCACCAGCGCATCGATCCAGAAGCGGCCGAGGTACGCGCGCGGGTCCACAGGATTGTCCACGGCGCAGAGATCAGGGCGCACTTGGAAGCCATGGGCGATGCGGCCTACGGTGGCCGGGAAGGAGCCACCGCCATGGGCGAAGGCCACGCGCAACGCGGGCAGCCGCTCCAGCAGCCCGCTGAAGATCATGGAGGTGATGGCCACGGTGGTCTCCACCGGCATGCCCACCAGCCAGGGCATCCAGTATTTGTCCAGCCGATCGGCGCCCATCATGTCCCAGGGATGCACGAACACCGCCATGTCCAGCGCGGCGCAGGCGGCGAAGAAATCGAAGAGTCGCGGCTCGCCCAGGTTGATGCCGTTGATGTGCGTGCCGATCTGCACGCCCACCAGGCCGATGCGCTTGCAGCGCTCCAGCTCCTGGATGGCGAGCGAGACATCCTGCATGGGCACGGTGCCCAGGCCAGTGAACCGTTTCGGCCAGCGTTGCACGATGCCCGCGATGTGGTCGTTGAGGAACATCGACAGGTCCAGCGTGTCGTGCGGCTTGGCCCAGTAGCTGAACATCACCGGCACGGTGCTGAGCACCTGTACATGCACGCCATGCTGGTCGCATTCGGCGATGCGCGTGGCGGGATCCCAGCAGTTGGCCTGTACCTCGCGGAAGAACTTGTCGTCCATCATCATGCGTGCGCAGCCCGGCCGGTGGTGGTCCAGATGGATGAATCCCCGGTAGCCGTACTTGGCGCCGAAATCCGGGATGTTCTCCGGCAGGATGTGCGTGTGGATGTCGACGGTGAGGGGCCCGGTCATGCGCATCTACACGAAGCGGGGGTCGGTCGCCATCACATGGCCGCACTTCTTGCAGGTGCGCAGTTCCTCGTTGCCGTAGAACTCGCGGAAGCGCGGGATGAAGTCCTTCTCGATGTTGTGCAGCACGAAGCGGTATTCGTGCAACAGGTTGTTGCACTTTTCGCAATACCACTGGAGGCCATCCTCCAACTCGCGGTCGTCTCGCTTCACCTCGATCACCAGGCCCACGGTGTTCGCCGGGCGGCGCGGTTGGTGGGGCACACGTGCGGGAAGCAGGAACATCTCGCCTTCCTTGATCGGGATGGTCACCGCCTTGCCATCCTCCTGGATGCCCACTTCGATGTCGCCTTCCAGCTGGTAGAAGAGCTCCTCGGTCTCGTTCCAGTGGTAGTCCTTGCGCGCGTTGGGGCCGCCCACCACCATCACGATGTAGTCGCCTGCCTCGGCATAGAGATTCTTGTTGCCCACGGGGGGTTTCAACAGATCGCGGTTGGTGTTGACCCAGCCGCGGAGGTCGAAGGGTCTGCGGATGCTCATGGCCCGGAGGTTCGTGCCGCTAAAGGTAGCGGTCCGGGCGCGCCTTACTGCCGGGTGCTTCGGCCGGCCATCAACAGCAGGGCGCCGTTGGTGCGCATCATGTCGCGCGTGTACTTCTCGTCCTGGGTGAAGGCCTTCACACGCTTGTCCCAACTGACGATGGCGAAGGGGAAGTCCAGCGCATCGGTGTCGGTACCGTCGTACTTGGAGGAGGCCAGCATGCTCACCTCCATGTCGAGCGGCTCGAAGACCAGCTCGCCTTTGGGCAATTCGGCACGGGTGTCCACCAGGATGCGTTTGGGGACGAAGCCCTCCCGTTGGAATACGATGCCGTAGGTCTCGCCGACGGGCAGCCCCACCTTGAACTTGCCGGTCTTGTCGGTGGTCTGTTCACCCACCAGATCATTCTCCCGGTAGACCGCGATGTGGCAGCCCTCCAATTTCTTGTCGCCATCGGTGATGCGGCCGGTGATGGGCAACACAGGTTCGGCCGTTGCTCCGGCCTTGCTTTTCGCGGCGTTCTCCTGCGCGTAGGCGAGACCTGGCAGGGTGGTCAAAGCGATGATGGCCAGGGATGTACGGATGGCGTGCATGGCTCGTGGATATGGGGGGCTTGTACCTCCCGTCCGCAGCCAAGGTTTCCTTCAGGTACGGCCCTGCTCCCGCCCGATCACCGCGCCACCACCAGTCTCAGGCCCACCGCACTTGCAGTGGTGGTCAAGCGCACGGTGTACAGTCCGGGTACCAGCCCTTGCACGAAGTCCAGGTCTCTTGCCGCCCCGGCTTCCTGCCACCACCGTTCGGTATGGACCAGACGGCCACCCGCATCGAAGACCTCCATCACCACATCACCACCGGCACCGTCGTGCCGCAGCCAGGCTTCTCCCTGCGCCGGGTTGGGGTGGATGGTCCAGTCGGATGCGATCAGTTCTTCCATGCCGGTGCAGATCTCCACGAACACGGTGACGAAGTCGCCGCTGAAGGACAGGCAGGCACCGGTGCTGGAGATGGATGGGAGTGCGTTCCCCGGTACCGCCCCCACAAGTGCCCCATTGTGCGAAATGCCCCACACGCGGTATTCGCCCAGTGGCAGCCCGTTGAAGTCCAGGGAGATCCCGGCGAGTTGGGTGATGATGATATCAAGCGCATTGGTAAGCACATAGGTGTAGCTCTGGGAGGAGATGGAACTGTTCACGAAGGCGATCACGTCCGACTGGCCGTCCTGGCAAACGAACTCCACGGAGGCCTGGTCGCTGGTGGCCACGGTGCCACCGTCGCAGAAAAGGGATGGGACCTGGCCGGTGATGCACACCGTGAATGCGCCGCCCGTGCCGAATTGCAGGTTGCTGAAGATGCGCACCAAGTATTCCTCGCCCTGTGTGACGGGTACCGTGAGCGGCCCGCTGGGCTGCACTTCGCAGGCCACTTCGGCGCCGCCGCATGCGGTCAACACCACGATGCCCCAATCGGTCATGCCGATCGGATCGAGGGTGATCTCCACCTCCGAGTTCAAGCCGGCGTTGAAGGTGTACCACACATCGGTGTAGCCCACGGTGCTGAAGTCACAGGCCGGGTTGCCGGGGCCGGGCACGCTGTAGGTGTTGTCGCCTGCCGTGGGCGCACAATCCAGTTCGATGGTGAGTTCGGTGGCGTTCGCGCAGAGGTCGTTCTCCGGGATGCAATCGAGTACGATGACCGTGGCGCCCGTGACGTCCAGTGCGCCACAAATGCTTCCACCGCCCTGGATCAACAACGCGTTGATGTCGAAGCCCGTGGTCTCACCCAGGATCAACTGTCCGGGATCCACCGTGGCGGGGTCATAGACCAAAGTGTGGATCGTGTATTGTCCCGGTGTCGCGGCGGAGAAGACCGGCCCCCCGGAGAGCGCTACGATCACCAATGCGGGACCCTGCGTCAGTGCATAGGCCACTTCGTAACCGTCAGGAACGTTGGCATCGCCCTGCGGTGTGGCGGCGACGATCGCGTTGCCATTCACCAGGCACACCGGTGTGGCCACGGCCAGGAGCGAGCCAGCATCAGCCTCGCAGGGCGGCAGACAGGTCTGCACATTGAATTGCGCGCCCGCCACATCGAGGCTCGCGCAGATGTCGCCGCCGTTCTCGATCAACAGTGCCGCGATGTCGGATCCCGTGGTCACGCCGATCACCACTTGGCCCAGGTCCAGCGTGGCCGGATCGTACACCAGCGTGTGGATGGTGTAAAGCCCTTCGGCGCCCACCCCGAAGAAGGGATCGCCCTGCGCGTTGATGATGACAAGTTCCTCGCCCTGCGTGAGCACATACAGCAGGCCGTAGCCATCGGGTACCACGGCGTCACCGCCCGGGGTTCCCAGCAGGATCGCTGTACCATCTTCCAGGCAGGGGTTCGCATCGATCGGCGAAAGCGTGCCCGCGAGGGCCTCGCAGAAAGGTGGCTGGCAGTCTTCCACACTGTATTGCGCGCCCACCACGTCGAGCGAAGCGCAGACCTCGCCACCGCCTTGGATAAGCAACGCGTTCACATCGAAGCCCGTGGTGACGCCCAATTCCACGATGGAGAGGTCGAGCGTGGTGGGATCGTACACCAGGGTGTGTATGGTGTGCAAGCCAAGTTCCTCGGCGATGAACTCCGGTTCGGTGTTCACACCGATGATCGTCAGCCCGGCGCCCTGCGTCAATACATAGATCACCTCGTAGCCCTGCGGCACTGACGCATTGCCTTCCGGAATGGCCGTCAGCGGAGAGGTCCCCGCCACCACGCAGGCCACGCCACCGCCGGTGAGGGTGCCAGCATATGCATCACACGGAGGCGCAGAGCAATCCTGCACATTGAATTGAGCGCCCGCCACATCGAGGCTCGCGCAGATGTCGCCGCCGTTCTCGATCAACAGTGCCGCGATGTCGGATCCCGTGGTCACGCCGATCACCACTTGGCCCAGGTCCAGCGTGGCCGGATCGTACACCAGCGTGTGGATGGTGTAAAGCCCTTCGGCGCCCACCCCGAAGAAGGGATCGCCCTGCGCGTTGATGATGACCAGCTCCTCGCCCTGCGTGAGCACATACAGCAGGCCGTAGCCATCGGGTACCACGGCGTCACCGCTCGGGGTGGCCAGCAGGATCGCTGTGCCATCTTCCAGGCAGGGGTTCGCGTCGATCGGGACCAGCGTGCCCGCGAAGGCCTCGCATTCTTCCACCACGCCAGGACCAATGACGCATATCTCGAAAGTGGTGGTGGCGGGCATGCCGCCGTACCAGTCGTTCACGCGCACGAAGTAGATCTCCCCGATGGTGAGTCCGGTGGCTTCGAGCACCTCCACACCGCCGGCCGATGCGGCATCCGCACAGGCGATGCTCACCGAATTGGCGCAACTGCCGGCGCGCAGGTCCACTGTGGCATCGAATGCAGGACTGCCATCCACGATGATGGTGTGCTCAGTGGCGGTGGCGGTGAAACTGTACCAGACATCATCCTGGGCATTGCCCAGGAAACCGGCGCAGAAGACCGCCGGCAGCGAACCGCCACTCACCAGCGCGCCGAAGACATCACCCGTGACCGGCAGGCATGCAGGTGCCGGGACCAGTTCAATGGCCCCATCGCATTCATCATTATCCGGCGGTGTGGCCGTGCAGGGTGTGCCGCTGAAGGTGAGGGTGTAGGGTCCGGTGGCGCCACTGCCGCCCAGCACCGCATAGAAATAGGTGCCCACCGGCACTTGGGGGAAGAAGATGCTGAAGTTGCCATCGCCACATTCGTCCGTGGTCACGGAACCCTGCCCAAGGTTCACCAGGTTGTTGAAGGGGCAGCCCATGAACAGGAGCGTGTAGGCCCCCTCGAACGCGGGGTCGGTGCCGCAGTAGGATACAGTGAGGTCCACGCAGGCGCTCACGGTGAAGGCTTCCCACACTTCGGGCACGCCGAATCCGATCCCATCGGAAGCGCCCGTGTTGTCACCGTTCACCGTCACACTTCCGCCCACAGGCAATTCCACGATCGTGGCGCCCGAGCAGTCGTCATTCGGCGGTGGGCCGCCCATGGGCAGCGCGGGATCCAATGCGGACGGTCCCCAGGTGCCGATGGTGATGGCTTCGGTGGGCCACTTGTCCGCCGGCCATGGTTGCGCGCCCTGGCCGCACAAGACCAGGGAGGTTATCAAGGACAGGAGGGACAGGAGGGAACGGGGAGGTGTTGAGCAGAGTGCGTAGCGTGCCTTCATCGAGCGGGTGTGGGTTGTACCGGAGGGTGCAAAGTTCATGTCAATGGAGGTCCGTTCGACCGAAAAGAAAGAGGCGGGACACGATGGTCCCGCCTCCGCTCCTATCGTTGCCTGGTCAATGCACCACGATTCGCTGCTCGTGGCGGTGGTTGTCCGTGGTGAAGCGCAGCACATAGGTGCCCGGCACGAGTTTGCCGCCCAGCGCCATCCAAACGGCCTCGCCACGCGTCATGTAGCGCGACTCCTGGTGCACGGCACGGCCCGCCACATCGAACACATCCATGGCCACCAGCGCATCGGCACCGCCGTACACCACGGTGAAGTCACCCGTGTTCGGGTTGGGGAACACGTTCCATCCGGCGCCCGCGATATCCTCGGCGATGCCAACACCAGGCTGTACGATCAGCGAATAGTCCTCCACCTCGCCATAGCTGGCCAGTCCGCAGGGCGTGTCGTTGAAGTTGTTGGTGTACTGGCTGCCATCGTGGGTGTCGTGCAGGCGGATGCGCATGCGCGTGGTGCCCAGCGGGGTGCCGGCCGGGATGGTGACGTTGCCCGTATAGATGTCCACCGAACCGATGATGGAGGTGAAGACCAGTTCACCGGCATCGAAGAAGTCCTCGTCCTGGTTCAGGTCGATCCACACCAGCACCTGGTTGGTGCTGTAGGAGGTGTTGGCTCCGTTGCGCGCCACATCGATGGCGATCGGGTAGGTCTGGCCCGGCGAAACGGTGCCTGTCACGTTGGTGAAGTCCGAGTAAGCCGGCGGCGCGGGTGACGCGTTGGGTGAGTTGTTGTTGATGCCGGCGAAGGTGACGTTGATGATGCGTTCCTCCAGACCCAGGCCCGTGCCATCGGCGCCAGCGTCACAGTAACCACCGCACTCTTCCACGGAGAAGGCCGCACCGGCCACATCCAGGCTGGCGCAGATGGTGCCTCCGCCCTGGATCAGCAGCGCATTCACATCGAAGCCCGTGGTGACACCCAATTCCACGATGGAGAGGTCCAGCGTGGTGGGGTCGTACACCAGGGTGTGGATGGTGTAGGTGCCGAGCGCGGAGACCTCGAAGCTCGGCGCAGCAGCGGCATCGATGATCACCAGGCCGGCGCCTTGGGTGAGGGCGTACACCGTCAGGAATCCCGGGGGCACCACGGCATCACCGTTCGGGGTGGCGCTGAGCGTCACGGGGCTGCCCTCGAAGCAGACCACACCGCCACCGTTGAGCGTGCCAGCGTCCGCATCGCAGCAAAGGATCACCGCGAAGGCGGCACCGGCCACATCCAGGCTGGCGCATATGGTGCCTCCGCCCTGGATCAACAGGGCGTTCACATCGAAGCCCGTGGTCACGCCCGGCTCCACGATGGAGAGGTCCAGCGTGTTGGGGTCGTACACCAGGGTGTGGATCGTGTATGTGCCGAGCGCGTCAACCTCGAAGCTGGGCGTGGGTGATGCGTCGATGATCACCAGGCCGGCGCCTTGGGTGAGCACATAGATCGTTTCGAAGCCGGCAGGTACGTCGGCATCACCGTTGGGGGTGGCGGCCAGCGTCACCGGCGCATCCTCGTAGCAGATGGCACCACCGCCACTGAGCGTGCCCGCATCGGCGTCGCAGCAAAGCACCACCTCGAACACGGCGCCCGCCACATCCAGGCTGGCGCAGATGGTGCCACCGCCTTGGATCAGCAAGGCGTTCACGTCGAAGCCGGTGGTGACACCGATCTCCACGATGTCCAGATCGAGCGTGTTGGGGTCGTACACCAGGGTGTGTATGGTGTAGGTGCCGATCGCGCCCACTTCGAAGCTGGGATCCGGGCCGCCATCGATGATCACCAGGCCCGCGCCTTCGGTGAGTACGTAGATCACTTCGAATCCCGGAGGAACTTCCGCGTCGCCATTCGGGGTGGCGTTGAGCTGCACAGGGCCGTCCTCGAAGCAGGTCTCCGCGCCGCCACTGAGGGTGCCGGCATCGGCATCGCACTCCAGCGCACCACTCACCACAATGGTGTAGTCCTCCACCTGGCCGTAGGTGCTGTTGCCGCAGGGCACGGCATTGATCACGTTCGCATACTCCGAACCATCATGGGTGTCGGTGAGACGGACCCGCATGCGGGTCGCACCGTTCGGCGCGGTGATCGGCACCTGGATGCTGCCGGTGAAAGTGGGACCTGCGCTGATGATCGAGGTCCAGGCCAGTTCATTGGCCTCGAACACCTCGTTCTGGTTCCAATCGATCCACACATAGATCTGGTCCTCGGGGAAACCATTGGAAGTGGACACCGAGATCGGGTTGCTGCTGCCCGCCGTCACGTTGCCCTGGATGCTGGTGAAGTCCTCATAGCCGGCGGTGGACGTGGAGTTGTTGTTGAAACCAGCGAAGGTGACGTTGCTGATCTTCTCGAACTGGGTGCTGGTGGCGCCCGCTGCGCAATAGCCCGGTGGCGGAGCTCCGCAGGCCGTGGCCGATACGCTGATCGAGTAGGGCCCATCCGGTGTGGAAGGTGGATCCACCAGCACGGGGATCCAATAGGTGCCTGCGGGCAGTTCGGCGAAGAAGACGTCGCAGGCGGTGAAGGTGCCCGTGAGCACGCCCGCCAGCACGTCGGGGCATTGGTTCACCACGTTGATCAGGAAGTTGGTGAACTCCGATCCCGGCACGCAGTAGTTGATCGTCACGTTGGCGCAGGTGCTCAGCGTGAAGGCCTCCCACACCACCACGAAGTTGGTACCGGCCAGCACATTGGCGCCGGTGTTGTCACCGCTGTAGGTCACCGTGCCGCCGGGTGCCAGGTTCTGCACCACGGCGCCCGTGCACAGGTCGTTGGGCGGCGGGCCGCCACCGCCAGCCTCCTGGATGTTCACCGTGTAGTCCTCCACCTGGCCGTAGGTGCTGGTGCCGCAGGGGGTCGCGTTGGGTCCCAGGGTGGCATCATGCAACCGCACCCGCATGCGGGTGTTGCCCAGCGTCGCGCTCATGGGAATGGTGATCGGACCGGAGTGCGGCCCAACGCCCATGGGCGAGCTGTACATCAATTCATTGGCCTCGAAGATCTGGTTCTGGTTCAGGTCGATCCACACCAGCACCTGGTCCTCGGGGAAGGCGCCCGCGATGGTCACGGTGATGGAGTTGGTGGCGCCCTGCGTCACGTTCGCCGTGATGCTGGTGAAGTCCTCGTAGCCCGCCGTGGAGGTGGAGCTGTTGTTGATGTTGGCGTAAGTGACGTTGCTGATCTTCTCGAACTGCGTGCTGGTGGCGCCCGCTGTGCAATAACCGCCGGCACAGGCCGCCGCGGAAACGTTCAGTGTGTATGCGCCATTGGCCTGCGCGGCATCGTAGAGCACCGGCACGTACCAGGTGCCTGCGGGCAGCGCCTCATAGAGCAAGGTGCCGTTGTTGTCGCCGCACGCCGTGAAATTGTTCGACGTGTTCAGCACATAGCCCGCGCCCGCAGGACAGGTGGGGCTCAGGAAGATCCAGACCAGGCCGAAGGCGGGATTGGTGCCGCAATAGCTGATGGTGACATTGGCGCAGGTGGTGGTGGTGAACGCGTGCCACACGGTGGGGTCCAGTCCGTCCAGAGGAGAGCCCGGCACGAAATCATTGGTATTGGTGGCGCCTGTGGTGGTGCCATTGAAGACCAGCTGCCCACCGACCGCCAATGGCAACGGGGTCACGTTGGAACAGAGGTCGTTGGCCGGGCCACCACCGCCCATTTCGGCCACTTGCACAGGAGCATCCTGCATGGTGGTGAAGCCTTGCAGCTTCAGCTTGGCGGGGTCGGCCTTGAGGGGCTGCGAGCCGGATTGTGCCACCAGCTGGCCAGCGAAGGCCAAGGCACAGAAGAGGGGGAAGAAGGCGTATTGTCGGGTCATGGGATGGGGTTCTGTGAAGGACGAGCGAAGTTGGGGACAAGGATCCGGGCTTTCGATCGTCCTTCGGGGTGGGTCAAGGGACTACTTTTCAACAGATCCCCGTACGCGCTGTTCGGTGCCGGGGATACATCGATCCGACGGAAACCCTTCCGGCACCCACCAGCGCGGCGCTTCTACCTTTGGGATCCTCCATGGAACGCCTGCAGAACCTGATCGATGGCACGCTGCGCCCGGCCGAAAGCGGCGCCTGGTTGGACGTGCATGCGCCCGCCACCGGCGGTGTGCTGGCCCGCTTGCCCGATAGCGATGAACGCGATGTGGAACTGGCCTGGCAGGCCGCCCGCAAGGCTTTCCCCGCCTGGAACGCGCTGGGGCGGGAGGGCCGCAGCAAGGTGTTGTTGAAACTGGCCGACCTGATCGAACGCGACCTGGAGCATTTCGCCAGGGACGAATCGCGCGACAACGGCAAGCCGCTCACCCTGGCGCGCAAGGTGGACATCCCCCGCGCGGTGGCCAACTTCCGCTTCTTCGCCACGGCCATCCTGCACTTCCCCAGCGAGGCGCACCTGATGGACGATGTGGCGGTGAACTGGACGGACCGCCAGCCCATCGGTGTCGTCGGGTGCATCAGTCCGTGGAACCTGCCGCTCTACCTCTTCACCTGGAAGATCGCGCCCGCGCTGGCCACCGGCAATTGCGTGGTGGCCAAACCCAGCGAGGTGACACCGCTCACCGCTTATCGCATGAGCCAGCTGTGCACCGAAGCGGGCATGCCGCCGGGTGTGCTGAACATCGTGCACGGGTCGGGGCCCAAGGTGGGCGCGGCCATCACGGCGCATCCGGGCATCACGGCCATAAGCTTCACCGGCGGCACGCGCACCGGCGCGGAGATCGCACGTGTGGCGGCGCCCATGTTCAAGAAGCTGAGCCTGGAACTCGGCGGCAAGAACCCCGTGCTGGTCTTCGCCGACTGCGACTTCGATGACATGCTGGCCACCACCCTGCGCAGCAGCTTCACCAACCAGGGCCAGATCTGCCTGTGCGGCTCACGCATCCTCATACACCGCAGCATCTACGACCGCTTCAAGGAGGCCTTCGTGGCACGCGTGAAGGCCCTGCGCGTGGGCGATCCCGACGATTCCGCCAGCGACCTGGGTGCGGTGGTCTCCAAGGAGCACATGGAGAAGGTGCTCGCCTACATCGCGCTGGCCAGGGAGGAAGGCGGCAGCGTGCTCTGTGGCGGCGAACGCGTGATGCTCGATGGTCCGCTGCGGGACGGCTGGTACATCGCCCCCACGGTGATCGAGGGCCTCGGCCCTGACTGCCGCACCAACCAGGAGGAGATCTTCGGACCGGTGGTGACGCTGCAAGCCTTCGATGACGAGGAGCAGGCCGTGGCCCTGGCCAACGCCACGCCCTACGGCCTGGCCGCCGTGCTGTGGACGCGCGACCTGAAGCGCAGCCACCGCGTGGCGCGCGCGCTGCAGGCCGGCATCGTGTGGGTGAATTGCTGGATGGTCCGCGACCTGCGCACCCCCTTCGGCGGCGTGAAGCAGAGCGGCGTGGGACGCGAGGGCGGCGTGGACGCGTTGCGCTTCTTCACCGAAGCGAAGAACGTGTGCATCAGGCTTTGACGGCGGAACAGGACCGCGAAGAGACACGGATCCGCGGCAGCATGGCGTAGGAGCGCATGGATATCCTCATGCCTTAGGAAATACTTCGCGGGCTTTGGGCAGGGCCATGCGTCACAGGCTCTCGGCGGGTGTGGTCGAGGTAGGTGTGGGACAGTGAACGCCCGGCCCGATCGTTAACTCTTCTTATTTCCGTTGAGCCCGTTGTCGCTCACCATAACCTTGGTGTGGCCCGCACCATGCGCATCGGCACCTTGTTCGCCCTGGTCGTAACACTCATCTCCTGTGGCCGTGAACAGGACGCCTGGGTGGAAACGGACCCATGGGCCCTTCGACCGCAGGACATTCATGGGCGTGCTACGAAGCTGGACCTGGATGCCATCGTGTTCGATACCGCCCAACGCACTTGCGCGCTCTTCGTAGCCGTCCGGTCAGGGGCACTGGAGGATCCTGCCGTCTTCGGCGGCGAGATCGATGACTCGATGGTCCATTGGAACCTGTGCCCCGGGGGCACCATGGTGGCCTGTGCCCCGGCTTCCGCAGCGGACGGGAATACGATCCCGGTGGGCATTCCCTGGCCGTATTCGGCTCAGGATCTATAGATGGTCCGGCAGTTCACAAGCGCAGGGTCCCTTCGGAGAGCCTGCGGAGGTTTGGAGACTGCGTACACGTATGCGTGTCATGCACAAAATGAACGATCACCTGCGCGCTGTTCAACTGTCATAGGCCCTACTAGAAATACCACTTTCATTATACCATATCTGTGACGATCAGCTCAATGTCCTAGTGCCCGACACCTTTCAGACCGTCCAGGATCATCGGAACTGACGAATGTTATCGTTCATGATCCGCCAAGACCTCATCTTGCCCCTACCAAACCTACCCATCATGGAACGATCATTTTTCATACTCATACTTACAGGAGTCCTCCACGTGCCTGGCTTCGGCCAGGACCAACCGCCGAACCTCATCGCCAACGGCGACTTCCAGCAGATAAGCCGCAAGGTCACCACGTGGGACCAACTGGACCGGGCCGATGGCTGGAGCAATGCCAATGCGGGGTCCGTGGATCTGTTCGGTGCTGGCGCTTGCGCGAACAGCACCGGCTCGCCGAACAACGCACTGGGCTCCAGCGCAGCATTCAGCGGCGACCATTATGCCGGATTCGTGGCGTTCAAGGATGACCAGCGCTGGAACCCCAAACGATCCGTGAATGGTCGTTCCGAAGAGGCCACCCGACCCGCGTGGAACCAATACAGCGAATACTTGCAGACCGCACTCAATGCTCCACTTGCTGCGGGACAGGACTATGAGGTCTCCTTCCGCGTGAAGCTGGCGCAGGAAAGCGATCGGGCCGTGGCTGGCATCGGCGCTCATCTGTCCCCTGCAGCCCTGGCCCAACGCACCAACGCGCACCTCACCATGATGCCTGAAGTGTTCACCCGAACGGTGATCAGCGAGCGTGGCAACTGGACCGAAGTAAAGGGCGTATTCAAGGCGGAAGGGGATGAACGCTTCTTGGTGATCGGTGCCTTTCCGGCAGCAGGCCTCGAGCCTCAAAAGGTGATCGAAGGGGGTGACAGCCAGCGTGCCTATTACTACATCGACGGCATAAGCGTGCGCCTGAAGCCAGAAGATGATCGCGACAAGGATGGCATTCCCGACAAGGATGACCTGTGCCCGGATCAAGCGGGACCGGCTGCCACCCAAGGTTGCCCGGACAGCGATGGTGATGGCGTTGCTGACAAGGACGACAAATGCCCCACTGCGGCCGGTATGGCCAAGTGGGATGGCTGCCCCGATAGCGATGGGGACGGCATACCGGACCATTTGGACAAATGCCCGAACGTGGCTGGCGTAGCGGCCATGAAAGGCTGCCCTGAGGTGAAGGAAGAGACGCGCCGCCTCTTCGAGAAGGCCCTCACCGGTGTGAAGTTCGAGACCGGCAGCGCCAGGATCACCAAGGCCAGCCTGGGCATCCTGGACGATGTTGTGAAGGTGATGGAAGATCACCCCTCCTACAACCTGGACATCCACGGCCACACGGACAACACCGGAAATGCGGACAAGAACCTGCAACTGAGCAAGGACCGCGCTGCATCAGTGAAGGCCTACCTGGTAAGCAAGGGGGTGGAAGCCGCACGCTTGCGCAGTGAAGGCTTCGGGCAGACAAGCCCCATAGGGGACAACGGTACCGCGGAAGGCCGCGCCAGGAACCGCCGCGTCGAATTCAAGGTGACCTTCTTCGACTAAGCCATCCCCAGCGATCCAGCAACGGGTGCATGGTGTTCCAAGAGGGAGCATCATGCACCCGTATCGCGTTATGTGCGGCTGCGCCAATCGAAGCGCGTAGCCGCAGGCTACGCGCAATGCTGGAGGCTCTCGTTAGCATCTGGCCACACACGTTCAGTTGCGTACGGGATAGGTAGCCACCGGCTACCATGCTTCTTTTCTTGTCGAGCGTAGCCGCAAGCTACGCTCAGAGGCACGGCCACGCTTAGCGCATTGGGGCATCAGGACCACGAGTCACAGATTCGCGGCAGCGGGGTCAAACGGATCACATCCAGGCCCCCGCAGGGTCTCCCCTTCGGGACCCTGCGGAGAACTCGACCCTGCAATACAGGTGCGCAGGGTCCCCTTCGTACCTCGGGAGACCCTGCGGAGGCTTTGAAGGCACGACCTAACCGTGGCAGGGGTCGCTCCCAGAGGACCCTGCAATACAGGTGCGCAGGCCCCCCTTCGTACCTCGGGAGACCCTGCGGAGGTATAGTCTCCGCTTCGGGACCCTGCGGGGAACTCGGCAACACGTCTACCAACTACACATTATTGCCTTATTCGGCTCCGGATCTTTAGTTGATCCAGCAGTTCACAAGCGCAGGGTCCCTTCGGAGACCCTACGGAGGTTTGGGACGACACTTCAAGGTGTGGACGCACGACAACACCCCTTGCAACTCCAGTCCTTCACCGTACGGCAGAAGGCGGACTACATCCACGACAACCCGGTGCGTGCCGGTCAGGTGGACCAGCCACGCGACTACCTCTACAGCTCGGCACGCGACTACCAGGACGAGCCCGGCCTGCTGAAGGTGGAGCGGGTGTGGTGAGCTATCCGCGTATGGCTGTGCGCGGCTTTCTGCGCGTAGCCTGCGGCTACGCGCAACACCGTAGGCTCTCCGTAGCCTGTGGCTACGCGCGCTTCGTGTTACGCTGGGTGGGTAGCCACAGGCTACCGTGCTCCGGTGCTTGTCGAGCGTAGCCGCAGGCAACGCTCAGATCCCGGCCACGCTACGCGCAGAGGGGGGGAATCATCAACCCTCAACAATCGTTTGCCCATAAAGCACTTGGCGGCATTGATTGATGAAGACCACCTTTAACACATTGACCTCCTCGGTCACCGGCTTTGTGGCACTGAGAAAGTCATTGCTCATGCTATCGAGCTCATCATAAAGTCTAGAGGCCATCTCAAAAATAGTTGAGGTGTCCTGAGCCATGAACAACGGGCGTTTGACAACCGAAGAAGGGAGGGTCTTGATCCTTTCACCGTGCATGTCCTCTTTCGATGTCCAAAACGATGGACTGCACGGACGCCCAGTGGGAAGCGGTCAAGGACCTGCTCTCACCTATTCAAGAGAGGACCGAGACGCGTGGCAGGAAGCCACTGGATGCTCGGGAGGTGTTCAATGGGGTATTATGGATCTGCCGGACAGGAGCCAGATGGCAGGATCTTCCACCGCGCTACCCTCCTTACCAGTCGTGCCATCGGTACTTCCAGCGCTGGTGTCAGCAGGGCGTATGGGACAAGGTGCTGTGGGCCTTGGCGCAGGACCTCAAACGAAGAGGGAAGATCGACATCACAGAATGCTTCATCGATGGCACCTTCTCCAGTGCCAAAAAAGGGGGCTCCATATCGGCCCGACTAAGCGAGGTAAAGGCACCAAGATCATGGTCGTCACAGACGCTGCTGGTCTTCCTATCGCCGTACGGACCTTCGGAGCCAGCACCCACGAAGTGAAGCTCGTGACCCAAACGCTGGCCGCGCGTTTCATGGAAGAATTGCCCCAAGTGCTCATCGGCGACAAGGCCTACGATAGCGATCAGCTCGATCGCAAGCTCAAGCGCAGGAAGGTCCGCATGATCGCACCGAACCGCGCAGGGCGTTCAAAATCCCAAGATGGAAGGGAGCTTCGCAGATACAAGCGGAGATGGAAGGTGGAGCGATGCTTCGCCTGGCTCAACAACTTCAGGCGTACTGTGGTCCGCTACGAGTATCACAGCATCAACTTCCTGGGCTTCGTCCAGCTCGCTTGTGCCATGATCCTCATGCGCAAACTATTTTGAGATGGCTTCTATTATGTTCTTGCACTTTCTCCTCAGTCAATGGCGCGATGTATTGCTGTGCTATCCGGAGAGCTATCGGCTTCATAGCATAAAGGTGACTATCGCCAAGTCTTTGAAGCTCGATGGTCTTCTTCACCATATCCCATGCTTGACTCACCATCGCGGCATCCACTGAGAAGAAGGTATACATGGCATAGGCTTCATCCATTTCTCGAAATGCGGCCATTCTACGTAGCAAGGACTGTTCGATGGAGTCTAAATCGTCATTTTCACTGCCGCATGTCGGATCCTCACATAAGCTCGACCAGTAGTGATACTTCTTGTAGAACTTTAAGACAGCCTTGCGCTGCTCCTCATCCAATGACAATCTGTTCTGAACTGCCCAACTCAATTGTCCCTTGATGCTTTCCGTGGTGCGGGTGATTTCAGCTATATCCTGTTTTGTAGCAAGGTTCTCTGCTTTCTTGTTCAAGTAGGTCCTGCCGAAAATCAAGACGAGCATAATGCCGCCTGAAATGCCAGCTTGAGCCCACTGAAGCCATTCGGGTATCACTACGTTGTACATCATTTAGTGCTCATAGGCCATTTATACTATGGCGAGTGGGCCATTTAAATGACAGTTTCGACAACTCCATCATAGCCCTCTCGAAGAGCGAGTCTGGTACTTTCGAGTCCCTGATGTATGGATACCTTTTCATATCGCGCTCTGTTGCCTTCCGGTAAGGCTGAATAATTTCAATGAACCGTACAGCGCTAATTGCACTACTCTTCATGTCGAATCCATTTAGAAACAATCGTTGTAATGCACTGCCAAACAAAGGAACATACATTTCCCCTTCACCGTTCTTCTTATATTTCTTTCGTATAAATGAACTTACGTACCTTCCACTACCATAAGAAGCAAACCAGTATTCATCAGTTAATCTCGCCTCATCTCTATTTCTTACAACAATTTTATTCACAACAATGCCCGCATGCTCCCTTAACAAAAAAACGGTGTAACTAACTCCATTCCCCCTGCGGATTTCATATTGGCTCGATTCTTCGATAAAATCTATATCAGACTCGTCGTCAATTGATCTCTCAATACGTACTACCGTTTGAATTTCTTTATTTACATAAAGAAATATATCTCGGCAGTCTATCATTGGCACCAATCCATCCTCCCATTGGACTTCAGCCCAAGTGTATTCCATTCGTTCAATGACACGCCTAAATTTGACGTCTAAAACAAAAATTTGCTTTATCTGACTGCGTGATTCCTGCGCATGTATAATAAGATTATCGGGTGTTACCGCAGTACTTTCCATGGGTATGGTCAATTACTTTTATTGTAAGTGTACCTATGCCCCCCAACCCCCCGCAGGATCTCCGCGCATTTGGCGGGACCCTGCGGTATCTCCCTCCTACCCACTACACATCTCACACCCCTCCGGATCATCCAGCGAGCAGGCGATTTGCGCTTGCGCCTCGGCCTGCTTGCTCAGGGCGTTCATGCGTTCGGCGTTCTGCTTCTCCACGGCGCTCATGGGCAGGTCGTCCGCTTCCTGCTCCGCTGCGCTGGCGGGTTGCGGCGCGCGCGCTTCCGCCGTGGCCATGCGCGCGAGGGTGGGCGCGCTGTGCGCGGTCTCCAGCACCGCGGCGCCGCCTGTGGGCGCACCATTGCCAGCCACCACGGCCTCTCGCACTCTTTCACCCGCCATAGCCTTGGCGGAGGCGGGCTCTTTCACCTTCACCCCGGGCTCCGCCAGCTTCGCTCCCGCTTCACGGGATTTCGCTTCGCTCAATTTGCTCTTATCAACCGTGAACTTGATGGCGTCCGTGGCGGCCTTGGTGCGCAGGTAGTACATGCCGGTCTTCAGGCCCGCCTTCCAGCTGTAGAAGTGCATGCTGGTAAGCTTGCCGAAGTTGGCGTTCTCCATGAAGATGTTCAGGCTCTGGCTTTGGCAGATGTACGCGCCGCGGTCGGCGGCCATGTCGATGATCACCTTCTGGCTGATCTCCCACGCTGTCTTGTACAGCTCCTTCAGGTTCTGCGGGATCTCCGGGATGTGCTGCACGCTGCCGTTGGCGGCGATGATCTTGTTCTTGAGGTCCTCGCCCCAGAGGCCCAGCTTCACCAGGTCGCGCAGCAGGTACTTGTTCACCACCACGAACTCGCCGCTGAGCACGCGCCGCGTGTAGATGTTGCTGGTGTAGGGCTCGAAGCATTCGTTGTTGCCCAGGATCTGGGCGGTGCTGGCCGTGGGCATGGGCGCCAGCAGCAGGCTGTTGCGCACGCCGTGGGTCTTCACCTCCTCGCGCAGCACGTCCCACTCCCAGCGGTCGCTGGGCTTCACGCCCCACATGTCGAACTGGAAGACGCCCTCGCTCACCGGGCTGCCCTTGTAGGTCTCGTAGGGGCCCTCCTCCTTCGCCAGGTCCTTGCTGGCGGTCATGGCGGCGTAGTAGATGGTCTCGAAGATCTCGCGGTTCAGCACCTTGGCCTCCACGCTGTCGAAGGGGTGGCGCATGAGTATGAAGGCGTCCGCCAGGCCCTGCACGCCGATGCCGATGGGGCGGTGGCGCATGTTGCTGCGGCGCGCCTCGGGAATGGGGTAGTAGTTCTGGTCGATGACCCGGTTGAGGTTCTTCGTGAGCTGGTAGGTGATGGCGAAGAGCTTGTCGTGGTCGAACTTGCCCTTGTGGACGAACTTGGGCAGGGCGATGGAGCCCAGGTTGCACACGGCCACCTCGTCGGGGCTGGTGTACTCGATGATCTCCGTGCAGAGGTTGCTGCTCTTGATGGTGCCCAGGTTCTGCTGGTTGCTCTTGCCGTTGGCGGCGTCCTTGAAGAGGATGTAGGGCGTGCCGGTCTCAATCTGGCTCTCCAGGACCTTGAACCAGAGGTCCTGCGCCTTCACGGTGCCGCGGCCCTTGCCCTCCTGCTCGTACCGCTCGTACAGCGCCTCGAACTCCGCGCCCCAGGTGTCGGCCAGGCCGGGGCATTCGTTGGGGCACATCAGGGTCCAGTCGGCGCCCTGCTCCACGCGCTTCATGAAGAGGTCGGGGATCCACAGGGCGAAGAAGAGGTCGCGGGCGCGCATCTCCTCCTTGCCGTGGTTCTTCTTCAGTTCCAAAAAGTCGAACACGTCGGCGTGCCAGGGCTCCAGGTAGATGGCGAAGCTGCCCTTGCGCTTGCCGCCGCCCTGGTCCACGTAGCGGGCCGTGTCGTTGAACACGCGCAGCATGGGCACGATGCCGTTGCTGGTGCCGTTGGTGCCCTTGATGTAGCTGCCCTTCGCGCGCAGGTTGTGTACGCTGAGGCCGATGCCGCCGGCGCTCTGGCTGATCTGGGCGCACTGCTTCAGGGTGTCGTAGATGCCGCTGATGCTGTCGTCCTTCAGTTGCAGCAGGAAGCAGCTGCTCATCTGCGGCTTGGGCGTGCCGGCGTTGAAGAGCGTGGGCGTGGCGTGGGTGTACCAGCCCTCGCTCAACGCGTTGTAGGTCTCGATGGCGCTGTCCAGGTCCGTCTTGTGGATGCCGAGGGCCACGCGCATGAGCATGTGCTGGGGGCGCTCCACCACCTGGCCGTGCAGGCGCAGGAGGTAGCTGCGCTCCAGGGTCTTGAAGCCGAAGTAGTCGTAGTTGAAGTCGCGGTCGTAGATGATGGCGCTGTCCAGCGTGTCGGCGTGCGCGCGGATGATGGCCATCACGTCATCGGCGATCAGGCTGGCCTTCTCGCCGGTCTTCGGGTCGATGTACTCGTGGAGGTCCTTCATCACGTCGCTGAAGGACTTCTTGGTGTTCTTGTGCAGGTTGCTGACGGCGATGCGGCTGGCGAGCTGGGCGTAGTCCGGGTGCTTCACCGTCATGGTGGCGCTCACCTCGGCGGTGAGGTTGTCCAGCTGGGTGGTGGTGACGCCGTCGAAGATGCCGTCGATCACCTTGAGGGTCACCGCGGTGGCGTCCACGGAGGGGTCCAGGCCGTAGCACAGTTTCTTCACCCGGGCGGTGATCTTGTCGAACTTCACCGCCTCCCGGCGGCCGTCGCGCTTGATGACGTACATGCTTCTTGTCTTGTTTTTCAGGGGGCCTTGGCGCCCCCCGGGATGGTTGTTGACCGCTCGGCTCCCGCTCCGCGGTGTGTCGCTTTTCCTGTCAGTGCAGGGCTTACAAGGTGGCTCCTCTTCGGTCCTTTTTCCCGGCGGGCGATCGGTGGATCTTGAACCGGTCGTTGTGAATTGTGGAAGACCGCTGTCCGCCGGTGGCTCTGGCCCTATGCCACCAGAGATCGTGCATGGGGCCTGGAACGACCGTCGGTCGTCAACTAGAAATCAGCGTCCAGGGTGAACTTGGCCTCGTCCTTCCCGCCCTTGTTGAGCACGCCGGCCTTCTGGTACTCGCCCACGCGCTTCTCGAAGAAGTTGGTCTTGCCCTGCAGGGAGATCATCTCCATGAAGTCGAAGGGGTTCATGGCGTTGTAGACCTTCTCGTTGCCCAGTTCCACCAGCAGGCGATCGGCCACGAACTCGATGTATTGCTGCATGAGCTTGGCGTTCATGCCGATCAGGTTCACGGGCAGTGCGTCGGTGACGAACTCCTTCTCGATCTCCACCGCGTCACGGATGATGGTCTCCACGGTCTTCTTGGGGAGCTTGTTCAGCAGGTGCTTGGTGTAGAGCAGGCAGGCGAAGTCGCAATGCAGGCCCTCATCACGGCTGATGAGTTCGTTGCTGAAGGAGAGGCCGGGCATCAGACCGCGCTTCTTCAGCCAGAAGATGGAGCAGAAGCTGCCGCTGAAGAAGATGCCCTCCACGGCGGCGAAGGCGATGAGGCGCTCGGCGAAGCTGCCCTTGCTGATCCAGCGCAGGGCCCATTCGGCCTTGCGGCTCACGCAGGGCACGGTGTCGATGGCGTGCAGCAGGCGGTCCTTCTCGATGGGGTCCTTGATCAGGGTGTCGATCAGCAGGCTGTAGGTCTCGCTGTGGATGTTCTCCATCATGATCTGGAACCCGTAGAAGAAACGTGCCTCGGGGTACTGCACCTCATGGAGGAAGTTCTCGGCGAGGTTCTCGTTGACGATGCCGTCGCTGGCGGCGAAAAAGGCCAGCACGTGTTTGATGAAGAAGCGCTCGTCGTCGTTGAGCTTGTCGTTCCAGTCAACCAGGTCGGCATGCAGGTCGATCTCCTCGGCGGTCCAGAAGGCGGCCTCATGCTTCTTGTAGAACTGCCAGATGTCGTTGTGTTGGATGGGGAAGATGACGAAACGGTCCTTGTTCTCCTTGAGCAGCGGTTCGTTGGCGGCGGCGGGATCGGCGGGGAGGATATCCTCCAGGCTGGTCTGGGTCTCGGGCTTTTGTTGGTTCATGGTCTATGCGCTCTTGGGGACAAAGGATCTCCTACGGGGTTGGCCCCGTGTTTTTCACGATAGGACTTGTTGGGTTCCCGCCGGCGTCGATCCCGGACTTGCCCTGAGCGTGTCGAAGGGTGGTCCGGGAGAGCGTCGTCGTCGGGTTACAAATGTGGAAAGCGATCCATGTGCGGGCAAGCGCTTGCGCCGATCATCTGTCCGGAGTTTTCAACACGGCCCGGTTCGGCGCGATCGGCGCGGGCGGGATCCATGCGTGATCCGTGCAAGTGCTTTCTATTCACGATCGATCAACACTGCGGAAACCGCGCGGCAACAGGGCTTCGGTGCAGGCGGGCAAGATCGGAACGCGCATCGATAGGCGCGTTGTGAAGGAGGTATGCCACGCGGTGCGGACCAGCCGCAGGCTCGAGCGCGATGGTGTGGCGCAGGGGCCCTGTGCATGCGGTCTTGGGTGGATCATCACACGCGGAGGCGCGGAGGACGCGAAGAAGAAGGGAGCCTGGAGTTCGACTCCGCATGCTTCGCGACTCCGCGTGGGTTCCCCTCCGGTCACACCTCACCGCGTGTCTGCTTCCACGCCGCGAACACCTCCTCCAATTCCGCATACCACACCTGCCCGTACTTGCGCACCAGTGCCTCCTTCAAAAAGCGGAACACCGGCACGCCCAGCTTGGCGCCGCACGCGCAGGCCGGCTCGCACAGGTGCCAGCGGTGGTAGTTGAGCCCGTCGTGGAACTTCAGCTTCGCGATGCGGATGGGGTAGAGGTGGCAGCTGATGGGTTTGCGGAAGGGGATGGCGCCGTCCTTCCATGCCTTTTCGATGCCGCACAGCGCGACGCCCTTTTCGAATACGGTGAAGGCGCATTCCTTGTGGCCGTCTACCAGCGGTGTCACGCGGTCGCCATCGCTGTCGATCACGCTGGTGCCGAATTCGGCCACGGCGCGCCGGCCGCTTTCGGGGATGTACGGCTTGATCTTCGGCCAGAGTTCGGCGATCAGCGCGGCCTCCTCCTCCTCCAGCGGTGCGCCGCTCTCGCCCTCCACGCAGCAGGCGCCCTTGCACGCGTTGAGGTCGCACACGAAGCGCTCCTCGAAGAGGTCCTCGCTGATGAGGGTGCCGCGGTGTTCGATCATGGACCGTTCGGCCTACTTGCCACCTTTCAGCACCTTCTTCACGAAACGCCCGGCGCTGTCCAGGGTCTTCACGCCTTCCTCCAGCATGTCGGTCATGGCGGGGTTCAGGTCCTTCTTGTCCAGGTAGTCATCGCCAAGCTGTTCGGGCATGATCACCAGGAAGCCGTTCTCCGTGAAATACCTGCCGAGTTGGCGAGGCAGCTTGTCCATCTTGGGGTCGTAGCTGATCGAGCCTTTCCGGGCGGCCACCACCACCAGCAGGTCGTCGCGGCCCAGACCACGGCCGATGATCAGCAGGTCCTCCCAATCATCGAGCACCTCATACCCGGCCACCAATGGATCGGCACCGCGCTCACAGAGAATGCGCAACCGCTCCAGCGTGGAGGGCGTGCCATGGAAGCGGATGGTGGCGCCCGTTTGCTTCACCAGGGCCTTCACCCGGTCGAACCAGCGCACGAAGCCGGCCTCGAACTCGGCCTTGGGCGGCACGGCCACGATGATGCGCTTGACGGTGCCCAGGGGCTGCAGGGGGCGGTAGATGAAAACGGCCTTCGGCGATCTGGCCAGCACCGCATCAGTGAGCGCGCCGAAGCTCGGGTCGCTGTCGAGACCCTCGCGCGTGAGGCCGAGCACCACATCGGTGGCCTGGTATTCCTTGATGGTGAAGGTGAGTCCGCTGGCCGTGTTGATGTCGTGCCGCACGAGCGCCTCCAGGGTGTTGTCCGTGGCGGCCGCCTGCTTCACGGCCTGCTCCAGCAGCTTTCGGCCGTCGGCGCGCTTGCCGTTGCCATCGCTCTGTTCGTCCACCACGTGCAGGGCATAAAGCCGTTCGCGGGCCTTGGGCTGTTTCATCAGCACGGCCAGTTCCACCAGCGGCTCGGCGGTCTCGATGCCGGCCAGGCTCACCAGGATGCGGCCCGTGGCCTCGTCATCGGGGCCCAGTTGCTCGTCCTCCTCCAGCACCGCCAACCGGCTGGCCGCCCGCGCCACGGTGAAGGAGCTGATGGTGCAGGTGACCAGGATCATCACGATGGTGCCATTGAGGACGGCTTCGCTGAGCAGGCGCACCTCGTTGCCGTTGGCGTCCACCCCCAGGATGATCTTGTAGCCCACGGTCACCGCGGCCAGGGTGGCGGCCGCCTGCGCGTTGCTCAGGCCGAACATCATCATGAACTCGTCCCGGGAGAACCGGAAGCTGAGCTTGGCCAGCCATGCGGCGATGAACTTGCAGGCCGTGGCCACCACGGTCATGGTGGCGGCCACCTTCAGCGTTTCCCAGCCCTTGAAGAAGATGCGATAGTCCACGAGCATGCCTACGCCGATGAGGAAGAAGGGAATGAATAGCGCATTGCCGACGAACTCGATGCGGTTCATCAGCGGCGAGGTGTGCGGTATCAGCCGGTTGAGCGCCAGCCCCGCCGCGAAGGCCCCGATGATGGCCTCCACGCCGGCCAGCTCGGCAAGGAACGCTGCCAGGAACACGGTGGCCAGCACGAAGATGTACTGCGAGATGCTGTCGCCCTCCTTCTTGAAGAACCAGCGGGCCAGCCAGGGGAAGACCCACATGACGATGAAGGTGAAAATGGCAAGTGACACGCCCAAGCGCGTCCAGAAGGCCTGGCCCACATCGCCCTGCACCATGCCCACCACCACGGCCAGCACCAACAGGGCCAGCGTGTCGGTGATGATGGTGCCGCCCACGGTGATGTTCACCGCGCGGTTCTTGATCACCCCGAAACGGCTGGCGATGGGGTAGGCGATCAGCGTATGCGAGGCGAACATGCTGGCCAGCAGGATGGAGGAGTTCATCGGGTAACCAAGGACATAGAAACTTACCGCCGCGCCGATGCCCATGGGAATGAGGAAGGTGAACAGGCCGAAGACGATGCTGCGGTACTTGTTCTTCTTGAACTCCTGCATGTCGATCTCCAGCCCGGCCAGGAACATGATGTAGAGCAGGCCCACCGTGCCGAAGAGCACGATGCTGGCGTCGCGCAGCATGAGGTTGAGGCCGTTGGGCCCGATGACCGCCCCGGCGATGATCAGCCCGATGATCGGCGGGATGCGCAGGCGGTTGAGCACCAGCGGCCCGAAAAGGATGATGAAGAGCACCAGCGAGAAGATCAGCACCGGGTTCTCCAGCGGGAACTTCAACTCGATGGTGGGCAGGGCGAGGAGCATGGGGTGGGTCAAAGGTCGGGCTTGGCGGGGAGAGGCCACGCCATGCCAGTCCTATCGTGTGCGGATAGGCCCATCCGTTCGTTGGGTTCTCCGGGTTGTGCGCCATCCCCGCATCTTTGTGCCCGCGCCTGCCTACCGGCAGGCAGGCCGCCGAAGGTTTCCAGGGCGACCGCGAAATGACACCATGAGCCAACAGGAAGACCGCCTCAAGACCCTCATCGGCCATGCCAAGGAGTATGGCTTCGTGTTCCCCAGCAGCGAGATCTACGATGGCCTCAGTGCCACGTACGACTACGGCCCCTACGGCGCCGAGCTGAAGAACAATATCCGCCGCTACTGGTGGGAGGCCATGGTGAAGCTCAACGAGAACATCGTGGGCATCGACGCGGCCATCTTCATGCACCCCACCGTGTGGAAGGCCAGCGGCCACGTGGACGCCTTCAACGACCCGCTGATCGACAACAAGGACAGCAAGAAGCGCTACCGGGCGGACGTGCTGCTGGAGGAGCACATCGGCAAGTACGAGCAGAAGATCGCCAAGGAGATCGAGAAGGCGGCGAAGAAGTTCGGCGAGGCCTTCGACGAGGTGCAGTTCCGCGCCACCAACCCCAACGTGAAGCGCAGCCAGGAGCGCATCGATGCGGTGGAAGGGCGCATGAAGGAGGCCCTCAACAACAACGACCTGGAGGCCGTGCGCCAGCTGATCATCGAAGAGGAGATCAAATGCCCGGTGAGCGGCACCGCCAACTGGACCGAGGTGCGGCAGTTCAACCTGATGTTCGCCACCGAGCTGGGCAGCGTGAGCGGCGAGAGCAGCACCATCTACCTGCGGCCCGAAACGGCACAGGGCATCTTCGTGAACTTCCTCAATGTGCAGAAGAGCGCGCGGATGAAGATCCCCTTCGGCATAGCGCAGACCGGCAAGGCCTTCCGCAACGAGATCGTGGCGCGGCAGTTCGTGTTCCGCATGCGCGAGTTCGAGCAGATGGAGATGCAGTTCTTCGTGAAGCCCGGCACCGAGATGGAGTGGTACGCCCACTGGAAGGAGTACCGCATGAAGTGGCACCGCGCCCTGGGCCTGCCGGTGGAGAACTACCGGTTCCACGACCACATCAAGCTGGCGCACTACGCCAATGCCGCCTGCGACATCGAGTTCCAATTCCCCATGGGCTTCAAGGAGCTGGAGGGCATCCACAGCCGCACCGACTTCGACCTGGGCAGCCACGAGAAGTTCAGCGGCAAGAAGCTGCAGTACTTCGATCCCGAGGCCAACGAGAGTTACGTGCCCTATGTGGTGGAGACCAGCATCGGCCTCGATCGCATGTTCCTGGCCATCCTGAGCGCGGCCTACGATGTGGAGCAACTACCCACCGGTGAATCGCGCGAAGTGCTGCGCATCCCCGCCGCGCTGGCACCGGTGAAGGTGGCCGTATTGCCGTTGATCAAGAAGGACGGTCTACCAGAGAAGGCCCGCGAGATCATGGACCGCCTGAAGCTGGACCACAACTGCCAATACGACGAGAAGGACAGCATCGGCAAGCGCTACCGCCGCCAGGACGCCATTGGCACGCCGTACTGCATCACGGTGGACCACGAGACCTTGGTGGACAACGCCGTTACCATTCGCGAACGCGACAGCATGCAGCAGGAACGTGTACCCATCAGCGAGGTGGAGCGGATCGTGGGCGAGAAGGTGGATATGAGGGGGTTGTTGAGGATGCTGTGAGAGGGTACGAGGGTGCAAGCCTGCGCGGGTGGCACGTACGCGCACGCTCGCACCCTTCAACCCTTCCGTGCCCGCACCCTGCCCCCTTCGGTACTTTCGCGCTCCATCATGTCGGCACCACACAAGCTGCTCGTCATCCGCTTCTCGTCCATCGGCGACATCGTGCTCACGAGTCCGGTGCTGCGCTGCCTGAAGCAGCAACTCCCCGGGGTGGAGATCCACTTCGCCGTCAAAAGCGCCTTCGCCGATCTGGTGCGCTTCAACCCGCATGTGGATCGCGTGCATGGACTGGACAGCGATCTCGGCGACCTCATCAAGCGGCTCAAGGCCGAGCGCTTCTCGGGCGTGATCGATCTGCACCACAATCTGCGTACGGCCCGGGTGAAGCGCGCGTTGGGCATTCCGGCGCACAGTATCGCCAAGCTGAACATCGAAAAGTGGCTGCTGGTGAACCTGCGCGTTGATCGGTTGCCGCGCATCCACATCGTGGACCGTTACATGAAGACCGTGGAGCACCTGGGGGTGCGCAACGATGGCCGTGGCCTTGAGCTGCACATCCCCGCGGATCGCGCGGCACCGCTGGAAGAACTTCCGGCGACGCATCGCCACGGATACACGGTGCTCGCCATCGGGGCCGCGCATGCCACCAAGCGCCTGCCGCAGCACCGGCTCATCCAACTGGCGCAACAGGTCGAAGGCCCGATCATGCTCGTCGGCGGGAACGAGGACAGATCCGTGGCCCGCGCGATCGCCGATGCCGTGGGCGGACGCGTGTTCGACGCCACGGGCCGCTATGATATCCTGGGCAGTGCCTCGCTCATCCGCGGTGCGCGCGCGGTGATCGCCCACGACAGCGGTGCCATGCACATGGCCTGCGCGTTGGGCCGCCCCGTGGTGGCGGTGTTCGGCAGCACGGTGCCCGCCTTCGGCATGGGGCCCTATCAGCCGCTCCACCCCGAACGAGCGCACAAGTCCGAAGTATCCGGGCTTGGTTGCCGGCCGTGCAGCAAGATCGGTTTCGACCGCTGCCCTCAGGGCCATTTCCGTTGCATGGAAATGCAGGATCTGAGGGCGATCGCCGACAAGGCGCGGCAGCTGGCCGGACCCTGACACCGCTGTTGAGCTTCCTATACTTGTCCACGACACATGGAGATGAAGAAGATCCTGCTCGTGGAGGATGAATCGCACGTGGTGTCCTTCATCCGAAAGGGCCTCGGCGAGGAGGGCTATGAGGTGAGTGTGGCCATGGATGGCGATACCGGGCTGCGCATGGTCCGCAATGGCCGCTTCGACCTGGTGATCCTGGACATCATGCTCCCGGACATGAACGGCCTGGAGGTGTGCAAGCTCATCCGGCAGCACGATGGAGTTACCCCCATACTCTTCCTCACCGCGTTGGGCACCGCCGAGAATGTGGCTGTGGGCCTGGACAGTGGGGCCGATGATTATCTGGTGAAGCCTTTCAAGTTCATTGAGCTGGTGGCACGCATCCGCACGCTGCTGCGTCGCGCGGAACGCTCGGCGGAGCCGGCCGCACAGACGGGGGATCAGCATGTGCTTCGCGCCGGGGACCTGGAACTGGACGACGACGCCAAGATCGTGCGGCGTGGAGGGGACGAGATCTCCCTCACGGCCACCGAGTTCCGCCTGCTGCATTTCCTTTTGCGGAACAAGAACAAGGTGATGTCACGCATGGATATCCTGGAGGACGTCTGGGGCATTGACTTCAACATGGGCACCAACGTCGTGGACGTCTACGTGAACTACCTGCGCAAGAAGATGGACAACGGTCACGGGGAGAAGCTCATCCATACCGTCATCGGCATGGGCTACGCGCTCCGCGATCCGGAACGGACCGTATGAGCCGAATGAACATCCACACCCGCACGCTGCTCATCCTTCTCGGCTCGTTCATGACCGTGATCCTCCTCTTCGCGGGCTTCGTCTATCTCTCGGTGTCCAGCTACACGGACAGGGACTTCGACCGGCTGTTGGAGTTGCGCGTGCGGTCGCTGGTGGTGCATGGCCTGGAGGAACAGGAAGGCGATGCGCCCGGGCCGCTCGTGGGTGAGCTCATCGATCGCTTGTCCGATGAGCAGGACCACATCCTGCCCATGGACATGGAGGGGGGCGCGCGGACGATGGCCGCGACAACAGGCGCCCCGCCGGAGTTCTTCACGCGGCTTATGCGGTACGGCCAGGCCGACCATGTGCAGGGGGGAAGGCATTTCAAAGGTCTGCTGCACAAGGGGCCGAAAGGCGCGCATCTGGTGGTGGCCTCGGCGGAGAACTACTACGAGGAGCACCACGTGCGGCACTTGCGCAAGAATCTGCTGGGCGCCGCCGGGGTCGCATTCGTTTTGGCGCTCCTCCTGGCGTTCCATTTCTCCAGCACCATGTTCAAACCCCTGCATCGCATCGCCGAGCAGGTGCGACAGATCGGTACCGAGAATCTGCATCAACGCATCGGGGAGGAACAGGGAAGCCGTGAATTGCGGGAGCTGGCATCCACCTTCAACTACATGCTCGACCGCATCGAAACGGCCTTCGAGACCCAGAACAACTTCATCAGCAACGCCTCGCATGAACTGCGCACACCGCTTACGGCCATCATCGGCGAGGCCGACGTGGCGCTCTCCAAGCCCCGCAGTGCGGAAGAGTACGTGGAGACCATGCAAGTGATCCTCGAAGAGGCCGGCCACCTGGACAAGAAGACCAAGGCCCTGCTGTTCCTGGCGCAGACGGGCTTCAAGAGCGGACGCTCGCAGTTCGGCAAGGTGCGCATCGACCAATTGCTGTACGATGTGAAGAGCACCGTGGAACGCATGGACCAGCGGCACTTGGTGCATCTGGACATGAGCCTGCTGCCGGAGAATCCCACGCGGCTGAAAGTGCTGGGGAACGAGCAGTTGCTCCACCTGGCCTTCTCCAACGTCATCCTCAATGGATGCAAGTATTCCAACGGGCAGCCGGTGACGGTGTCCCTGGGCACCTCCGATGAGCGTGTCATCGTGGTGGTGCGCGACCGCGGCATCGGCATCGCCGAGAACGACCTGGCCCACATCTACGACCCCTTCTTCCGCGGGGCCAATACCAAGGGATACGAGGGCTATGGCATCGGACTGCCCCTCACACGCAACATCGTACGCATGCATGGCGGGGAGATCATCGTATCATCCAAAGTGAAGGTGGGCACCACGGTGCAGATCACCCTGCCGGTGGGACCCTTCGACCTGGTGGCCGGGCGTGCGGCGCCAAGGCACTCCCCTGTGGAATGACCGCCGGCGGATGACGCCGCATCGCGGATCCTAATCCCGCTCTCATCCACGGGCTTGGATCCTAATTTGGATCCAAGCCAGGTCTTAGCCGATCGCCATTTCGCCGTCCGTGGTTTGCACCGTCGAACCAAAACACGGGACAGGCCATGCACAAGACCATTCTCTTTCCCACCGATTTCACCGTCGGATCGCTCAACATCGTACGCTCGGTGCTCCAGGACATGCGCGGCGAACAGACCTGCCGCATCCTGCTGGTGCACGGGTACCGCCCGGCGGACTCGATCACCGATCTGCTTTTCTCCTCACGCGCCAGCTGGGTACGCGAACTGAGCAACACCGGCTTCGATGACGCGTGCGCCGTGATCCGCAACAAATTCGAATCCCGAATCACGGGCATTCACAAGGATGTCTTCACCGGGTCCACGCAGAGCGCCTTCAACAACTATCTGGAGGGCAACGGTGTGCGCGAGATCCATCTGCCGCAGGACCACGTGCTGTCATTGACCTCAAAGCGCAGTTTCGACCTGGTGCCATTCATTCGCCGCAGCGGCCTGGTGGTGAACGAGGTGAAATGGCAGGAAACGGCCAGGGTGACCGATCGCGGCATGGTGGCCGAGGTCTTCCAGGAGCAGATGGCGCTGCAGTAGGTCGTCCGTCCACCATTGCCATACCATCCTCCCGCATCCATGAAGGATCTGCTCAAATATCTCGGCGTTTTCTGCCTGCTGGTGGCCACTTGTGTGGCGCTCATCGGCGCCACCACGGCTCCGGACCGCACCATTTTAGGCAAATGGGAGCAGATCGAGTGGGCCTATGAGCTGGTGGACCAGCCCCGCGGTGAGGAGCCCGACACCTTCCTGGAAGGCGTGAAACGGGCCGTGGGGCGGCACCTGGTGGTGCACAAGGCGGAGACTTGGGAGTTCCTGCCCGGCCATCGCCTGCGGCTGCGGGTGGGCGACCACGTGGAGGAGGCCCACTGGCGCCTCATGGGCCGCGGCCACCTGTTGCGCATCGTGCATGCCGATGGGTCCCAGGAGCATTATGTGCTGGACCGCCTGGACGGAGAGACCATGCGGCTGCAATTCGAGACCGATATCCAGGCACGCGGCATCGCGAGCCTGGTCTTCAAGCGTTGACCAATACACAACCCGATCGTATGCTCAGGAAGTACGGCAGCAGCAGGACCCTCACGGAGAACATCAGGCTCGGCACCCTCACGGCCTTCGTGGCGGGCATGGTCAATGTGGCGTCCCTGCTCCTCTTCTTCGCTTTCACCTCCAACGTCACCGGACACTACGCCATCATCGCGGCGGAGATGGCCAAGGGCAACTACTACCAGCTGGCCGTGGTCACCGCCTGGATCTTCGCCTTCTTTCTGGGCAGCTTCACCTCCAACGCGTTGGTGATCAACCTCAACCGCTGGAGCCGCTACGTGGCGCACGCCTCCCCGCTGGCCCTGGAGATCCTGTGCCTGATGGCGGTGGGCCTCTACGGCCAGTTCCACTACCGCGAAACGCTCACCGAGACCGAGGTCCTCCTCACCCTCATGCTCTTCGCCATGGGGCTGCAGAATGGTCTTACCGCGAGCATCTCCAATTTCACCGTGAAGACCACCCACCTCACCGGTGCCACCACCGACCTGGGCATCCTGGTGTCCATGATGTTGCGCCGGGAGCACAGGCGCAACAAGGACATGGTGGGCAGGCTGAAGTTGATGGCCTCGATCGCCGGCTCCTACCTGCTGGGCGCGATGGTGGCGGGATTTGCCTGCGTACACATCGGCTTCAAGACCTTCTACGTGGTGAGCGGCATGCTGCTCGTTGTGGTCTGCTACGACCTCTACGAACTAGGCATCAACCGTTTCATCCAGGCGAAGGCCCCCGCGCCATCGCCCAACGGGCGAGCGCTGGACCATCAGCTTCCGGAGATCGGCATGCTTCGCGGTACACGGCAGGAACAGAAAGTGCCTGCAGTATGACCTGCGGCCCGCATCAAGCGACCATCGCTGGCGATCCGAGATAGCGCTGCATGGCCTTCCTTCCCCGGAAGATGTACACCTTCACCTGGTCCATGCTCAAGCCGGTGATCTCCGCGATCTCCTCATAACTGTGGCCCTCCTGGTCACGCAGGACCAGCACGCTGCGTTGGGCCTGGGGCAGGCGTGCCAGGCCACGTTCCAGCAGGGACTTCAGGTCGGGTTCGCCCTGCCGGCAACTGCGCACCTGCTCATGCCAGGGCTCCATGCGCAGCACGCGCCCGGAGCGCCGCGCCTGGCTGACCATCAGGTTGTGCGCCATGGTGAAGAGGTAGCTTCTGCCCTTGCCGCTTTCCACCTTGTCCAGTTTCATCCACAACCGGAGGAAGCATTCCTGCACCACATCATGCGCCTGGTCGCGGCAGCGGGTGTGGCGCAAGGCGTAGCGGAACAGCGCGTCGCTGTGCTCTTCCACGCAGGCGTTGTATTCCGCGGGGGTCATGGGGCGCCGGGTCGATGGTCCTTGTTCCATGGCGGCCGCAAAGGTCCCCGGCGCCACGGGGTGGGCCCCTTGATGCGGATCAAGTTCGATCGTCATGGCGGGAGGTCCTGCTTTCACGATGCAAAACTCACCCGGCCGCAGGGCCCGGTCATTGCGCGAAAGCGACGATCGGCTGACCTATCGCGACAGCCCCCGCAATGGGCCGCTCACTGGAAAAGCGCCCGCAGCTCGGTGGCTTCCTCGGGCTTCATCTTGCCGCTGAGGATCAAACGCAGCTGGCGGCGGCGCAGGGCGCCATCGTAGCGCTTCCGCTCCTCCTCGTTGGTGGGCAGTGCCTGGGGCACCTTCATCGGGCGGCCCGCGTGGTCCACCGCCACGAAGGTGTAGATGGCGCTGTTGCACATGATCTTCTCGCCCGTCACCTGGTCCTCCACGAACACGTCGCTCCACACTTCCATGCTGCTGCCGAAGGCCCGGCTCACGTGGCTGTGGATGGTGACGAAGTCGCCCAGTTTGATCGGCCGGTCGAAGCCCACATGGTTCACCGCCACGGTCACCACTACGCGCTTGCAGTGCCTGTGGGCGCTGATGGCGCAGCTGATGTCCAGCCATTGCAACAGCCGACCCCCGAACAGGTTGCCCAGCGTATTGGTGTCGTTGGGCAGCACCACGTGCGTGGTCTGCGCGTAGCTGTCGCTCACGGGGCGTGTTTCCATGGGTCGCATGATGGATGGCGCGCAAAAGTAGCCGAGTCCGTCGGGTTACATTTGAACGATAGTCGCATGGACACCACCATCGCTCTGCCGCTTTTGAAAGCGCTCCACCTGTTCTTCATGGTGAGCTACTTCGCGGCGCTCTTCCATCTGGTGCGCCTGTACATCGCGCACCGCGAGGCCCTGCGTGCCTGGGAACCCGAACGCACCACGCTCGCCGGTCGCTTCTCGGCGATGGAGCGATACAGCCTGTACTACCTGGCCTGGCCGGCGCTGGTGCTGCTCACGCTCTTCGGGCTGTGGATGCTGTGGGAACGCCCTGCCCTGCTGAAGGAGCCCTTCATGCACACCAAACTCGGCCTGGTGGCCCTGTTGATCGGGTACCACCTGTGGGCGCATCGCCTGCATGGCAGATTGGTGCGCGGCGAGCTGCGTTGGTCGGCGATCCAGCTGCGCATCTGGGCGCAAGGGCCCACGCTCTTTCTTTTCGCACTGCTCATCCTTGTGCTTTTGCGCGATCGGGTGGGTTGGTGGTGGGGCGTACTGGGCCTGATCACCATCGGTGGCGTGATCGCCTTCGCCATCTCTTCGCGCAGCAGGGAGATCGAACCGGACAAGGATGCTGGAGGTCGGGACGCGAGCACCTGATCTGCGCCTGCCCGATCAGCATGGCCGCTTGGTGGACCTCTCCGGTTTCCACGGTGCGAAGAACGTGGTACTGTTCTTCTATCCGATGGCGGATACACGGGTATGCACCCTGGAAGCCTGCGCGTTCAGGGATGCATTGCCCGATCTGGACGCACGTGACTTTGTGGTGGTCGGCATCAGCAGGGATGGGATGGAGGCGCAGCAGGCCTTCGCCGAACGATGGTCACTGCCCTTCAGCCTGCTCAGCGATGCGCATGGTAAGGCACGCAGGGCCTACCGCGTGGACCGCTTCTTCGGTCTGCTGCCCGGCCGTGTCACGTACGTGATCGATCGGGAAGGGATCATCCGCGCGGCCTACCGCAACTTGTTCGAGGCCGAAGGACACGTCAGCCAAGCATTGAAGGCCCTCGGTGATCAAGGCAGCCGGTAGAAGAGCACGCGCCCATCGTCGGTGCCCACCAGCAGGTGGCCGTCCCACGCCAGCAAGGGTGCGCGGTGGTGCTGGTCCTTGTTCTCCGGGTACTCCAACTTCTGCGTCACCCCGCCCTCCGCATCGATGAATTCCACGATGCCATGCTTGCCGGCGCGCGCCACGTGGCCACCGAGGTCCAGTTCCATCTGCTGGTAGAAGCGGTCGAAGGTGGAGTTCTTCATGTCCAGCCCCATGGCCTTCACCGCCCGCGGATCGGGGATCCAGCGGTGCGGGGTGATCACCTTTTCCTGTGCTCCTTTGCCCGCGTCCCACACGGTGCGTTTTCCGCTGTGGCCGATCAGCACCACATACTCACCATTGTCATTGAAGCCCACATGGTAGACCACGGTGCTTCCATCCTCCGAGTAAGGGAAGGCATGCACGCGTTTGCCGCTCTCCAGGTCGTAGAGTTCGGCGCCTTTGTTCAGGCCCACCAGCAGGCGGTCGCCCTTGGGTGATATGGCCAGCGCGGTCACTTCGGCCTTGCTCACCCGCAGGATGCGTGCGGGTGGTGTTTCCACCACTTGGGCGAAGAGTGATGGCGCGGACAGGAGCAGGACCAGAGAGCAGGCCAGGGAGCGGTGTGTCATGGGTGTTCAGGCGGGATCGACAAGGTGGTGCTGGCGGCGCAGCCAATCCAGCGCCGTGGCCTTGTCGGGGAACATCTGTATGGGACGGCCGGGCTTGTGGTGGCGCACGAAGACGTTGGCGGCCAGTTGATGTCCGAAATCGCGTACCACGATGGCGTCGGCGGCGATGTAGCTGTTCGAATCGGGGGCCGAGGCGAAGGCGCGCGCCTCATTGCTCATGGTGGTGCCCTCGGCCACCGTCACCATCAGCAGGGCCTTGCGTCCTTCACGCACCCGGCCGAGGGTCTCGAACATGGCCTGCACATCGGCGGGCTGCACGATGCGCCCCGGCTTGAAGTGGGTGTGTACCACGTCATCCTCCAGAAAGGCTACTGTGCAAGCCTCCAGTTCCACCGTCCTGTTCGCCACCATCAATGCAAGGGGTACGAAGGTAACAAGCGTGCAGGGCGCGTGGTTCCCGCTTCAGCGTACCATGAGCCAGGCGCTGGCCGAAGCTTCTCCCCGGACGCGGGCCAGCAGGTCCAGGGCCTCATCGCGACGCGCGAAACTGCCGTAGGCCACCGGATGCAATTCGCCGGAACGAGTCAGCCGGCGTGCGGGCCAGCCTTGGGCCTGAAGTTCGGCGAGGAAGCGCTCGGCGTTCTCTTCCACGGCGAAACAACCGCCCACCACATGGAAGCGCTCGCGCGCGGCTGGTGTCGCAACGGTGATATTCGGTGTGCGCACGGCCGTACTGTCAGGCTCTAGCACAGGTGCTGCGGGGCGGCCCAGGTCCACGGTCACCATTACACTGTCGTTCACGGTCAGGGGCAGGGTGCGCACCCCCAACGGTCCATCGGGCACCGAGAAGATCCCGGCCGTGACCACGGGCTTGGAATTGGTGGCGGCGGGTGGTTGATACTGCCGCTCGGGTCCGGGGCCGAACAGGTCCAGACCGCTCCATTGCGTGCCTTCCTGCATTTGTGCGCGCCACAGGAAGATGGACGCGGTGCCCAACAACAAGGCCAACCCCGCTGCGGCCAACCATGGCCGCGACCGCGCCTGTACAGGCGTGGTCGCGGTTGCCGGCTCGGTGAGGGTGCGCAGCACGGGCGCAGGGGCCACGCGTTTCACCGGAATGGCCGCCACGGTCCGCAAACCGTAGGCGTCCTTCAAGTGGTTCGCCCGCTTGTCCGGCTCGAATTGCAGGTTGCGTTCGGCATCGTGGTAGAACAGGCCGATGTGTGGCAGTTCCAATCTTCCATCCTGGCCCAGGCGTGATTGCCAATCGCCCACTTCCGTGGCGATGCGGTCCAGTGCGGCATCATGGCCGATCCCTTCGCGCCGTGCCACACGGTCGGCCAGAAGGCCATCATTTCGCGTGAGGTGGCGGTTGAAGCCCAGTTCCTTGCCAGGGGGGTGCACCAGCCGCCGTGTTTCGTCCAGCCTGGCCGGGCGGTAGTGGGTGATGAACCCACCCCAGCGCGGCACGATCACACAGTCGTGGTCGTGCAACAGGTCGTTCAGTTCGCGGACGATGGACATGGTGGAAGGGTGCGGCCAAATTACGATGCGCTGGCCCGCCGCCGTGCCTCCTCCAGGTCGGCGGGCGTGTCCACACAGAAGGAGTCGTGCGTGGTGATGCCCACGCGCACACGAAGCCCGTGCTCCAGCCAGCGCAATTGCTCCAGCCCCTCGGCCAGTTCAAGCGGGGAGGGTGGCAGCGATACGATGCGGCCGAGTGTTTCGGTCCGGAAGGCATAGAGGCCCACATGTTTCAGAAAGCGGAAGCGCGCATGCCGCGGACCAGGCGCCGGATCGCGCAGGAAGGGGATCGCGGCACGGCTGAAGTAGAGCGCATCCATGTCCACATCCGTGGTGATCAGCACTTCGCCGGGGTCGTCCAGGTCGCGGTCGTCGGCCACCACCTGGGCCAGCGTGGCGATGCCGCCCGACGCGTCGCGCAGTGTGGCGCACACCAGGTCGATCTGCCCGGGTGCTATGAAAGGCTCATCACCCTGGATGTTCACCACGGCGTCATAGCGGTCCGTGCCCGCAAGGCGCAGGGCTTCATGGCAGCGGTCGGTGCCACTGGCGTGGTGGGCACCGGTCATCAACGCTTCGCCGCCGAGATC
Organism: Flavobacteriales bacterium; assembly: GCA_026129465.1. Lineage (NCBI taxonomy): Bacteria > Pseudomonadati > Bacteroidota > Flavobacteriia > Flavobacteriales > Flavobacteriales bacterium. The sequence goes on from JAHCIA010000001.1 coordinate 2,778,423, forward strand.
CCGCACATGGTCGGCCACGCGTTCATCATCGGTGGCCACCACCACATGCGCGAGCGATCTTGCCTGGCGCGCCTGCTCCACCACGCGCCAGAGCATGCTTTTGCCACCGATGTCGGCCAATGGCTTTCCCGGCAGCCTGGTGCTGGCCCAGCGTGCGGGGATCACGCCCAGGATACGCTTCGCCGTCATGGGCCGGTGATCATAGGCTCACGGTGAGTTGCACCTGCATGTGCCGCGGTGCTTCGATCGCCAGTGGACGCAGGGAGTACACCTCGTTGGTGAGGTTGTTCACGATCAGCGCCAGCCGGCTATGGTCGGAAAGGGAGATGCCCACGCGCGCGTCCACGATCGTGTCGCCGGTGCGGTGGTCGCGCATCCATTGGCCCACGCCGGTGCGCAGGCTGAAGGCGTCCACGGGGGTCTCGTCCAACTCCACGAAGATCTTGTCGATGTTTCGCACATGGCTGTTGTAACGCACACTCACCCCGGCCATCAGACGCTTGTAGTCGGCCTGCACATCGGCGCGGAACAGGTTCCGCACGCGGAACTTCAGGATGTTGTCGGTGGGGTCGAAGCTGGTGCTGAGGAAGGTGTAGGGGTCTCCACTGAATGCGGGCGACCCATAGACCTGCTCGGGCGTGGTGCTCACTGGCAGGGTCCAGGTGTAGCCCATCAGCGTGGTGATGTCCACCTTGCCCACCTGCCCTTTGCCGGCCATCTCCAGTTCGAAACCGGAAACGCGGGCACCTCCGGTGTTCACGCTCTTGAAACCGAGACCGGGGTCGATCACCAATTGCCCATTGATGATCTGGGCGCTGGGCACCGACCACTGACCGAAGGTGAATTCCACGTAGTCCTGGAACTCCTGCTGGAACACCACGGCGTCCAGGTAGCCCATGAAGCCGCCCAGCTTGAAGCCCTGTTTGATGCCGCCCTCGATGTTCCAGCTCTGTTCGGCGCGCAGGTCGGCATTGGGAAAGATGTTCAATAGGCCCACATTGGTACGGATGAAGCGCTCGCCGATGGTGGGGAAGCGGAATCCCTGGCCGTAGCTGGCGCGCAGGAAGGTGGCCTCCAGCACCTGCCAGGTGGCGCCTGCCCGGAACACCGGCTGGGAAGCTTCGTCGTCGTTCACGCGGAACTGCTCGTAGCGCAGGCCCGCGGACAGGGAGATGCGCTCGATGATCTTCTTGTCAACCTGCAGGTAGGCCGCCACGTTGCTGGAAGTGTTGCGACCCTCGCCGGCCTCGTTGCCGCGGTATAGCTCCGCCGTGGAGAGCGTGCTGCGGCCCATCAGTCCCGCGGTGATCATCGTCTCGCCGAAGAGTTCCATCTTCTGCTGCACCTGGTACTCGCCATGCGTGGTGTTGTTGCTGTTGCTCTGCTCGTTGTCGTTGTCGAAGGTCTGGTGGTGGAAACGGCCGCGCACGCTGTGGCGGGTGCCCGCGGCGGTGTAGTAGTTCACGAAGGGGTCCACGTAGAACTGCGACCCCAGGGTACGGGTGACGGTGCCCGGTTCGGGGCGGAACAGGCCGCGGTCGGTATCGCTCCAGATGAAGATGCTGGTGGAGCGGCTGCGCATGGCGTTGGCGTTGATGCCGTAGTTCAGACCCTGCACACGGCGATTGCGCCAGCGCAGTCCGGTGTTGAACCGCACGCGCTGGTCGTAGCCGCCAGGCCCCAGCCGGTAGGGGTCCGCCGCGAGCGTGTCGGGTACCAGTGGCTCGGGACCGATGTGGCCATTGTCGCCGAACACATTGCCACCGAGCACCAGATCCAACGCACCGAACTGCCGCGAATGGAAGAAGTTGGCGCCGTTCATCATGGGTGCGTTCGCCCCCCACCACTTCGCGGGGGCGTGGCCAGGCGCATCGTACACGCCGGAGAATACCGTGGCGCGTGTGGCGGGCTTGCTGCGCGGATAGGCCGTGCGCACATTGATCACCCCGCTCAGCGCCGCGCTGCCATACAGCACCGATGATGCGCCCTTGATCACCTCCACCTGCTCCAGGTTCTCCAACGGAAGAAAGGTCCAGTTGGGGCGCCCGATGTCGCCGCTCAGGATCGGGATGTCGTCCACCAGCACCTGCACGCGGCTGCCCGCACCATAGCTGAAACCGCTCCCCGCGCGGATCTGTGGATCGTCATCCACGATCACCACGCCGGGCACCTGCTCCAGCGCGTGTTCCAGGCTCACGGCGTTCTTGTTCTGGATCAGTTCGGGCCGCAGCACGCTCAGCGATTGCGTCACCTCGCCCACGCGCTGCTCGAAACGGCCCGCGCTCACCACCACCATGTCCAGTTGCGCGGCGGCCATGGTGAGCCGCACATCCAGTACGCGCGTTTCCCCGGCCGCGAGGGTCACCGTTTCGCGGTATGTGGTGTGGCCCACAGAGCTGAAGGTGAGCTGGTGTTGGCCGGCTGGCAGCATCAGGGTGTAAGATCCGTCCAGGTCGGTGGCCGTGCCCTTACCGGGGGCATACACCACGTTCACCCCGATCAGGGCTTCCTTGGTGGTGGCGTCGGTCACGCGGCCTTTGAGGGTGGCGTCCGGCAGTTGCGCAGCGGATGTGAGCGCTGCGAGGGCGGGGCAGGCGAGGGCGGGAAGCCTCTTCATGCGGCGGTTACATTTGTGGGGAGAGGCCTTGCGTAGGCGCCGTGGCCGTAAGCGATGCGGGTAAATGTAGCGAAAGGGGAACACGCGCTTCACGTGGACGAACAGGCCTGGATACACCGCATCGCACTGGCCATGCTCAAGGGCATCGGGCCGGTGAACGCCCGCAACCTGGTGGCCTATTGCGGAGGTGTGGACGCCATATTCACGGACCGCAGGCTGAAGCGGACCTTGGAGAAAGTGCCGGGCATCGGCCCCAAGCTCATCGCCAGCATCACGGACAAGCATGTTCTGCCAGCAGCGGAAAAGGAACTCGCCTATGTCCGCAAGCACAAGCTGCGCATGCATTTCTACCTCGATGCGGACTTCCCCGCTCGCTTGAAACAGGCCGAGGACGCGCCGGTGCTGCTCTTTGTGAAGGGGAACGCCGATCTGAACGCGCAACGCATGGTGAGCATCGTGGGCACACGCACCCCCACCGAGCAGGGCAGGCGCCTGTGCGTGGAATTGGTGGAGGGCCTGAAGGCGAGTGGCGCCTCCATCGTGAGCGGGCTGGCCTACGGCATCGACATCGCCGCGCATCGTACAGCTGTGCGCGAAGGGCTGCCCACCATCGCCTGTGTGGCGCACGGACTGGACAAATTGTACCCCGGAGAACATGCAGCCACCGCGAAAGAGATGCTGGACCAGGGCGCCTTGGTGAGTGAACTGCCCAGTGGCGGGCCCTTCGCACCGGGCAACTTCCCCGCACGCAACCGCGTGATCGCCGGCCTCAGCGACTGCACCATCGTGGTGGAAAGCGGGCCCAAGGGTGGCAGCCTCATCACGGCCGATATCGCCAACAGCTACGATCGCGAGGTCTTCGCCTTCCCCGGCAGGCCCAACGACGCGCGCAGCGAAGGCTGCAACCGCCTCATCCAGCGCAATCAGGCCATGCTCGTCACAGGTCCGCAGGACGTGTTGCGGCTGATGGAATGGGTGCCGAAGCCAGGGAAAGGGAAGCCCGTTCAAGCCGCGCTCTTCACCGACCTGCTGCCCGAGGAGCAGGCCCTGGTGGACATCATTCGCGCCAAGGGCAAGGTGGACATCGACGAACTCTGCGTGCAGAGCCGTATGCCGCAGGGCAAGGCCGCGGGCATACTGCTCAACCTGGAGTTCAATGGCGTGGTCAGGGCCTTGCCGGGAAAGGTTTACGCCTTGAACTAGGTCGCTCCGGCGCGTCCGGCCCGCGATCGTTGGGGTTGAGGTGGCTGGGTGTTGGTCAGCGCATCATCCTCCCATCTCCCCCGACATGCACCGGGGCCCCCAACCTCCAAGCTCCCCAACTACCTTCGCGCCCACATTTTCAAACCCCCATACATGGCAGCCGCCAAAACAGCCGCGTCGAACGTGCAAAAGCAGGTGGACGCGTTCATGAGTTACGTGAAAGCCCGCAACCCCCACGAGCCGGAATTCCTCCAGGCCGTGCACGAGGTGGCCGAGGCGATCATTCCCTTCATCCAGGAGAACACCAAGTACCAGGGCAAAATGCTGCTGGAGCGCATGGTGGAACCCGAACGGGTGATCCTCTTCCGCGTGCCCTGGGTGGACGACAAGGGCAACATCCAGGTGAACCGCGGCTACCGCGTGCAGTTCAACAGCGCCATCGGCCCCTACAAGGGCGGTTGCCGTTTCCACCCCACGGTGAACCTCAGCGTGCTGAAGTTCCTGGGCTTCGAGCAGACCTTCAAGAACAGCCTCACCACCCTGCCCATGGGCGGCGGCAAGGGCGGCAGCGACTTCGACCCGAAAGGCAAGAGCGACAACGAAGTGATGCGCTTCTGCCAGAGCTTCGCCACCGAACTGCAGCGCCACATCGGCGCCGACACGGACGTGCCCGCCGGTGACATCGGCGTGGGCGCCCGCGAGGTGGGCTACATGTATGGCCAGGACAAGCGCCTGCGCAATGAATTCACCGGCGTGTTCACCGGCAAGGGCCGCAGCTGGGGCGGCTCGCTCATCCGCCCGGAGGCCACCGGCTACGGCTGCGTGTACTTCGCCGAGGAGATGATGAAGCGCAACAAGACCTCCATCAAGGGCAAGGTGGTGGCGGTGAGCGGCAGCGGCAACGTGGCCCAGTACGCCATCCAAAAGGCCACCCAGCTCGGCGCCAAAGTGGTGTCCGCCAGCGACAGCGACGGCGCCATCCACGACCCGGCCGGCATCAATGCGGAGAAGCTCGCCTTCCTCATGGAGTTGAAGAATGTGAAGCGCGGCCGCATCGAGGAGTACGCCAAGAAGTTCAAGGGCGTCACCTACAAGAAGGGCGCGCGCGTGTGGGACGTGGTGGCCAAGTGCGATGTGGCCCTGCCCTGCGCCACGCAGAATGAATTGGATGGCAAGAACGCCAGGGACCTGGTGAAGAAGGGTGTGAAGTACGTGGCCGAGGGCGCCAACATGCCCAGCACCCCCGAGGCGATCGAAGTGTTCCTCAAGGCGGGCATTCCCTTCGCCCCGGGCAAGGCCAGCAATGCCGGTGGCGTGGCCACCAGCGGTCTGGAGATGAGCCAGAACAGCCTGCGCCTGAGCTGGGATCGCGACGAGGTGGACGCCCGCCTGCACACCATCATGAAGAACATCCACGCCGCCTGTGTGAAGTACGGCACGGAGGGCAACAAGGTCAACTACGTGAAGGGCGCCAACATCGCCGGCTTCGTGAAGGTGGCCGATGCCATGCTGGAGCAGGGGGTGGTGTGAGCCGGATGCCTGCGGAATGTGAGAGCCCCCATCGTGTTGCACGGTGGGGGCTTTTGTTCGCCACGCCGATCTTCGCGCCCATGAGATCGGAACCTCTGCTGTTCGTTCTCCTGGCCCCTGCACTCTTGACCTCCTGCGGCGACAGCGGTCCCAGGGATGATGTGGCCGAAGTACGCGCCTCCTACGCGGCATACATCGAGGCCCTTCACAGGCAGGATGGCACCCGGGCGTCGTCGCTGGTGGACAGCCGCACCGTCAGCTACTACGACGGGATGCTCACCTTGGCCCGCGAAGCCGACAGCGCGCAGGTGGCCGGGCTGGACATGATGGACAAGCTCACCGTGCTGGGCATGCGCATGCAGTCCACGCCGGAGCAATTGCGCGACATGGATGGATGGAAGGCCGTGGCGGCAGCCGTGGAAAGTGGCGCCATGGGCGGCGAGGGCCTCGAAGGGCTGGAGCTGGGCAGCGTGACCGTGGAGGGCGAACGTGCGAGAGCGCCTTTGACGATGATGGGTTTTCCCACGCCGGCCGTGTTCCATTTCCAACGGGAAGGAGATGCCTGGCGCATCGACCTCACGTCGCTCTTCCAGCTTTCGCGCGGTTCGTTGGACATGATGGCACGCTCCAGTGGCAAGCCCGTGCATGAGCATGTCCATGAACTGCTGGAGATGACGGCAGGCCGGCCCGTACCCGAGGGCATCTGGCATCCCGTGCGCTGACCAAGGCCCCTGCGGGCCAGCATGGGCGCGGAACCCGCGTGGAAAGGCTTCCTCGGAGGATGCCGAACTTCGCACCCCCGAGACAACTCGCTTGAAGCCCCGATGACCCGAAGACTGATCCCGTTCCTCGCCTGCGCCGCGCCCATTGCGGTGGCCGCCCAGGAGCCCGACAGCACCAAGGCCGATCGCGATCGAAAGCTCGACAGTCTCTACATCGCGGAGGTGGAGGCCGTGCCCGGCGAGCCCTACAAGGTGTTGCACGCGGAACCGCTATACATCGATCTGATCCGCGACCTGGGCGCGCGCAAGGGCGAAAAGGAGTGGAACTTCGGCTTCGGCATCACCGACAATCTGGGCTACGACGTGTACGAGATGCTCGTGGAGTATGAGTGGGCCGTGGCCGATCGTCTGGGGGTGGAGATCGAGACGCCCTTCACTTTCTATGGCGAGCGCCGCAATGGCGCCGAGGTCGTCAAACCCTCCAACAGGATGGAAAGCCTGAAACTGGCCACCCAATGGACCTTCCTGGTGAGCGAGAAGGCGGCCATCTCGCTGGCATTGGGCTACATCCACGAGTTCGAGCTGTCGCCTTTTGACCGCTTCGGCGATCCATTGATCAAAGGCAACCTGTACAACCCCTTCTTCATCGCCGCCAAACGCTGGGGCACCAACTGGCACACCTTGATCTACACCGGCCCCCGCATCGAGCACACCTTCGCCACAGGTGGGACCACGAGCAACTATGAGATCAACAGCAACCTGCACTACATGATCCCCGGCACACGCAACTTCATCGGACTGGAGTTCAACAAGCTGCTGACCGAGGTGGGCCTGGAGGGAACGCTGCGGCCGCAGATGCGTGTGAGCATCGCCGAGAATTTCCTGGTGGGCATCGTCACCGGCATACCAGTGGACCGCAGCAACGAGCGTTTCAGCATGTTCACCCGGCTCATCTGGGAGCCCGGCCACAAGCACTGAGGCGATCCCTCCTCGATCGTTAAGACTTGGTAACGAACCGCTTCCAGGACCTGGCGTTCGAATTGTTATGCGCGCATAACACCGACCTTCGCGGCATGGAACATCCTCAACTGATCGATACGCGGTCGGCCACGGTGGAGCGCGTCTCCGAGCGGCTGATCGAGGTGCGTTTCAAGCCGGATGTGAAGTTGGATGCGGCGGGGATCGGTGAGATGATGCGGGCCAAGCGCGCCTTGACAGGTACCTCAGAAGCCGATGTGCTCACCGTGATGCCCCCCGATCTGGAATTCGAGATCGCCGTGCTGGCCATGGACCACCATGCGGTGAATGGTGGTTGCGGGGGCAGCAGGCGCCTGGCTTTCGTAGCGGGCAGTTCGCTGGATCTGCGATTGGCGGACATCTACTTCCGCTACCACCCGCGTCCGCACGACACGGCCTTGTTCATGGAGGAGGATGAGGCGCGCCGCTGGCTCGATGCGGCGGTGCCAAGCCCATCGCTTTCCTGAACGCCCCGATCTACTCGCCCACCAGTTCGTAGAGTTCGCGCAGGTCGGGCGCGAGGATGATCTCGATCCGGCGGTTCTTCGCCTTGTCCCCGGGGTCCACGGGGATGTACTCCCCGCGCCCCGAAGCCGTGATGCGCACGGGGTCGATCCTGCTGCTTTCTTGCAGGATGCGCACCACGCTGGTGGCCCGCAGCACGCTCAGGTCCCAATTGTCCTTGAAGGCTGCGCCTGCGGTCACACGGTCCGTATCGGTATGGCCTTCCACCATGATGTTGAGGTCCTTTTCATTCTCGATGGCCTTGGCCAGCTTGCCGATGAGTTCGCGGCCTTTGGCGTCCACCGCCGCGCTGCCACTGGGGAAGAGCAGCTTGTTGTCCATGCTCACGTAAATGCGGCCGTTGCGCTGCTCCACGGTGAGGCCGCGCCCCTCGAAGCCGGTGAGCGCCTGGCTCACCCGCTGGCGCAGGTCGCGCATGGCGGCGTCCTTGGCGGCCAGGTCGGCCTGCAATTCGGCCAATTTGGCCTCGCGGTCCTTCAGCAGCGCCTCCTTCTCGCCCATGCGCTTGGCCAAAGCCATCACCGAATCCTCCTTGTTCATCAGGTCCAGGCGAAGCGCCTCCAGATCGGTGAGCAGCTTGCGGTTCTCGCTGCCCTGGCCGGAAAGCAGCTTGTTGTACTTGTCCAGCAGCTCGTTGTTAAGCGTATTGATCTTGTCGTATTGGGTGGTCATCTGCCGCAATGATCCGCCCAGCACCGTGGTGTCCCGTTCCAATTCGCCCACGCGCTTCTTCAGCACATCGTGGCCGGCCTTCAGTTCATCGAAGGCGGCCTGGGCGTCCCGGGCGCGGGCGTTGGCAGCGTCCACTTCGGCCTGCATGGCCTTGTTGCGCGCGTTGGCCTCCTCGTATTTGCGCGCCGGTACGCAGGCGGCGAAAAGGGAAACGGCGATCGAGGCGGCGAGGAGCGTCCGGATAGGCGGCATGGCGTGGATATCTGTGTTCGTATCGCATCAAAGGTGATGCCCCGCGCCCGGAGCTCCCCGCGCAGCGCAACACTATTTTTGAACACTACGTTCAGCTCCCTGGACCATGTCACGAATGGACCTTCCATTGGATTGGGCCTTCCGCCCGGCGCTCGACCTGGAGTTGAAGCGGTATCTCCTGCTCGCCTACCTGCAGAACGTGCAGCGGCGTTTCAAGGAGCACAAGCTCTATCCCCATCTCACGGACCTGCGCGCGCACCTGGAAACGCTCATGGACCTGCGTCGGCGCAAGGAGGAGTTGGCGGAGGGTCTCGCCGGCGATCTGTTGGGCTTCGACCCCCGCACGGGGAACGCGGTCCACGACAGGCCGGTGGACGGCGAACATTTGGCCGTGATCGACGCCGTGATCGACTTCGCCATGCCGGGATTGCGCCGTGCGTTGACGGAGGGCAGCGACCTGCGCCAGGACCTCGCGGGCCGCATTCGGCTGCTGCCCGTGGGTGTGCAGCCGTTGAAGCCGGTGGAGGGATGGCTGTTGCTCCGGCAGGGCCGGGAGGCGCGCGTCTACGCGTACACCATCCCCATCCTGCGCCCGGCACCGGTCACCAGTGCGCACCAGGAGATCACCACGCGCTACATCACCTCCTACACCCTGGGCATCACCTGCACCTACGAGCACATCCGCGGTCAATTGAATGCCTCGGGTGCCGGACCGGCGGTGCCGGCGACCTTCGCGCTGGAGGCCGAAGCCGATCTGCCCCGCATAGAGACCTTCATGCCGCTGGCCAAGGAGTTGCTGCGCCTGCACCTTGTGGCCACCATGCTTCCTTCAGCGCGCTGACCGGGCTGCGGGATCGAACCAGACGCGCGCGAGATCACGGACCTCCATCCCGTTGATGGGCATGTCGCGCACCCAGGGCTGCAACAGCCGCACAGATCGTTCGTGGTAGAGCGGGACCACCACCTGTTCCTCCATCAGCCTGCTTTCCGCGGCGGCCAGCAGGCCCAAGCGCGTAGCACGGTCGGGGGTGTGCAGGGCCTGCCCGAAGAGCGCATCGAAGGCCGCATCGCGGAAGCGTGTGCTGTTCAGGTAGGAGGGTTGGAGGCTGTCCTCCGGCACATTGATGCCATGGAAGAGCGACAGGAAGTTCTCCGGATCGGGGTGGTCGGCGATCCAGCCTTCGCGCCAGAACTGCGCAAGTCCCTGCTCCACGCGTTCAAAGTGCTGGTCGGCCGGGAGCACGGTGCTCACCACGCGGGCGCGCAGGTGTTGTTCCAGCATGGCCTGCACGGCCTCGGCCACGCGCACATAACCGAAACCACTGTGGTTCACCTGGAGGAACACCGTGGGCAGCCCTTGTCCTTGGGGGTAGCCGGCCTCGGCCAACAAGGCACGCGCCCGTTCCGGGTCGAAACTTGCCGGTGGAATGCTGTCGTAGGGGTAGTCCGCGAAGCCGGGGGGTACCACGCCATGCCGCGCCGCCACCGCCAGTCCGTCCAGCACGCTGTCCACCAGCAGGTCGCGGTCGATCGCCATGGCGAAGGCCTGCCGCACACGCACGTCCTGGAAGGGCGCGCGCCGCGTGTTGAAACCGTAGAACTGCACAGTGAGCCCCGGGATGGACTGGACCTGATAGCGCTCGGTCTGTTCCAGCGCATCGGTGCGGTCCACGGGCAGTTCGAAGACCATGCTCAATTTGCCCGCCTCGAAGGCCTCCAGTTCGCGATGCTTGTCCTGCACGAAGGTGTAGCGCACGGCATCCAGGAATGGCAGGGCGTTGCCGTATTCGTCCCGGCCCCAGTAGTGTGGCCAGCGCTCCAGGATCATCGCCTCGCGGCGTGTGAAGTGCTTCAGGCGAAAAGCCCCGGTGCCCACCGGATTCCACAGGGCATCCTTGCCGTGGTGATCGACCAGTTCGCGGGGCCAGATCCAGCAGCCTTGGTGGGCAAGCACTTGCAGGAATCCCGGCCAGGTGCTTTTCAGGGTGATGCGCACGGTGCGCTCGTCCAACGCTTCGATGCCGGCCACATGCGATGGTTTCTCGCCACGTTCGGTCGCGGCGAAATGTTCGTCGGCGCCCAAGACCCGGCCCTGGAAGAGCCAGAACATCTGGTTCATGGCATCCTGGCTGCAGATGGCCGTGAAGCAATGCACCACGTCGCGCGCGGTGAGCGGCCGGCCTTCGCCGCCGGGGAAGCAGGGGTCGTCGTGGAAGCGCACGCCCTCCCGCAATTGGAAGGTGTATACCGTGCCCGTGGGGTCCACGGTCCAGGAGGAGGCCAGGGCGGGCCGGATGGTGAGGTCCGCCGGATCGAGCCGCACCAGCCCCTCGTAGATCTGCGCGGCGATGCGGTGCGAGACGGCCTGCGCCAGGCTCAGCGGGAAAAGCCCCCGGAGTTCCTCGGACTCGTTCACATTGAATACACCACCGTAATAGCGCCCACCCGCGCCCTCCCTTTCCCGCGGCGGATCGGGCGACCGGCAGGTCGCCAACAGGAACGCCATCAGCAGGATGGAGGCAGCAGGCTTGAGAAGCGGTGGATGTGGCCGCATGGAGAGCGTTCAAATGTATCCGGCCGCCCCGGTGATCCAGGACGCGATCCCTGCCCTGCATCAACAACCCCATGGTGAATGGCGGTGGCGCAGCCGCGTCAAGGGATAATTTTCGGCCGCCCCGCCCGTATGTCACATGTGCCTCCCGGCCGCAGGAACGAACCGATCCGCATCCGCGGCACGCGTTGGCGCATGCCATGGTGGCACCTGCCACATGGTGCGCTCGTGATCCTGCTGGCGGGCCAGGTGGCCGCGCAGGACCGCGACAACCTGCGTGTGCGCTGGCTGCCGAACCAGGTGGACACGATCGCGCTGGATACGCTCAGCATCGTGCCCGGCAGCCTGTTCCTCTTCGCCGATGGGCTGCCCGTGGGTGACGCGCGCTTCACGCTGGACCCCTACCGTGCGGTGCTGGTCTGGCACGATCGCCCCGCCACTGATTCCGTTCTGGCGCGCTATCGCGTGCTGCCCTTCGGGCTACTGGCGGTACGCAGCCACAAGGATCCCGAGCGCCTCTATACCGCCAGTGGCGACCGCCCGGACCCGTTCAAGTACACGCCGCCGCGCCAGCAGGGCGACCTCATGGGCATGCAGGGCCTGAACCGCACGGGCAGCATTTCACGCGGCATCCTCTTCGGCAACAACCAGGACCTGGCGGTGAACTCGGCGCTCAACCTGGAGCTCAGCGGCCGCATCACGGACCGCATCGGGGTGCTCGCCTCCATCACGGACAACAACATCCCCATCCAGGCCGGGGGAAACACCTTGGAGCTGCAGGACTTCGACCAGGTGTTCATCAAACTTTACGAGGAGGATGCGCAGCGGCCGGGCAACAAGTGGGAGTTGATCGCGGGCGACTTCGTGCTCGATCGGCCACGCAGCCATTTCCTCACCTACCTGAAGAAGACCAAGGGACTGGGCTACGGCATGCGCTATGGCCAGAAGGAGGGTCCGAAGGGCGAGTTCGGCACCAGCGTGGCCATCAGTAAGGGCAAGTTCGCGCGCAACGTGGTGCAGGGCATCGAGGGCGTGCAGGGGCCCTATCGGTTGCGCGGCAACGACGGGGAACTTTTCATCGTGGTGCTCTCCGGCACGGAGCGCGTCTTCATCGACGGCCAGCAGCTTGTTCGCGGGCAGGACCACGACTATGTGATCGACTACAACACCGCCGAGGTCACCTTCACCGCGCGGCGCATGATCACCAAGGATCGCCGCATCGCTGTGGAATTCCAGTACAGCGACAAGAATTACGCGCGGTCCATGGTGCGCGCGGACAACATCACCGAACTGGGCAACACCACCGTGCGCTTCAGCCTGTTCAGCGAGCAGGACCACCGCAACCAGACGCTGCAACAACAGTTGAGCGACGAGGAACGAGAGGCGTTGCGGCTGGCCGGTGACGATCCGCTGTCCGCGGTGGTGCCCGGTATCGACAGCACCGGCTGGGCCGTGGACCAGGTGCTCTACCGGCGCGTGGATTCGCTGGGCTACAGCCCGGTGTTCGTATACAGCACCGATCCCGAGACCGCCGTTTGGCGTTTGATCTTCACGCAGGTGGGCGCTGGCAACGGCGATTATGTGCAGCAGGAGTTCACGCCGAATGGCCGCGTGTTCCGCTGGGTGGCGCCCGATACGGTGAATGGTGCGGTGGTGCGCCAGGGCGACCATGCCCCCGTACGTGTGCTCATACCACCGCGCAGCCAGCAACTCATCACCCTTGGTGTGGACCAGCGATTCTCGCGGCGCACCCAGGCGGGGGTGGAACTCGCTTTCAGCCACTTGGACCGCAACACCTTCAGCGAGGCCGACAACGCGGACGACCAGGGGCTCGGCGTGCTGTTGAAAGGCGAGCACGCCATACCGATCGCTTCCAAGGACACCACACTGCAGCTGGTCCTGGGCACCGAAGTGGAATCGATCACACGGAACTTCCGATTCGTGGAGCGCTATCGCGCGGTGGAATTCGAGCGCAACTGGAACCTGGTGCCGGGCATCGGCACCACGCAGGATCCCGCGCTCGATGGCGACCAACTGCTGGCGGGCATACGCGCGGGTATCCGCGGCAGGCGCATCGGGCAGTTCCACTATGGCCTCAACACGCTGCAGGTGGGTGGCGCCCGCTATGACGGTTGGAAGCACGATGTGCTGAGCGGCCTGCGCCTGGGCCGCACCGATGTGGACGGCACGGCCGCCTGGCTGCGCACCACCACGCCGCGCAATAGCGATTTCATGCGGCACAAGGCCCAGGTGAGGCACCGCTTCAAGCACATCACCGTTGGCTACCGCGATGAGCACGAGCACAACCGCTTCACCGACGACACCACCGGTCTGCTGTTGGCGCCCAGCTACCGCTTCTACGACTGGGAGGCCTTTGTGCAAAGCCCGGACACCGCCGGGATCAAGTGGCGGCTCTCGGGCGGGCAGCGCCGTGAACAGGCCTTGGCGAACGGGGCCTTGGTGGCGAGTACCCTGGCCGATGCGCTCTCCGCAGGACTGGACCTGGGGCGCGATCCGCGCAACCGCCTCGGCGCCAGCTTCACCTACCGCCGGCTGACGATCATCGACAGCACGGTGACCGCGCAACAGCCTGAGGACACCTGGCTGGCGCGCCTGGACCACAACCTCACCCTTTGGAAAGGCGTGGTGGTGATGGCCACCTTCTACGAGTTCGGATCCGGCCTGGAGCAAAGGCAGGAGTACATCTACATCGAGGTGCCGGCGGGGCAGGGGCTGTACGTGTGGATCGACTACAACGGCGACGGCATCAAGGACCTGAACGAGTTCGAACTGGCCGCCTTCGGATACGAGGCCAACTACCTGCGGGTGTTCGTGCCCAGCAACCAGTATGTGCGTGTCTTCAGCAACCAGTTCAGCGGTTCGCTCGATCTGCGGCCGGGCGTGGCCTGGGCGGAGAAGGAGGGCATTCGCCGTTTCCTGGGCAGGTTCTCCGACATGTCGTCCTTCCGCGTGGATCGCCGGACGCGTGTACAGGACGTGCTCTCGGCTTTGGATCCCTTCGGCGGGGATGTGCTGGACACGAGCATCACCTCCTATCTCGCCTCGGCGCGCAACACGCTGTACTACGACCGCACCAGCCGTGTCTGGAGCATGGACCACACCTGGCAGAACGATCGCAGCCGCACCCTGCTGCTGAATGGCTACGAGTCACGGTCGAGGCGCAACAACACCGTGCGCCTGCGTTTGAACGTGACACGCCGCTGGACCGCCGACGTGGAGAGCGAGAGCGGGCGGTTAGCCAACGGATCGGACCTGCTCGCCGGGCGCACCTATGCCATCGACCAGCGTGCGTTGCGCCCCCGCATCACCTGGCAGCCGAACACCGCGCTGCGCGCCATCGTGTCCTACAAGATCACCGAGAAGAACAATGAGGCCGAATTCGGCGGGGAGCGTGCCACACTGCGCGATCTGGGCGCGGAATTCCGCTACAACACCGCAGGCAAGGGCAGCATCCTGGCCACGGCCAACCTGGTGGACATCACCTACGACGGGGAGGTGAACTCATCGCTGGGCAACGAGATGCTCACCGGCCTGAAGCCCGGCACGAACATCACCTGGAGCGTGACCGTGCAACGCAACCTGAGCAACAACCTGCAGGTGGACCTGACCTACAACGGACGACGTTCGGAAGGGGTGCCCACGATCCATGTGGGCGGGGCGCAGGTGCGCGCCTTCTTCTGATCCTACTTCAGGTTGAAGGGCGCCTTGCTCACCAGCGCGCCCGACTCGTAGATCTCCACCAGGTATTGCCCGGTGCGGATCTGGTCGGACCCCGTCCAGAAGATGCACACGTCCACCGGCGCGTTCTGGTAGTTCACTTCGCGCCGTGCGCTGAATTCCCCCTCGATGCCGTTGTACTTGAAACGGTTGTCACCCTCCGACGCCGCGAGCACCTTGCCATCCGGGCTGATGACGCGCATGTAGAGCATCTTGTCGCCGGCCTTGGTCACCTTGTTCTCGCCCAGCGTGAAGCAGCACTTGACCATCTCGGCCTTGTTGGCGCGATCGGTCTCCACCTGCTTGCCGTTGTTGCGCACGAAGAGCGCCCCGGCGCTGATCGACGTGGTGTGCAACACGCTGCCCTTGGCCAATTGCCCCTCAAGGTCCTGGGCCTTGCTCGTCAGCGCCTCCTTCTGCCCCTTCACCTCGCCGAGTTCCTGCCGGATGTTGATGTTCTCCGCGGTGAGCTGCTGGTTGGCCTGGTTCAGCGAATCGATCGTCACCACGTAGCCTTTCATGATCTTCCGCAACGTCTCCGCTTCCTTCTTCGCCTTGGCCAGGTCGTAGTTGCCACGTTTCACCTGGTCCAGCAACCTTTCGATCTGCTCGCGCTGCGCGGACATCTCCACGGTGATCTGCTCGTTCTCCGTGCGCAGCGTGTCATAGCTGGCCAGCATGTTCTCCAGCAGGAAGGTCACATTGTCCTTTTCACTGCTCACCTGTTCCAGGCGCGCCTCCTTGCTCTCGCCCTCGTTGCGGCTTTGCATGTACAGATACAGCAGGGCCACATTGCTGACGAGCAACAATACCACCAGCAGCAACAGTCCGGTGTTGGTGCGGTTCTTCCGTGGCTCCGGTGAGATCGGGCTGTTGGCCTGGTCCATGTGCGGTGATGAGGGATGCGGGATCGGGGGGCTAAATTACGGTCGCCCCAAGGGGTCCTTTCCCATGAACGGCCCGCTTATCAACAAAGTATTGAACCCGCCCAAGGCCACTTTGCGCCTGTGGCTGGCGGACTTCGCAGCGCTTTTTCTACCCCGGCGCTGCTCGGCTTGCGACACGGGATTGATGCGTTTCGAGCGCAGCATCTGCATAGATTGTCTGGAGGACCTCCCGCGCACTCGGTTCCACGACGATCCGTTCAATCCGGTGGAGCGCCTGTTCCACGGCAAGGTGCTGCTGGGCGCGGCTTCGGCCTTCCTGCACTTCAACCGCTCAGGCAAGGTGCAGCACCTCCTGCACCGGCTGAAGTACGCCAGCGACCGCGAGGCCGGTCTCGTACTGGGCCGGTTGATGGCGGAGGACCTGATGACCAGCGCACGGTTCCGCGATGTGGACACCTTCCTGCCCGTGCCATTGCACCCGCGCAAGGAGCGCATGCGCGGCTACAACCAGAGCCAGGTGCTGGTGGACGGCATGCGCGAGATATGGCCACTGCCCTCGGCCGGCAGGGACCTGCTGCGCGTGGTGCGCACGCCTTCGCAGACGCGGCGCGGCCGCCTGGACCGCTGGCGCAACGTGAAGGAAGCCTTCCAACTGCCCGACCCCGAGGCGTTCCGTGACCGCCATGTGCTGCTGGTGGATGATGTGGTGACCACCGGCGCCACCATCGAGGGTTGTGTGAAGGCCTTGTCCGGCGTGCCCGGCCTGCGCATCAGCCTCTGCACGGTGGCGTGCGCATGACCGGTACCTTTGGCCGCCGCATGCACCAAGCCCGCACACCGCCCGCTGACCTGCCCCGCAGCGCACGCCTCGAGGCGCTGCAAGAGGAGATGCGCGCTTTGATCGGTGGGGAGGACGATGCCATTTCCGCAATGGCCAACGCGGCGGCCTTGTTGCACCAAGCCCTGAGCATGCACTGGACCGGTTTCTATCGCGTGGTGGGCGATGGACTCCTGCTGGGACCGTTCCAGGGTCCGGTGGCCTGTGTACGCATCACGAAGGGCAGAGGCGTTTGCGGCACCGCCTGGGCCGAGGAACGAAGCATCGTGGTGCCCGACGTGGACCTGTTCCCAGGGCATATCGCCTGCAGCCCCTTGTCGCGTTCGGAGATCGTGGTGCCCCTTCGAGGAAAGGATGGTCGCGTGGCCGCCGTGCTCGACATCGACAGCGCCGAGCCGGGCGCCTTCACCGAGGAGGATGCCCGCGCCCTGGAGCGCATGATGCGCCCGCTGGAAGATCTGCTGTGATGCGTTCGGACATCTGGACCCCTCTGCTGGTGGCGGCGCTGGCCGCAGGTTGTGCCCAGGTCGGCGACATCACGGGGGGAGCCAAGGACGAGGAGCCACCCAAGCTGGTGGCCGCCGAGCCGCCCCACTTGAGCACGCGGTTCACCGGCCGCAGGATCGCGTTGCATTTCGATGAACGCATCACCCTGGACCGTGTGCGCGACCGCCTGCTGGTGTCGCCGCCCCTGGATGTCTGGCCCAACGTGCGCGTCTCCGGCCCGCGCTCGGTGACGATCGACCTGAACGCCCCGTTGCGCACCGGCACCACCTACATCTTCGGCATCGGCGAAGCGGTGAAGGACCTGAGCGAAGGAAATGTGGCCGGCGGCCTGGCCTATGTGGTGAGCACGGGCGATGTGGTGGACAGTCTGGTGGTGGCAGGCCGGGTGGTGGACGCCTTCACCGGCGCAGGACGCAAGGAGGTGCTGGTGCTTTTGCATGACGAAGCGGATACCAGCACCGTGCGGACAGCCCGCCCCACCTACGCCACCCGAACCGATGCCGAGGGCCGCTTCCTGTTGCGCCACCTGCGTGCGGGCAGCTACCGTCTGCATGCCTTGCAGGACATGAACGGCAACTACCGCTACGACCTGCCCAATGAGGAGATCGCATTCCTTGGCCCGCCGATCGCCGTGGATCCGCTGGACACGCTCCCGGAATTCCACCTGCTGCGCATGTTCCGCGAAGCTGGTCCGGTGCAGCTGGTACGGGAGAGCAAGGTGTTGGCGGATGGTGCGCTGCGCTTGATCCTGGCACGGCCGGCCGAAGAGTTGCGCGTTCGGGATGTGGCTCGTACCGGCGGACAACTCACCTGGCGGCCCGAATGGAGCAGGGGCCGCGATACGGTGCTGTTGTGGCCTTCGGACACCACCCTGCTGGGCGAGGGGCGGTACGCGGTCAGCATCGATGGGCAGGACTTGGACACGTTGCGCTACCGCCGCGTGGAGAAGATGCCCTTCAACCCGGATCTGCAGGCGATCGTGCGGGAGGATGACGAAGGGGTCCTTGTTCGTCTGCATGCCACACGCCCCATCGCCGCGTTCGACCGGGCGCGCTTTCTGGTGGAACGCGACAGCCTGCCGCTGCCTTTCGACCTTTACCAGGACAGCACCGATGTGCGCACCATGGTGCTGCGGGTGTCCCTGCCGCTTGGCGCTTCCGCCGCACTCACCGTGCTGCCGAAAGGCATACGCGACATCTATGGCGGCCACAACGACACCTTGCGCACCGGGCTCGGCCGGGCCGCCGAGGGCGGCACGGGCAACCTGCGTGTGCGGTTGGATACGCCTGAGGGCGCTGCAGGGCCATTCATGCTTCAATTGCTCGACGCCCAGGGACGCACTGTGCGGGAGCAGCGCATCGCCAGAGGTGGTGGCCCGGTGGGTTGGGAGCGTATTTCGCCCGGCAACCATGGGCTGCGCCTCATCGCGGACGACAATGGCAACGGCCGCTGGGACACCGGTGTGCTGGATGAAGCGATCCAGCCCGAGCGCGTGTGGCAGCATGGCACGGCCATCAACGTGCGCGCCGGCTGGGACCTGACGATCGACTGGAAGCTGGAGTAGCCTGGCAGGAGGTCCGTCGATGTATTTCGGCCCTTGAACCCTGGTCACGGGGTACCCGTAGAACGGCCGCCACCACCCTGCTCTTCGGTGGAGCCGATGTCCCATAGCCCCCTGGTATCCAAGCGTTCCCTGCGCCTGCTGGCCATTGCCACGGTGCTGGCCGCCACCGCCTCCACGGCGCAGGACCCGACCCTGGTCCCCACGCGCGGAAAGCGCTTCTGGACGGGCTACATGCAGAACGGATTCGGTGCGCAAACACTCCAGGTGCACATCATGGGCACCACCGCCACCACGGGTACGGTGAGCATGCCGCATACGGGCTGGAGCACCAACTTCAATGTGCCGCTCAACGGCGTGGCCGTGGTGAACGTGCCCAATGTGGCCGAGCACTTCGGATCGGAGCAGGTGCTGGGCAAAGGCGTGTTGATCCAGGCGCAGGACAGTGTGAACGTGCTGATGACCAGCATGCAGAATTTCACCCGGGACCTGGCGCAAGTGTTGCCGGTCGGATCACTGGGCACGAACTACCGGGTGGACAGCCACCGCGGCCTGCTGGTGGCCAACAATTCCTTCCGCAGCGAACTGCTGATCGTGGCCACCGAGGATGGCACAGAGGTGCGCATCACGCCCACCGTGCCCACCCTGGGCGGCCGCCCGGCGGGTGTGCCCTTCACCGTGGCGTTGAACGCCGGGCAGAGCTACCAGATCCAGGCGCAGAACTCCTCGATGGACCTCACGGGCACCCTGGTCGAGGCCACCGAGGCCAGCGGCCCCTGCAGGCCTTTTGTGGTGCAGGGTGGCGTGATGTGCGCCGAGGTACCGCCGGGTTGTGCGGCCTGCGATGTGATGTTCTCGCAATTGATCCCAAGAGAAGCCTGGGGCACACGCTACCACACGGTGCCGGTGCAGGGCGTGAACATCAAATCGTACCGGGTGCTGGCGGACCAGAACAGCACCAGCGTGTCCATCAACGGCGGCCCACCGATCCTGCTCAACGCGGGGCAGACCCACATGGTCAACGGGGCCACCGCGCCGGTGTGCATCCAGGCGGACAAGCCCGTGAGTGCCGTGCAGTTCCTCGAAGGTCTTGATTGCGCCGGTGCCGGCGACCCCTCCATGGTGCTGCTCTCGCCGGTGGAGCGGATGTCCAAAAGCGCGCTCTACCATGCTGTGTCCTCCTCGCAACTCAACCAGCACTCCATCAGCCTGGTGGTGCCGCCAGCGAGCGTGGGCCAGGTGACCCTCGACGGGATCCCCATCCCAGCGGGGCTCTTTCTGCCCTATTCCGGCTGCGCCGACCGCCTGCACGCGCGCATGCCTGTCGCGCCAGGCACCCATCGCGTAGCCTCGCCGCATGGATTCCAACTCTACGCCTTCGGCCTGGGCTCGGGCGAGAGTTACGCCGCGTCGGTACACGACATCGGTGGGGTGCCGGTGCAACAGGACAGCGTGGTCTGCGGTGGCGGCCCCATCGTGCTGAATGCCCCCGAACCCTTGGCCAACGCGGTATGGACCGCGGCCAGCGACCCCAGCACGGTGATCGGCACCGGCAACAGCCTGGCGATCGACCCGGTGCAGAGTGAGAGCTACACGGTATCAGGTGTCGCGCCCCTCACGGGCTGCCCTTCGAGCTTCACCTTCCATGTGGGCGTTCCGCTCACCATTCCCACC
The DNA here is from genome assembly GCA_026129465.1 of Flavobacteriales bacterium. Taxonomy (NCBI): domain Bacteria; kingdom Pseudomonadati; phylum Bacteroidota; class Flavobacteriia; order Flavobacteriales; species Flavobacteriales bacterium. The sequence goes on from JAHCIA010000001.1 coordinate 2,798,717, forward strand.
CTGCTCACCGCCAACGACGAAGCCACGATCAACGTGTGCCAGTACCAGCCCGTGCAACTGGCCCTGGTGCCGCCACCGGACCCCGCGTGGTTCGAGGTGCTTTGGTCGCCGGCCGCCATGCTCTCCGACGCCACCATCAGCGATCCCGTGGCCACGCCGCTGGAGGACACCTGGTACACGGTGCAAGTGACGAGTCCTTCGGGTTGCGGCGACATGACCGACAGCCTCTTCGTGGGCGTCACCACCGGCTCGGTGCTGAAGTTGGATGCCACCGCTTCCGACACGGCGATCTGCCTGGGTGAAAGCATCACCTTGAACAGCAGCACCCTGCACGTGATCGCCGAGGACCGCTTCAACCTGCCCGCGCCGGGCCCGATCTGGGCGGCGGTGCAGGGCGGCACGGTGAGCACCGCCTGCGGCAGTGTTAGTGGTGGGGCGCTCTACTTCAACGGCAACGGCCAGCGCTCCGCGCACACCCAGGCGCTCAACACCCTGGGCGGCGGCGAGGTACGTTTCCACCTGAAGATCGCCAACGGCACCGCTCCCTGCCAGGACGCCGACCCCGGTGAGGATGTGGTGCTGGAGTGGAGCACCAACTTCGGCTTCTCCTGGAACCTCCTCGCACTCTACGTGGAGAGCGCCTATCCGGCGTTCGCACCCATCATCGCGCCCATTCCACCACCCGCCCAGAGCGCGAACACCATGTTCCGGCTGCGGCAGGTGAGCAACAGCGGCGCGGGGCAGGACAATTGGGCCTTCGACGAGTTCCGGGTGGCGCGCTACGACAACACCTGGCTCGCGCTCACTTGGAGCGGCGGGCCGGTGGGCAACGCCAATGCGCCGCAGACCAGCGCGCAGCCACAGGCCAGTGGGTGGTACACCCTCTCCGGCATCGACCCCGCTGCCGGATGCGCTTACAGCGATTCGGTGTACATCCACGTGGCGCCGGCCTTCACGCTCCAGGTGACCAACGACACCACCCTTTGCGACATCGCGGGCATCGGGCTGCAGGTGGTGCCCAGCTTCGATTCGCTCACCACCTACGTGTGGACACCGAACAACGGAACGCTCAGCAGCACCACCTCGGCCACGCCCACGGCGACGCCCACCAGCACCACGACCTACCATGTGCAGGCGACCAACGCCTTGGGCTGCATCGCTTCGGAGCAGGTGACGATCACCGTGAACACCTTGCTCGGCCTGACCGTGAGCGCAGACGCGTTGACGCTTTGCCAGGGGCAGAGCACGCCCGTGCAGGCCAATGCCAGTGGGGGAAGCAACTTGTCCTACCAGTGGACCGGTGCGGGATTGAGCAACTATGCGATCGCCGCGCCCGTGGCGACGCCCACGCAGACCACCACCTACACCGTCACCGTCACCGATGGGCCTTCCGGCTGTTCGTTGACGGGTTCGGTCACCGTGACCGTGACGACAGGCTACACGGCGAACGCCGGTCCGGACCTCACGCTGTGCAGTGCCCTGGGCCATCAGCTCAGCGTGCAGCACAACGTGCCTGGCGCCACCTACCAGTGGACACCCGCTGCCAACCTCAACGCGGCGAACATCCAATCGCCCACGATCCTGGCCGATCAGACCGCCACGTACACGGTCACGGTCACCGATGCGAACGGCTGCTCGGTGAGCGATCAGGTGGTGATCACGCGCGCCTTCGAGGGTATGCCCGCACAGAGCGTGGTGGCGAGTTGCGCTGACGCGCCACCCCTGCTTTCGGCCCCACAGCCCGGGGTGTCCTACCAATGGAGCACCGGCCAGCAGACCCCTTCGATCACGCCGAACGCGAGCGGCAACTACACGCTCACCATCACCGATGCGCAAGGCTGCCAGGGCATCACCACCTTCCAGGTGACGCTGCATCCGATGCCGGTGGTCGATCTCGGCACGGACGTGTCGCTCTGCGGAGCCAACAGCCACACGCTCGATGCCGGCAACGCGGGCAACACCATCCTCTGGAGCACCGGTCAGGGCACATCGCAGATCTCCGTCAACACCAGCGGTACCTACAGCGTCACGGTCACCACGCCGCAAGGTTGCAGCGCCAGCGATGCCGTGCAGGTCGCCTTCCACGCATCGCCCGTGAACACCCTGGAGGATGTCACCGCCTGTGAGACCACGCCGCCTGTGCTCAACGCGGGCAACGCCGGTTCCTCCTACCTGTGGAGCAACGGTGCCACCACGCAAACGATCACGCCAGGCGCTTCAGGCGACTACAGCGTGACCATCACCACGCCACAGAACTGCACCGCGACCTACACCGCGCAAGTGACGCTCGCGCCGGCCATCACGGTGGACCTCGGCCCCGATGTGAGCATCTGCCCCGGCCAGACCGAAACGCTTGACGCTGGCAATCCCGGCGCGCAGTTCGTTTGGAGCAATGGCCAGGACACACCCACCATCGAAGTGGGCGCCGGAGGCACCTACAGCGTGACGGTGAGCAACGGCTTCTGTTCCGCCAGTGATGCGGTGCTGGTGACGCTGTTGAGTGGACCGGTGGACAACTTGAGCGATGTGGCCGTGTGCAACGACCAGAGCGTGACCCTCGATGCGGGGAACCCCGGCGCCGACTTCTTTTGGAACACCGGTGCCAGCACCCAGAGCATCGCCGCGCCAACGAGCGGGATGTACAGTGTGGGGATCACCCTGCCGAATGGTTGCACCGGAACCTTCAGTGCACAGGTGGACCTGGTGCCACCGCCGGCCTTGGAACTCGGCGCGGACACCGTGCTGTGCGCTGGGCAGATCCTGCAGTTGAACGCGTTCTCACCAGCTTCCACCTATCTGTGGAGCGATGGCAGCACGGCGCCCTCGCTGGCGGTGACGGCCAACGGCACCTACAGCGTGACGGTGAGCAACGGTTTCTGTACCGTGAGCGATGCCATCACGGCGATCTTCAACCCATCGCCCGTGCGCATGGCCGTGCGACAAGTGTTCACCTGCCTGGATGAGGAGCCCCACCACGCCGCGCTTGATGCCGGCAATCCCGGTTCGCGCTATGTGTGGAGCACGGGCGCCGAGTCGCAGGTGATCCTCGCCGGGGCCTACGGCTGGTACTTCGTGGACATCACCAACGTGTTCGACTGCGCGCTGCGCGACAGTGTGGTGGTGAGTGAGTACTGCCCCTCGGCGATCTATGTGCCCAACACCTTCACGCCGAATGGTGACGGCACCAACGACGTGTTCCTGCCCGTGGGCACCAACATCGCCACCATGGAACTGCTGGTCTTCGATCGGTGGGGCGCGGTGATCTTCGAGAGCAAGGACCCGAACCTCGGCTGGGACGGCACCTACCGCGGACAGGAGGTGAAGAACGACATCTACATGTGGCGCATGCGGTACCGCTTCTACGAGGATGCCAATGGTACGCTGGGCATGGAGCAGCAGCGCATGGGGCATATCCAGGTGTTGCGGTAGTTGTGGACGATCACGCTCTGATGCTGGAGTGGGTCTTCATGATCCAAGTGTGAGGGTGAAAGAGTGCGGGCGTGCAAGGGCCGTCTCTCACACGCTCTCACCCTCAAACCCCATCACCCTTACAACCCTTCTATCGTGGATCTGTCCGCGTCCAGATGCGCGGGGAACTTCGCGCGGAACTCCAGCAGCGATGCGGCGTCCAAGGTCACGGTGAGCAGACCCTCCTTGGAGGGTTCCAAGGTGCCGATCGCTTCGCCGCGCGGGTCCAGCGCCACCGAATCGCCGCTGTAGTGGATGCCCTTGCCGTCCATGCCCACGCGGTTCACGCCTGCCACGTAGGCGAGGTTCTCGATGGCGCGCGCGATCAGCAATTGCGACCAGGGCCTGCGCCGTGCCTCGGGCCAGTTGGCCACGTACAGCGCCAGGTCGTAGTCCTCGCGGTTGCGGCTGAAGACCGGGAAGCGCAGATCGTAGCACACCTGCAGCAGGATGCGCCAGCCGCCGTGCTCCACCACCACGCGTCGGATGCCCGGAGCGAAGTGGGCATGCTCCTCCGCCATGCGGAAGAGGTGCCGCTTGTCGTAATGCGCCACGGAGCCATCGGGCTTCACGAACAGACCACGATTGAAGTACCGGCCCCCGTCCTCCACGATGATGCTGCCGTAGACCGCCGCGCCGAGGGTCTTCGCCTGTTCGCGCAACCACTTGACGGTCGGGCCATCCATGGACTCGGCCAACCCTTCGCTGCGCATGCTGAAACCCGTGGTGAACATTTCCGGCAGCAGAACCAGGTCCGTGGTGTCCGCCAGTGCACGCAGCCGTTCGGCGAACATGCGGCGGTTCGCTTCGGCATCCTCCCAGTGGAGCATGCTCTGCACCAGTGTGACCCTCAGATCTTGCATAGCCTGTCGATGGCGGCATCCAAGGTAGCCTCCTGCTTGGCGAAGCAGAAACGTAACAGCCGTTGGTCCTTGGGCGGGTCGGCGTAGAAGGGCGAGAGCGGGATGGCCGCCACGCCATGTTCCCTGGCCAGCCATTCGCAGAACGCGCGATCGCCGAGCTCGCTGATGGCGCCGTAGTCCGCCACCTGGAAGTAGGAGCCTTCGCAGGGCAGCAACTGGAAGCGTGAGCCGCGCAGCCCTTCGGCGAACCGGTCGCGCTTGGCCTGATAGAAGGCGGGAAGTGAAGTGTATCGCGCCGGATCGGCCAGGTAATTCGTGAGCGCGTGCTGCATGGGGGTGTTCACGCTGAACACATTGAACTGGTGCACCTTGCGGAACAAGGCCATCAGCTCCTTGGGCGCCAGTACATAGCCGGTCTTCCAGCCGGTGGCGTGGAACACCTTGCCGAAGCTGAACACCACGAAGGCCCTTTCGCGCAGCGCCGGGTGGCCGATCACCGAAGCGTGCGGCTCGCCGTCGAAGACCAGATGCTCATACACCTCGTCGCTGATCAGCAGGATGTCCGTGCCGTGGAGCATGGCCGCGATGGCGTCCAGATCGGCGGCCCGCAGGATGGTGCCACCCGGATTGTGTGGCGTGTTGATCATCACCGCGCGGGTGCGTGGGGTGATCGCGGCGCGCAGGGCCCCGGCATCGAAGCGCATCCGGTCATCCAGGCGCACATGCACCGGGCTGCCGCCGAAGAGCCGCACGCTGGGCGCGTAGCAGTCGTAGGCCGGATCGATCACCACCACTTCATCGCCCGGGCGCACCACGGCGCCCAGCGCGGTGAAGAGCGCTTGTGTACCCCCGGCCGTGATGGTGATCTCCGTAGCCGGATCATAGGCATGGCCGTAAAGCGCTTCCACCTTGGCGGCGAGCGCCTCGCGCAGGCCGGGCAACCCGGGCATGGGCGCATACTGGTTGTGGCCCCCGCGCATGGCCTCCTGCACCAGCGACACCAGTTCGGGATCCACGGGAAAATCGGGAAATCCCTGGCTGAGATTGATGGCGCCGGTCTCCTGGGCCAATTGGCTCATCACGGCGAAGATGGTGGTGCCCACGTCGGGCAGTTTGTCGGCGGGCAGGCGCATGCGGCCAAGCTACACATGGGGCATTACGGGGCGTACTGGCACGCGGCTGTTCGGAGCCAACAGAGGAACAGCGATATCGTGTACCATGGGATCACCCCTGAATCGGGCACGCCATGCGCCAGTTCCAAGTGGATCCCAGTGGTTTGTGAGACGCGCAGGAACAGGAAATGAGCTGTGGAATACCACGTGAAGGCAGGCATCTGGTTTGGTCCGCACCTCGTTGTTATCCACCTTCATCTTCCACAATAAATTCAACCGCCATGCGACATACAACATCCAACATCCAACATCCAACCAGATCAGCCCATAGGCTGGCGGCCCTTGCCCTGATGAGCGCCGTGCTGATCACCGCCTGCCGCAAGGAAGCACGCGGCCCCGCCTTACCCGGCAGCACCAGCGAAGCCGCGCAGGTGAACCCCACCCCCCGCATCAAAGCTTTCATTGAACGCGCCCTGGCTTCAGACGCCAAGAGCGGCGGTTTCCTGAGTGTGGACAGCGCCGTGTGGTATGTGGAGGCGGCGCTGAACTACAGCATGACGGGATCGGGCTTGCCCAATGAAGATATCGTGGTGTATCCCTTCGAGGTCCTGGTGGAAACTATCGGTGACCATGTGGATGCACATGCCACGTCACAGGCTTTCCTGTCTTTCGCTACGTCCATGGAGGCGGTCGCCGACGCGGGTCGCCACTGGGTCATTGTGGATATTGTAGCGGAAAGGAGTGGAAGCCGGCTCAAGCTGGATTGCTTCGCGTATAGCGCGACTGGCGGCGCCAAACTGAACACGAATTTCGGCTCCAACGACTATTGGCTCTGGGGAGGAGGCAGCAGCAGTTGCGCCTGTCCCTCACACACGGGGAACAACCCCGGGATCTGTGCTGACAAGCGGATCGAGGCGCGCATCAACGCCGCCATCGGCAGCATAGGGGTGGACTGCTACCACATCAATGTGGAGACGTGGTACATACGGGATAGTCAGAATTTGGGATCGAACCAGTACGGCTATGACGATTTTCTGAACCCGAACGATAGCACGCAGTGGGATTGGTTCTTCGACTATCAGACGTATGCGTGTGTGACGTCCGGTGGCTGTACGTCCTGCCTGGACCCCACGGACCATAGTTTCTACACACAGGGTACATGGGATGTGGCACAGACGATACGGGCGACCCATTGCCCGACCAAGGATCTCGTGGTGGCCGCGGTCAACGGGACCACGCTGACCTGCACAGGTGGCTGTGGGTTCTATCTCCATGTGGCCGACTTCACCTATGGGTTCAAGGTATGTGGCGAGGACTCTTGATCCGAGCGGCGCTTCATTCTTGCGTCTTTTTATGGGAACCCGCGAAGGCGCAGAATGACTGGGTGTATGTGGGTGATCATTTGCCCAGCGAGTGCAATATCACCGATGCTGTGGAACTCTCTACGGGCTTCCTGCTCACGCGCATTGACAAAGGCATTGGAGGTACACAGCCCTTCACATCGTCCGTGATCCACTTGAATGGTAGTGGCAGTGTATCAGAGGTCATCCCATTGGCCGTGGGTTCTGCCTCCGCTGGTGTCGTGTCGATAATGTCAAGCTCGGACAATGACGGACACTATCTCAATGGATTGTGGCGCGGTGCCATGGAGAACGCCACCGGGTTCTATCATGGCAAACTCTCAAGTACGGGTCAGGTCATTTACGAGCAGACCTTCACGTTCCCTGGTCTGATCTCGACGAGTCTCGAGAATGTCCTGGTCACGCAGACAGGAGATCTGGTTCTGCCGGGAACAGGAACGACCGGCCCTTCTCCCATACCCAATGCCCTGGTCTTGCTACGTGTGTCCCCAGAGGGCGATTCGCTACACTCCGCTCAGTATCAGGTATCATCTGGCGTGTCGATCACGCGGCATGCGATCGAGCGTGGGGATGGCATCCTGGTCTCCATGCAAGGCGGCCCTGCATTTGAACTGGGAGGGGGGACCAAGTATGTCCTTCTCGATGATGACTTCAACGCGACAGGCGGGTTCCTCGCGCCAAATGTGGGCGGTCAACCGGAAGACTATCACCCGGACAGTCTTTTCCGCATACCCATGGATATGGTCGCCGTGGGCGGATCGGCCATCATGGTGTCCGGCGAGATAGGCCTCAACAGCCTCGGGAAAAGGGCAGGTGTAATGGTCATTGATGATCAGGGGACACTCCTCAGGCAGTTCCTGCCACAGAGTGCGTACCTGCATGATCACCCTCCGCTGTTATCCGGCTTGGCGCAGAAGGACGATAACGGATACTACTTCGCCATGGTCGAGAATTTTCACGCAGGTATGTTGCCCTACGAACCGATAGAACCCAGCAGAGCGAGGGTCTTTTTGCTCGACAGCCTGCTCCAAGCTCATTGCACGTTCGTTCTGGATGGATCTGAGGACAATGTCTACTATTCCTTGGACCGCATTCGTGCAGCGTCCGATGGCGGGTTCATCCTGATGGGCTCGCGCAAGCTCATCGGTTCGGGCCAGCGCTTTCAGGCCTGGGCCCAGAAGTTCCCGCCCGAAGCCTGCCAGCCTGTGGGCGTGGATGAGCATGCACCACTATCCGCCCACCTCTTCCCCAACCCCGGCACCGAGGGCTTCGCCGCCACGCTGAACGGCCCGGTGGTGCAGGGCGGCACCTTGCGGCTCTTCGAAGCCCAGGGGCGGCTGGTGGGCAGTGTGCCGGTGCAGCAGAGCAGCGCCCGCTTCAATGCGCAGGGCCTGGTGCCGGGCATGTACTTCTACCACATCAGCGATGCGCAAGGCCGGTCGCGTGGGAGTGGGAAGTGGGTGAAGGAGTGAGATGCACCATGGGATCACCCCTGTATCGGGCACGCCATGCGCCCGTTCCAAGTGGATCCCAGTGGTTTGTGTGATACGCTTCAACCGGAATTCCGCAGTGGAACTCCACGTGAACGCAGGCATCTGGTTTGGACCGCCCCTCGTTGTTATCCACCTTCATCTTCCACAACAAATTCAACCGCCATGCGACATCCAACATCCAACATCCAACCAGATCAGCCCATAGGCTGGCGGCCCTTGCCCTGATGAGCGCCGTGTTGATCACCGCCTGCCGCAAAGAAGCACCCGGCCCCGCCCTGCCCGGTGCCACAAGCGAAGCCGCGCAGGTGAACCCCACCCCCCGCGTCAAAGCTTTCATTGAACGCGCCCTGGCCGCTGACGCCAAGAGCGGCGGTTTCCTGAGTGTGGACAGTGCCGTGTGGTATGTGGAGGCGGCGTTGAACTACAGCATGAGGCGAACATGGCTGGATGCGAATGAACTCATCCTGGATTCTATGCAAGTGGTGGTGCCCGTTACAGACCAAAGGATCACGGCTTGGGATGCGGGACAGGCTTTTCTGGCCTTGTCAGAAGCGCTCTCGGCGAATGACCAACCCGGGGTATCACACTTGGTGGTGATCGACGTGTCGCAAGGGTCTGCGGGCGTTGGTTTGACGCTGTGTGCGACCGCCTTGGTGGGTTCCGGGTATGACAAGTCGTTGAATACCAGCTATGGGGCGAATGACTACTTCATGGCCTATGGTGGACTGTCAAGTTGTGGCTGTGGCCCGAACCAAGGAGGGACGGGATTATGTGCCGACAAGCAGATCCAGAACAGGGTCAACTTCGCCTTGGTCCATCCGGTGAACAGCTATTGGACGGATATCGAGAACAAGCAGCTTACTGCCTCCTCGTTGCCGCTTGGGGGGATATGGCAATGTGAAGGAACCGTGTTCGAGCCATGTGATGCATGCTTCACTCCGTCCATGATGGCCCAGTACACACAGGGTACTTGGGATGTGATATGGTTCAATACACCTTCTGGTAAGGAGCCGATCAGGACAACGGTGTTCCCCAACACCTTCACATTGCCCTATCCGGATGACGATATTCACATACAACAGCACGTTGCGGAAGCCAGATATGGGATCAACAATTTGCCGTCAGAGTGATGCGATTGATCTCGGTGACAATTGCCGTATTGGTCGTGCTGTTCATGTATGCCCAGAACTCTTGGACGTTCGAAGGGTCGGGGGAATGGCAGGAAGGGGATGCCATGCTTCTTGACGTCGTGGAGACCGGGAGCGGCTATTTGATCGGAGCCGGAAACCGATCGGGCTCTGGCAGCACTTCCGCTTGGTATGGCCACTTGCTAAAGTTGGATCCGCATGGCGCATTGCTGACCTCGAGGAGGCTCTGGAACCATGATGACATTCACTACTCCATCGTATCGATCCAAGAGGATCTTGCCTCGGGTGATTGGTTGGTCTTCGGCCATATCAGGGATGCGGAAGGCGCACGGGGCATTGCCACTTATAGATGCCATGCGGACCTCACGCCGATCGATTCTTCGTACCATGTTTTTCCGGGGCTTGGACTTGTTTCTTTCGGCAATGTCACCCGTGATACGGATGGTACGTATTTGATCGCGGCCGCAGGAAGGGTCAGTACACCCCTGCCTGACAGGATGATCCTCATGCGATTCGGGGCCGATGGCGATCTGCTCGACGAGCGGACCTTTCTGCTCACGGCTCAACCACCCCCGATAGCGCATCCCTATGTCATTCCAAGACATGTGATCACCATGGACGGTGGTGGATCCTTGGTGGGCTGTGCCGGTGACCTGCAGGATGTGATACCTTCCGAGCGCAGTTCGTTCCACCGGTTCGACCAAGCGTTCACGCTGCAAGGATCATTCTACCCCCCGCATGCCGATGGCAGTGTGGACCCATGGGGCATCGCGGAAGGTTGGAAGACCATAAGCGAACACCATTTCATGCACCGCCAGACCAATGGGGACTTGATCGTCAGTGGCCGCCGGGGTTCATTGAGCCACGGTTATCGTGCCGCGATCAACCGGATAACGGAAGATGGAGGATGGATCTCCGCGTTCCTGCCGGAAAGCAGTTCGTGGTACGACTATCCATTCATGTTGAATTCATCCTGGCAACGGGAAGATGGCAGGGTGCTTTTCGGAATGATCGAAGCATATCACACGCCTGTGGCCGGGTTGCCCTTGGACCCCAACCGGATACATGTGTGGGAGTTGGACACGATGCTGAACCCGCTCTGCAGTGCGCAAGTGGCCCATGGTGATGAGTTGGATCTGTATTACCAGCCGCAACGCATCAAGGCCACATCGGATGGCGGCATCATCGTGATCGGCGGCGTGGCTTCCCTGAGCGACCCCAACCCCATTTTCGACTACTGGGCTGTGAAGCTGGGGCCGGATGATTGCCTGACCATCGGCATGGAGGAGCATGCATCACTTTCCGCCCACCTCTTCCCCAACCCCGGTACCGAGGGCTTCACCGCCACGCTGAACGGCCCGGTGGTGCACGGCGGCACCTTGCGGCTCTTCGATGCCCAGGGGCGTCTGGCGGGCACCACGCCGGTGCAGCAGAGCAGCGCCCGCTTCAATGCGCAGGGCCTGGTGCCGGGCATGTACTTCTACCACATCAGCGATGCGCATGGCCGGCCACGGGGCAGCGGGAAGTGGGTGAAGGAGTGAGCGACGGTCCCCAAAGCCTGCGCGGGGCGCCTGTGAACAGAACACCCCGCGCAGGGTTCGGCGGACGTACCAGAGCGCCGCTATTCCTTGAAGCCGGTGAGGATGGCCACGCAGCCCACGTGCACCATGTCGCTGGAGCCGCGGGTGGGCACCCACACCACCACCCTCATCTGCGTGGTGCTGGCCACTTTGAAGTCGAACGACTTCTTGGGCTCGTCGGCGAGGCTCTCGAAGACGGTCTTGTTGTTGGTGTCCACCAGCTTCCAGTTCACCTCGCCCAGGATGGGGTGTACGCACACCATCACGCGGTATTCCTGGCCGGAGTAGAAGGTGAGGTTCACCTCGGCCTCTTCGCCGGGGGCGAGCTGGGCACCGTTGAAGGACTCATTGAACTTGTAGGGCGCCAGGTCGGGCACGCACTTGTTCTTGGCGAAGCTGCGGCACTGGGCCTGTGCGGCACCGGCCAGCAGCAGCAGCATGGCGGCCAGGGCGGCGATCGCGAGGGGGTTCCGTCGGGTGGTCATGGTGCCGCTCAGTTGATGTAGTTCGTGCGGATGGCCGCGGCCCGGTCGCGGATGGCGGTGAGTTGTTCCTGGGTGAGGCCGGCCGTTGGGGCACCGCCACCGATGACCGTTACACCGTTCTCCTGGGTGACGCTGCTGCCCCCGGCGGGGATCTCCACCGCGGCGAAGAGGTTCTCCAGGGAGCGCATGTCGGCGCGCACACCGTCCAGGGCGGGGTCCTCGCCTTCGTAGCTGTCCAGCAGGCCCAGGAGGTCGCCCAGGCTCAGTTTCTGTTCCGCCACGCGCTGGCGCAGTTCTGCGCTGTTGCTGGTGGCGGCCACCTGGGTGGCGATGTAGAGACCTTCGACCCAGCCGCCCACCACCATCAGCGCGCTGAGGTGCTCGCGGTCGTTCTCCTTCAGGTAGGCGTCCACCTCCCAGTAGGTCTCGCTGATGATGTTGAGCAGGGAGTCGCGGTCCTGCATGTTCTTCTCCATGCGCTCCAGGGTGCCATCGTTGAAGGCGCCGCTCACGCCCAGGCGGTCGGCGAGCTTCTTGGCGCAGGAGGTGTAGAACATGCTCTCCTGGGTCTGGTTGAAGACGCTGGCGTAGCTGAGGTCCGCGCCGTAGACGCCCAGGTTGAGGGCCTGCTTGCTGGCGGCGGTGTAGCGGTCCACGTTCTTCACATCGTTAAGCAGCTTCCCGTTGTAGTCGGCGCCGGCCTTCTTCAGCAGGGCGGCGGTCTCCATGGGGGAGGGGATGTTGTAGAAGATGTTGCGGGTCTTGCGCAGGCGGGTGTCCTGCACGGTGCCTTCCTGCCCCTCATCGGTGCTAAAGGTGTCCTGGGGTGGCGCATCGCCACCGCAGGCGGCCAGCAACAGGGCCGCGGCCATGAGGCATGGCATGTACGATCGTCTCATCGGCTGCATCGGGTCGGGGGGAAAGTGGCTCAAAGATGCCGGTGGCCTCACGCGCGCTCAGTGCGCTTCCAGCCAGTTTTTCCCCATGTTCATGTCAACAACGAGCGGCACTTCCAGCTTCAGGGCACCTTCCATCCGCTCACGAACGAGCGCTTGTACGGCGGGCGCCTCGTCGAGTTGCGTGTCCAGCACCAGTTCATCATGCACCTGGAGCAGCAGCCTGCTCTTCATGCGCTCCTTCCGCAGACCGGCGTGGATGCGCACCATGGCCAGCTTGATGATGTCGGCGGCGGTGCCCTGCATGGGGGCGTTGATGGCGATGCGTTCGGCCTGGGCGCGCACGGTCTGGTTGGCGCTGTTGATGTCCGGCAGGTAGCGGCGGCGGTCCAGCAGGGTCTTCACATAGCCATGCTTGCGGGCGAATTCGATCTGGGTGTCCATGTATTCGCGTACGCCGGGGAATTGCGCGAAGTAGTCGTCGATGATCTGTTTGGCCTCCGCGCGCGGGATGCCCAGGTTCATGCTGAGGCCGAAGGCGCCCTGCCCGTAGGCGATGCCGAAGTTGACGGCCTTGGCGCGGCCGCGCTGCTCGCGCGTCACCTGGGCGAGGTCCACGTTGAAGACCTTGGCGGCCGTGGCGGCGTGGATGTCCAAGCCTTGGCGGAAGGCCTCCTGCAGGTTGTGGTCGCCGCTCATGTGTGCGATCACGCGCAGCTCGATCTGGCTGTAGTCGGCGCTGAGCAGCAGGTGCCGGTTGTCGCGTGGCACGAAGGCCTTGCGGATGGCGCGGCCCTTCTCGGTGCGGATGGGGATGTTCTGCAGGTTGGGGTCCTCGCTGCTGAGGCGGCCCGTGGCGGCCACGGCCTGGCGGTAGTTGGTGTGCACACGCCCGGTGCGCGGATCGACCATGGTGGGCAGGGTGTCCACGTAGGTGCTCTTCAGCTTGCGCAGCATGCGGTATTCCAGGATCAGCGGCACCACGGGGTGCGCGTCCTTCAGCTCGGCGAGCACGTCCTCGCTGGTCTGGTACTGGCCGGTGCGGGTCTTCTTCGGCTTGTCGCCGCCGATCTTCAAGGTCTCGAAGAGCACGTCGCCCAGTTGCTTAGGCGAGTCGATGTTGAATTCGATGTTCCCGCAGGCTTCCTTGATGGCGCCCTGCAGTTTCAGGATGTCCCCGCCCAGTTCGCGGCCGTAGTCCCTCAAAGCCTCCACATCCAGCCGGATGCCCTCCATCTCCATGTCTCCCAGCACGCGCACCAGGGGCATCTCCATGTCGCGGAAGAGCTGCTCCAGGCCGTCCTCCTGCAGGCGCGGCGCGAAGGCCTCGTACAGCCGCCAGGTGATGTCGGCATCCTCGGCGGCGTATTCGGCCACCTGCTCCACCGGCACCTCGCGCATGCTTTTCTGGCCTTTCCCTTTCGGGCCGATCAGCTCGGTGATGCTCACCGGCCGGTAGCCCAGGACGGTCTCGGCCATGTAGTCCATGCCGTGCCGCAGTTCGGGCTGCAGCAGGTAGTGCGCCAGCATGGTGTCGAACATGGGTCCTGCCAGGTGGACGTCGTAGTTCTCCAGCACGATGAGATCGTACTTGATGTTCTGCCCCACCTTTTCGATGCGGGCATCCTCCAGCACGGCTTTGAAGCGCGCCACGATGGTCTTCGCTTCCGCGCGGTCGGCGGGCACGGGCACATACCATCCAGTGTGCGCTTTCCAACTGAAGGAGAGCCCGACCAATTCCGCGTGGCGCTCGTCGATGCTGGTGGTCTCGGTGTCGAAGCAGAAGCGTTCCAGGCCGGCGAGTTCCTTCGCCAACGCGTCCTGTTCCGCGGCCGTGGCGGCGATGCGGTACTCGTGTTCCGTGGTGTGGATGGTGGCCAGCGGGGTGGTGGATGGCAGCGCGTCACCGGCGTCATCCGGATCGCCACCACTGAACATGTCGATCTGGTCCTCGTGGCGTCCCTTGGCCTTTTTCGCCGGGGCCGCGGGCGCCTGCAATTGCGCTTCCTCCCCGAGCACGGTCTTCAGCAGGTTGCGGAATTCCAGCTCGCTGAACACCTCCAGCACCTTGTCCTTGTCGGGCGGATCGAGGGTGAGGGCGGTGTGGTCGATCTCCACCGGCGCATCGGTGATGATGGTGGCGAGCCGCTTGGAGAAGACGCCCTGCTCGGCATGTTCCTTCACCCTTTCGCCCAGCTTGCCTTTGATCTCATCCGCCCGTTCGATCACCGCCTCCAGGCTGCCGAATTCCTGCACCAGTTTCATGGCGGTCTTCTCGCCCACGCCGGGGATGCCCGGTATGTTGTCCACCGCGTCGCCCATGAGGCCGAGGATGTCGCGCACCTGGTCGGTGTTCTCCAGGCCCCAGCGCGCGCAGATCTCCTTGGGACCGAGCACTTCGGGCGGCGCGCCCGCACGGCCGGGCTTGTACATGAGGACCTTGTCGGTGACCAGCTGCCCGAAGTCCTTGTCGGGCGTGACCATGAAGGTGGTGTAGCTGGTGGCCTCGGCCTGTTTGGCCAGGGTGCCGATCACGTCGTCGGCCTCGTAGCCGTCGCTTTCAAGGATGGGGATGTTGAAGGCCTCGATGATGCGGCGGATGTAGGGGATGTTGCTGCGGATGTCATCGGGCATCTCCTGCCGGTTGGCCTTGTACTCGGTGTGTTCGATGTGGCGGTCGGTGGGCGCGGCGGTATCGAAGACCACGGCGATGTGGGTGGGCTTCTCGCGCTTGATCAGATCGAGCAGGGTGAGCGTGAAACCGAAGGCCGCGCTGGTGTTGAGGCGCTGGCTGTTGATGCGCGGCGCCTTGATGAAACTGAAGTAGGCGCGGTAGATCAGCGCGTAGGCGTCGAGGAGGAAGAGGCGTTTGTCCTCGGCGGCGGTGGGAACTTGTTGGGACATGCGGCCGCCAAGTTAGGCGCGGGATGGCGCGGCTTCGCTGGCGCTTTGGTGAGGAGCCGCAGATGTCGCAGATGACGCAGATGATCGCGCCCCAGGAACTGGTCCGGATGGAAGCGATCGTGTACTTCCTGTCGCTATGCCAGTGCGCAGCTGAAGCCAGCCGCTATCTGCGCTATCTGCGACATCTGCGGCTGAATTGATCCGCGGAGTCATCCTCGCCACTCAACGCTCCTGCCACACCACCTCCAGCACGGTATGTCCCACGGCGTTCAGCGTCTCCCGGTCGATGATGTCCATGTTGTCATCGTGCGTATGCCAGTAGGGGCCGAAGGCGCGCGTGTCGGGATCGTACTGGATGATATCGATGCTGGGGATGCGCAGCTGCTTGTTGATGGGCACATGGTCGTCCGTGCCCACGAAGTATTTGGTCTCGTTGATGAAACGGTCGCGGTAGCCGAGCGCGTGCGCGGTCTTCCACACCTTGTGTACGATGGCCGGCGCGTACTGCATGCTCAGCGCTTCGCGGTAGAAGAGCGCGTCGCGGGCGCCCACCATGTCCAGCAGGATGCCGAAGCGCGCGGTGTAGCCCGGCACGTGCGGGTTCTTGGCGAAGTATTGCGCGCCCAGCGCCCAGGTGTCCGCGCTGCCGTTGTCCATGCCCATCGATCCACTGGGCTGGCCGTGGTCCTCCACGTCGGTGAAGAGGATGTCCACGCCGGGGCCGTGCTCCTTGCCGGCCAGGTGGCGCGCGATCTCCAGCAGCACGGCCACGCCGCTGGCGCCGTCGTTGGCCCCGTCGATGGGCTCGTTCTTGCGCTCGGTGTCCTTGTCGGCGAAGGGCCGCGTGTCATAGTGCGCGAAGAGCAGGATGCGGTCCTTGGCTTCGGGGTTGAAACGGCCGATGATGTTGCGCAGGGGCAGCTTCTGGCCGGTGTAGACGGTGACCGAACCGGTCTGCTCGGTCACCTCGGCGCCGTAGCCGCGCAGCTTGGCGATCATCCAATCGCCGCAGGCCCGGTGCGCGGCGGTGCCCGGCACGCGCGGACCGAAGTCCACCTGCTTCCGCACTAAGGCGTAAGCGCTGTCCGCGTTGAAATGCGGTGTGGGCGGCAGGGCGGGCAATGCCGGTTTGGGCGGTGCATCGGGCACTTGCGTATCCGTGCCGCAGGCCGATAGCAGCAGCATGGCGGCGATGCCGGCCCGGGTGGTGCGTATCAGGCGCGTTCCCATGTGGTGCCTTCCTTGGTGTCCACCAGGCGGATGCCCAGTGCGGCGAGCTGGTCGCGAATGCGGTCGCCCGTGGCGAAATCCTTGCGGGCCTTGGCCTCGGCGCGCTGCTGGATGAAGATCCGCACGAGGCCGTCCAGCGCTTGGTCGTCGTCCGCACGTGCTTCTTCGTGCAGCAGGCCCAGCACATCGTGGACCATCGTCTTGAACAAGCTGCGCAACCGTTCGATCGCGGAGGCCGTGAGCGCCATCTTGCCGTCGCGCACCGAGTTGATGATGCGCACGCCCTCGAACAGTTCGGCGATCATCACCGGCGTGTTCAGGTCGTCGTTCATGGCCTGGTGGCAGCGCTGTTCCAGGGCGGCGATGTCGGCCTGGTCGCTGTCACCGGGCTTCAACCTGTGCAGCGCTTCCACCGCGGCCATCAAACGCTCCAGACCTTTCTCCGCGGCCTGCAATGCGGCGTTGCTGAAGTCCAGCGTGCCGGCGTAGTGGCTTTGCAGCATGAAGAAGCGCACCGTCATGGCGCTGTAGCCGCGTTCCAGGAGCTTGTGGTTCCCGGTGATCAACTCTTCGGGCGTGAAGCCGTTGCCCTCGCTCTTGGCCATCTTCCGGCCGTTCACGGTGAGCATGTTGCCGTGCATCCAGTAGCGCACGGGGGCCTGCCCATCGGCGGCCACGCTCTGCGCGATCTCGCATTCGTGGTGCGGGAACTTCAGGTCCATGCCGCCGCCGTGGATGTCGAAGGTGCGGCCCAGGTACTTGGTGCTCATGGCGCTGCACTCCAGGTGCCAGCCGGGGAAGCCCTCGCCCCAGGGGCTGGGCCATTTCATCAGGTGCGCGGGATCGGCCTTCTTCCACAGGGCGAAGTCGAGCGGGCTGCGCTTCTCGTCCATGCCTTCGGTGTCGCGCGTGTTGGCGATCAGCTCGTCGATCCTGCGGCCGCTGAGTTCCCCATAGGGATGCTTCTCGGCGAAGCGCGGCACATCGAAGTACACGCTGCCGTTCACCTCATAGCCGTAGCCGCTGCCGAGGATGCGCTTCACCATCTCGATCTGCTCGATCAAGTGGCCGGTGGCGGTGGGTTCGATGCTGGGCGGCAGGATGTTGAAGAGCCGCATCACATCGTGGAAGCCGTTGGTGTACTTCTGCACGATCTCCATCGGCTCCAGCCTTTCCAGCCGCGCGCGCCTGGCGATCTTGTCCTCCCCGTGGTCCACATCGTCCACCAGATGCCCCACATCGGTGATGTTGCGCACGTAGCGCACCTTGTAGCCGATGTGCGAGAGCCAGCGGTAGAGCACGTCGAAGGTGAGGAAGCTGCGCACATTGCCCAGGTGCACATCGCTGTAAACGGTGGGGCCGCAGACGTAAAGGCCCACATGGGGCGGGTCCAGCGGCTTGAATTCCTCCTTCTTCCGCGTGAGGGTGTTGGTCAGGTGGAAGGGACCTGGGCGGGTGTCGGACATGGTGGTTCGGCGTGCCCGGCAAGGGCAGCGCGAAGGTAGTGGAGGGTTCCGCGTGGGGATCCGGTCATCAAGGCCTGCCCCTGGCCGGGGCATCGGTCCGCCGGCTACTTCATCCGCTTCAGGTAGCGGTAGAGTTCGTTGTCGGTGCTGAGGATCACGTGGCTTTCGCCGTCGAGTGAATTCTCCAACACCTCCAGGCTCTTCAGGAAGGTGTACAGTTCGCGGCTGGCCGGGTTGCGGTCGAAGGCCCTGGCGTAGATGGCCGTGGCGCTGCTGTCCGCCCGGCCCCGGATGCGCTGCGCTTCCATGATGGCCTCGGATTGGATGCGGGCCAGGTCGCGTTCCTTGTCGCCCTCGATCTTGCGCGCCTCGCCCTGCCCTTCGCTGCGGAAGCGGTCGGCGATGCGGTTGCGCTCGCTCACCATGCGTTCGTACACCCGGTCGCGCACTTCGGGGGCGTAGTTCAGGCGTTTGAAGCGGAAATCGAGGATGCGGATGCCCAGGTCGCTCGTGCGCTCGTTGGCCCTGCTCAACACCTGGGCCTCGATCTTGCTGCGTCCGATGCGGATGGGGTTGAGCACTTCGGCCTCCTCCATGTATTCCTCGGTCACTTCGGGTTCGCGGTTGGTGCTGCGCACCACCTCCACCAGGTCGTGCGCGGCCACCGCGTTGCGCACTTCGCCGTCGAGGATGTCGTCCAAACGGCTCTGCCCGCCGCGCTCATCGTTCAGGCGGATGAAGAATTGCAGCGGATCGGTGATCTCCCAGCGCGCGTAGGTGTCCACCAGGATGAAGGTCTTGTCCTTGGTGGGCACCTGGTTCACGTCACCGTCCCACTCGAGGAAACGCTTGTCGAAGAACTGCACCTTCTGGATGAAGGGCACCTTGAAGTTCATGCCCGGCTCGGTGCGGGGCTGTCCCACGGGTTTGCCGAACTGGGTGACGATGGCCTGCTGGGTCTCATCCAGGATGAAGACGCCGCTCCAGGACACGGCCACCACCGCCACGGCCAGCACGATGAGGAGGATGTTGCGCACGCCCATGGTCATTTGCTTTTCTGCAGCCCCTCGATGTTCAGCAGTGGCAGCACGTTGTTGCTCTTCTCGTCCACGATGATCTTGCGCCCCACCTTCGGCAGGATGCGGTCCAGCGTTTCGAGGTAGAGGCGGCGGCGTGTCACGTCGGGCGATTTGACGAACTCGATGTAGACGGCGTTGAAGCGGTCGGCCTCACCGGTGGCATAGTTCACGCGGTTCAGGGCGTAGGCCTCGGCGAGCTGGATGGTCTCGGCGGCCTCGCCGCGCGCGCGGGGGATCACCCGGTTGTACTCGCTCTCGGCCTGGTTGATCAGCGTGCTGCGTTCCTGCTCGGCCTGGTTCACGGCGTTGAAGGAGGGCTTCACCTTGTCGGGCGGATTCACATCCTGGAGCACCACCTGGTCCACGCGGATGCCGTTCTGGTATTCGTCGCACATCTGCTGCAACAGCACCTCCACGCGGCTGGCGGCTTCCTGGCGTCCCACGGTGATCACCTCGTTCACGGTGCGATCACCGACGACCTTGCGCATGCTGGCCTCGCACATGTCGCGGAAGGTCTTCTCCGCGTTGCGCACTTTGAAGAGGTACTGATAGCTGTCCACGATGCGGTACTGCACCACCCACTCCACATCGGCCAGGTTCAGGTCGCCGGTGAGCATGCTGCTCTCGTCGGAGTAGGCTTCCCTGCCGTATTCGGTGCGCACGCCGGCATCGCGGGTCCGGAAACCGAACTCATGTTTCAACTGGCGCTGCACCGGTGTCTTGTAGATGGTCTCCATCCAGAAGGGCAGGATGAAGTTGAGACCGGGCCGCAGGGTGCGATCGTACTTGCCCAGGTAGAGCACCACGCCCTCCTCCTCGGGACCGATGGTCTTGATGGAGGTGAGTGCGGCCAGCACGGCCAGCGCGATGAGCACCGCGCGGCGCAGGTTGCCGGTGATCTTGTCGATCAACAACCGGATGCGTTCCTCGAGTTCTTCCATGGTGCCCTATGATCGCGGCCCGCACGCTTCAAGCCGCGGACCGATGCGTGGTGGAACGATGCGCTGGCGCATGTTCCGTCATCGGGGCCAAGGTAGTGTTTGCTCCACGGAGGCCCCGGATCACTGCCGGTCCTCGGTGGTGATCGGCGCATCGCCCGCATAGCGGCCACCCTTGTACACCTGGATGCGCTGGAGCAGTCCGTCGGTGTCGTAGGTGTAACGCTTGCCGTCCCACAGGCGGCCGTTCTTGAACTCGCCCTGCTGGGAGATCCGCAGCTGCCTGTCGTAGAGCGTGTTCCAGCCGTTCTCGCGGAAGGGCACCGCATTGGGCTTCTCTTCCCTGGTCACCGCCGGCGCGGAGGGTGCCGATGCGTCGGGCTTCACGTCCTCGGCTTTCGGCACGCTGCGGATGTACCGGCTGTTCGCCTCGTTGATCACGCCGCCGTTGAACTCGGCCACCTGCAGCAGCTGGCCGTCGGGGGTGTAGCGCTTCAGGGTGCCTTCCTCGCGCCCTTCCTTGATGTTCACCGTCACGGCCAGTTGGCCGTTCTCATGGTAGTACTTCTGCTCTCCGTCCCGCTGGCCATGATCGTTGAAGACGAAGTCCTGCGCCAGCTTGCCGTTGGGATGCCAGCGCTGGAAACGGCCGGTGTTGCGGTCCAGGTCCCAACGGCCGCTTTCCTCCACCTTGCCATTGGGGTAGTACACGGCGTACGCGCCGCGCGGGCGTCCCAGGTGGTATTCGATCTCGCTCATCGGATTGCCGTTGGGCCAGAAGCGACGCCAGGTGCCCGTGCGTTTGCCGTTGTTGTATCGGCCTTCCTCCACCAGGGCGCCATCGGGGTAGCCGGTCTTGTCGGTCTCTGGCGCCACCACGCGCCACCAGCCTTGTTTGCGGCCCAGCTCGTCCACCCGGTTCAGGGTGTCGGTCGGGGCGATGGCCTGGGCGTAAGAGGCGGCGATTGTCAGCAGCAACAGGCAGGTCAGGGTCCAGCGGCTTGTCATCGGTCAGGGTTCGCGTCACGCGAAACGGTCCCGCAGGGTTTAAGGTTGCATGTTGCGGGATTGGAAATCGGCCAGCACGCCTCCAACATTCGACCTCCAACTTTTCAACTGCCCAGGTCCCGCTTCAGATTCACGACCATGTCATTCACCATGTCGGCCAGTCCGTAAGCCGGTTTCCAGCCCCAATCGGCATGGGCGGCACTGTCGTCGATGCTGCGCGGCCAGCTGTCGGCGATGGCCTGGCGGTGGTCGGGGGCGAAGTCGATGACGAAGCCGGGGATGTGACGGCGCACCTCGGAGGCGATCTCTTCCGGGTTGAAGCTGAAGCCGGCCAGGTTGTAGCTGGTGCGTTCCTTGATCCGATCGGCAGGGGCTTCCATGATTTCGATGGTGGCCCGGATGGCATCGGGCATGTACATCATGGGCAGGGTGCTCTTCGGCCCCAGGAAGCTCGTGTACCGGCCGTGCTTGATCGCCTCGTGGAAGATGTGCACGGCGTAGTCGGTGGTGCCTCCGCCGGGCGCGCTTTTCCAACCGATCAAGCCCGGGTAGCGGATGCTGCGCACATCCACGCCATAGCGTTTGTGGTAGTACTGGCACCAGCCTTCGCCCGCCAGTTTGCTGATGCCATAGACCGTGGTCGGCTCCGCGATGGTGTGTTGCGGCGTGCCGTCCTTGGGCGTGGTGGGGCCGAAGACCGCGATGCTGCTGGGCCAGTAGACCTTGTTCAGCCTGCCTTCGCGCGCCAGCTCCAGCACGATGAAGAGGCTCTCCATGTTCAATTTCCACGCGAAGGCGGGATCCTTCTCGGCCGTGGCGCTCAGCAAGGCGGCCAGCAGGTACACCTCGGTGATGCCATGTTTCTCGATGATGCGCTCGATGCCCCGTCGGTCCATGGCGTCCACCATCACAAAGGGGCCATCCTGCTTCGCTTGAGGCTCCTTGATGTCGGAAGCCACCACATTGTCGTTACCGAAGCGGGCCCGGAGGCCTTCGACCAACTCGGTGCCGATCTGGCCGCTGGAGCCGATGACGAGGATGCGTTTGTCGGGCATGCGCAAGCTTTGCTGAGGCGCCAAATGTAGCGCCCACCCATGGCCCCGGATGCCCCTGAGGCCGTGGCCCTTCGGCTATCTTTGTCCGGCATGGAAGCCCATCATTTGCGCAATCATCACGGCCCCCTTGAGCTTCGGGCCCGTCTGGGATCCGAGGGCTTTCCGCGCACCACGCTCAGTTTCTACCGATACGTGCGGCTGGCCGACCCCGCTGCCCTGAGGAGCGAACTGTACACCGAGTGGGAAGCGCTGGGCGTTCTCGGGCGCATCTA
Organism: Flavobacteriales bacterium; assembly: GCA_026129465.1. Lineage (NCBI taxonomy): Bacteria > Pseudomonadati > Bacteroidota > Flavobacteriia > Flavobacteriales > Flavobacteriales bacterium. Next base: position 2,821,075 of record JAHCIA010000001.1, read on the forward strand.
TCTGGCCCATGAGGGGATCAATGCCCAGCTTTCGCTGCCCATGCACCTCCTGGACAGGTTTCGCAAGGCGCTGGACGCGCGGCCGGAGTTCAACAGCGTGCCCTTCAAGATCGCCGTGGAGGATGATGGCAGGAGCTTCCTGAAGCTTGCCATCAAGGTGAAGAACAAGATCGTGGCCGACGGTCTCGCGGATGATGCCTTCGACGTGGCCAACGTGGGTGAGCACCTCGATGCGGCCGCCTTCAACAGAAAGATGGAAGAAGGTGCGCTGGTGATCGACATGCGCAACAACTACGAGTGCCTCATCGGGCATTTCGAGGGCGCCTACCTGCCCAGGGCCGATACGTTCCGGGGGGCGATCGAAGAGGTGAAGGAAGTGATGAAGGAGAAGAAGGACGCCGAGGTGCTGCTCTATTGCACCGGCGGCATCCGCTGCGAGAAGGCCAGCGCCTACCTGAAGCACGAAGGCTTCACCAACGTGGGCCAGCTGCACGGCGGCATCATCGACTACGCGCGGCAGATCAAAGCGCAAGGCCTGAAGAGCAAGTACAAGGGGCAGAACTTCGTGTTCGATGAACGCCTGTCCGAGCGCATCACTGACGATGTGGTGAGCACCTGCATGCAGTGCGGCGCAAAGTGCGACCGCATCACCAATTGCCACGAAGCGACCTGCAACCTGCTTCTGGTGCAATGCGAGGCTTGCGCCACCAAGTACGCCGACTGCTGTTCGCCCAGCTGCCGCGAGATCCACCAGCTGCCCATCGAAGCCCAACGCGTCTGGCGCAAAGGCCGCAGCACCCGCAGCACCAGGACCAAAGCCATCAACGACCCCGAAGGCCTGCGTCGCCGCATCCGTGAGGAAGAGGAGCTGCTCGCGCTCAATGGCACACTTCAACCCGAACTGACGACCGTCAACCCACAACCGACAACGAGCGCTTAGGCTTGCGCGGCAGAAAACTGACAACGGGCAACCGCCAACCCGCTCAACTTTCAACCCCCAACCGGCCAATGCCGATCTACCATACACTGGGCAAGATCCCTCACAAGCGGCACACCGTCTTCAAGAACGGCAAGGACCGCTTCTTCTACGAGCAGCTCTTCGGCACCATCGGCTTCGATGGCATGAGCACCCTGAGCTACCACGTGCACCGCCCCACCATGGTGAAGGAGTTGCGCAAGCCGAAGGACGTCAGCCCCAAGATCGCCATCGAGAAGAACATGCGCTCGCTGCGGCTGCACGGCTTCAAGACCAAGCCGGAGAAGGACCACCTCGCTGCGCGCAAGGCCATTCTGGTGAACAGCGATTGCGCCATCGTGCTCGCCGCGCCCCAGGCCAAAACCGTGGACTACTTCTACAAGAACGCCGACTGCGATGAGATGATCTTCATCCACAAGGGCAGCGGCACCCTGCGCACCTTCCTGGGCAACATCGACTTCAAGTACGGCGACTACCTGATGATCCCCCGCGGGATGATCTACACCATGGAGTTCAAGGACAGCGACAACCGCCTGTTCATCGTGGAGAGCCACCGGCCCATGTACACGCCGAAGCGCTACCGCAACTGGTTCGGCCAGCTGCTGGAGCATTCACCGTTCTGCGAGCGCGATATCCGTCGACCGAAGAAACTGGAGACACACGATGAGAAGGGCGACTTCACGATCAAGGTGAAGAAGCAGAACCTGCTGCATGAATTCGTGTACGCGAGCCACCCCTTCGACGTGGTGGGCTGGGACGGCTACAACTACCCCTACGCCTTCAGCATCCACGACTTCGAGCCCATCACCGGCCGCGTACACCTGCCGCCGCCCATCCACCAGACCTTCGAGACCGACGCCTTCGTGGTATGCAGCTTCGTGCCACGCCTTTACGACTACCACCCGCAGGCCATCCCCGCGCCCTACAACCACAGCAACATCGACAGCGACGAGGTGCTCTATTACGTGGACGGCGACTTCATGAGCCGCAACGACATCGGCCCGGGCCACATCAGCCTGCATCCCGCCGGCATCCCCCACGGCCCGCACCCCGGCGCCATGGAGCGCAGCATCGGCAAGAAAGTGACCGACGAGCTGGCCGTGATGGTGGACACCTTCAAGCCGCTGATGGTGACCGAGGAGGCGCTGAAGCTGGATGATGGGAAGTACTGGAAGAGTTGGTTGGAGTGAGTTGTCACCCTGAGCCCGTCGAAGGGTAGGGCGTGCCGGCGCCAAGTGCCCGCCGTCGGGCTATCCGCAGTAGTCCTCGCCGAAGACGGCTCCGGGCTACTTGCTCCTATCCCTCACGCACCGCCCTCAACTTTGGCCTGTCAAGACTATCGAGCAATGCGCATCTATCTCGACAAGAACATCTTTTCTGAGTTGAGAAAACCAGAGCGGCAAGCCGATTTGGAATTCCTCATTCAACTCAAGAAGAGACATGTCTTCGTCTTCTCGGAAGCGCATCTTGAAGACTTGAACCAGGACAAGACTGAGAAGAAGCGGGACGATCTCTTGTTCATGGAACAGCTGGTAGATCGGAACTACCTAGAAGCCATCTCAAAATAGTTTGCGCATGAGGATCATGGCACAAGCGAGCTGGACGAAGCCCAGGAAGTTGATGCTGTGATACTCGTAGCGGACCACAGTACGCCTGAAGTTGTTGAGCCAGGCGAAGCATCGCTCCACCTTCCATCTCCGCTTGTATCTGCGAAGCTCCCTTCCATCTTGGGATTTTGAACGCCCTGCGCGGTTCGGTGCGATCATGCGGACCTTCCTGCGCTTGAGCTTGCGATCGAGCTGATCGCTATCGTAGGCCTTGTCGCCGATGAGCACTTGGGGCAATTCTTCCATGAAACGCGCGGCCAGCGTTTGGGTCACGAGCTTCACTTCGTGGGTGCTGGCTCCGAAGGTCCGTACGGCGATAGGAAGACCAGCAGCGTCTGTGACGACCATGATCTTGGTGCCTTTACCTCGCTTAGTCGGGCCGATATGGAGCCCCCTTTTTTGGCACTGGAGAAGGTGCCATCGATGAAGCATTCTGTGATGTCGATCTTCCCTCTTCGTTTGAGGTCCTGCGCCAAGGCCCACAGCACCTTGTCCCATACGCCCTGCTGACACCAGCGCTGGAAGTACCGATGGCACGACTGGTAAGGAGGGTAGCGCGGTGGAAGATCCTGCCATCTGGCTCCTGTCCGGCAGATCCATAATACCCCATTGAACACCTCCCGAGCATCCAGTGGCTTCCTGCCACGCGTCTCGGTCCTCTCTTGAATAGGTGAGAGCAGGTCCTTGACCGCTTCCCACTGGGCGTCCGTGCAGTCCATCGTTTTGGACATCGAAAGAGGACATGCACGGTGAAAGGATCAAGACCCTCCCTTCTTCGGTTGTCAAACGCCCGTTGTTCATGGCTCAGGACACCTCAACTATTTTTGAGATGGCCTCTAGTCAATGATCTGAAGGAAGGTCGTGCCGACATTCTAATCGCCACCCCAACTGAAGCATTTGACGGCAAGTCATTCTTCACTCCGGGAAGTATTGGCGACTTGTTCGGCGCGTTCGATGGCCTGAGCGGAACACTGTCAGTCTTGATGAAGGGGCTGTTCAGCATACGGCTGCCTTTGAACCTGGCCTCTAACATTGCCGCCATGGATGAGGCCGGGCGGAAGATCTGGCTAAAGCTCATCCCCAATCCAAAGGACTACTACACAATCGGGGAATGGACTGAACTGTTTGGCTCATTCCTCGATGCGCTCCACGAAGACAGATCTGTTTACAAGGGAGTTCGAGGGGCAATGAGAGAGGCTGCAATGGAGTTTGACTTCTCCATTAGCTCTAAGGATATCAAGATGGTAGACCGCACCGGCAAGGAGTGGTCATTGATCGACATGATCAACACAGGAGTTGAAAACGCCAACAAGAACAAGACGCCCTCAACTCACGACTACCTGACGACGACCTTTCTCATGCTGAACTTGACCGGGGTAGACGATGAGCCGAACAAGAAGGCACGATTCACGAATACGCAGAACGATGCGGGCCATGCTTTCTTCGGTGGACACTGCGACTATCTCGTCTCCAACGATGTTGGGTTCATAGTCAAATCGAACATCGTTTTTGGAATGAGAGGAATTGCCACGGAGACGATGAACCTACAGCAGTTCCTACAACGGATGAGATACTTAGAGCAGATATCGGAGCAGAGTGGAGCAGCCCTTTTCAAAGCGCTAGGTCATGGTCTTCGGCATTCGTTCCTCACCACGTCGCCAAGCGTGATGTTCCCATGGCGCACCTATGTGGACTACAAGGTGAATGAACGCTATCTAAACCATTTCAACCGACTCCAAGCTATCCATGAGGGAGAGCAATCGTTCTTACTCCTAGAGCGTCATCAGAACAATCTCTCCCAGTTCGACATGTACTCGGAGTATCAGGTCGTAGTTCACCAACTTTTGGATCTCTTCGGTCTTGATGACGACGGTCTTGGCCGATTCAACGAGTTAGATATTGAGCAACTGCGTGCCAAGACTTGGAAGGGTCGGTGGTGGACGCTCAATGGTGCCACAATTGGTGTTGAGGTGAACCAGGGCACGAAGAAATTCTGCTTGCTCATTCTCTAGGAACGCTAAGTCAAGTGGCAGCTGAGATTCGCGTGAGGGATAGAAGCGGAAAGCCCGCAAGCCGGTAATCGGGCGAGGACTTGTAGGCCCGGGTCAAGCCCGGGCTGAACTCCTAGCCTGACCCGGCCGACACTGAGCGAAGCCTAGCGGAGTCGAAGGGTGGGCCGGGGCACGCCCCAATGACCTCTAACAGCGAACATCCATCGCTAAGCCCTCTGTTCCTCACACTCCCGCCATCACCCGCAACCGTTCCAACAGCACCGCCGACCGCTCCGTGGCGACCGGTAGCACGAAGTGTCCTTCGATGACTTCAATGCACCGCTGGACGAGCGGTTTTGCTGAACGAGTCCTGTACGTTGTACCTTAGCAGTATGTCCAGCGCCGGCCTCTTCATCAAGATCGAATCGCTCCCTTCAGGGTTGCGCAAGGAGGTGGAGGCCTTCATCGACGGCTTGCTAAAACGCAAGCGCAAGGGAGAACCCAAGCGCAAGCCCATCCCGTTCGGCAAGTTCAAAGGCAAGATCCGTATGGCGGATGACTTCGATGGGCCATTGGATGACCTGAAGGACTACATGTGATGGATGTCCTGCTGGACACCCACATCCTGCTCTGGGCATGGAGCGGCGATAAGCGCCTTACGAAAGCCCAGCGTGAGCTGATCGCATCCGAAGAGGTCCGTGCTTGTGTGAGCATCGTCCCGCTCTGGGAGATCGCCATCAAATCCTCATTGGGCAAACTGGAACTGATGGCACCGTTGGATGAGATGATCGCCTCCTTGCCGGAGTTCGAGTTCCACCTGCTGCATTTGCGAACCGAGCATGTGCAACGGGTCACCACCCTCCCCCTCCACCACCGCGATCCCTTCGACCGGATGCTCATCGCACAGGCGAAGCACGAGGGTATGCATCTGCTTACGGCGGATCCGCACTTCGCCGCTTATGGGGTGCCGGTGATCGCAGCGTAGTGGGTGTTTCGCGTGAGGGATGGCAGCGGCAGCCCGCCGCAGGGTTGGGTGAGCAGCGCACGGAGCGAGGAGGCCCGAGGAACGAGGGAGCCCGCCGACCGCTAGGCTGGCGAGGATAACGCGCGTGGGCATGATCAACGTGCCGCGCTCGGTCCCACAGGTCCTGTTTTACCTTTGGACTACAACCAAGAGCCATGAGCCGCATCGAGATCAAGCAAGCGAACATCGCGAAACAGGTGCTGAACACCAGCGATGAGGAAGTGCTGGACCAGGTGAAGGCCGTGCTGGACCTGCAGAGCGGTGACTGGTGGAAGAACCTGCCCGCCAAGGTTCGCAAGGACGTGGAACTGAGCCTTGCCCAAGCCGATCGCGGTGGGACGGTGAGCCACGCCGAAGCCATGAAGCAGATCCGCGCATGGCGAAAGCGGTAAGGTGGACGCCGAAGGCGATCGCCACATACATCGAAGTACTGAGCTACCTGCGGGAGAAGTGGACCGCCCGCGAGGAACAGCGGTTCGTGGACGAGGTGGAGGATACCGTCCGCTATATCGTGATGTTCCCGAAGGGGTTCCGGAGTACCGGCCATGAACGCCTTCGAGAAGCACCGGTCAAACCATACACTATCCTGCTCTACCGCATAGACCGCTCAGCCATCGTGATCATCGGCCTGTTCGATATGCGCCGGCATCCGAAGTATTTGAAGCAACTGAAGAGCGGATGGAAGAAGGCGTGAGCACCTGGCAAGAGAGGACCTGGGATTTGATGCGGTAGCGGGCATTCCGCGTGAGGGATGGTAGCGGCAGCCCGCCGCAGGGTTGGGCGAGCAGCGCACGGAGCGAGGAGGCCCGAGGAACGAGGGACCCCGCAGCCCGTTGCGGTGCCGCACAACGCAAGGTGGCTACAGCGAACAGCCCGACCCGAGGCTTTGCGAGGGGCACGCCCACACCTCGGCTGCGCTCGGCGGGACATGCCCGATACCCACACTGATCCAAATCATCCCCACCCCCGCAAAAAGCCCGAACTTTGAGGCACCGAGCGTTCGGAGAACCCATCTATCCCCTATCCCAATGGCAACCGGACTCAAAGACGTCGACTACGGCCTGGAGAAGATCATGGCTGATGCACAGGACTTCCTGCCCCTGCTGGGCACGGACTACGTGGAACTCTACGTGGGCAATGCCAAGCAGAGCGCGCACTACTACAAGAGCGCGTGGGGCTTTCAGAGCCTGGCCTACGCCGGCCTGGAGACGGGCGTGAAGGACCGCACGAGCTATGTGCTGGTGCAGGACAAGATCCGCCTGGTGCTCACCACGCCGATGAACCCCGAGAGCCCGATCAACGAGCACATCCGCAAGCATGGTGACGGTGTGAAGGTGATCGCCCTGTGGGTGCCCGATGCGAAGAAGGCTTGGGAGGAGACCACCAAGCGCGGCGCGAAGAGCTTCATGGAGCCGGTGCGCGAGGAGGATGAGCACGGTTACGTGGTGCGCAGCGGCATCCACACCTATGGCGAGACGGTGCACATCTTCGTGGAGCGCAACGAATACAAGGGTCCCTTCCTGCCCGGCTACCGCGCGTGGAAGAGCCACTACAACCCGGAGCCGGTGGGCCTGAAGTTCATCGACCACATGGTGGGCAACGTGGGCTGGGGCGAGATGAACCAGTGGGTGGATTTCTACGCCCGTGTGATGGGCTTCGCGCAGCTGGTGAGCTTCGACGACAAGGACATCAGCACCGAGTACACCGCGCTGATGAGCAAGGTGATGAGCAACGGCAACGGCCGCATCAAGTTCCCCATCAACGAGCCGGCCGAGGGCAAGAAGAAGAGCCAGATCGAGGAGTACATCGAGTTCTACAACGGCGCAGGTGTGCAGCACATCGCGGTGGCCACCAACAACATCATCGAAACGGTGGGCGCGCTGAAGGACCGCGGCGTGGAGTTCCTCTACGTGCCGCCCAGCTACTACGACACGGTGCTGGACCGCGTGGGCGAGATCGACGAGGACCTGGCGGTGCTGAAGCAGCACGGCGTGCTGGTGGACCGCGACGACGAAGGCTACCTGCTGCAGCTCTTCACCAAGCCGGTGCTGGACCGCCCCACGATGTTCTTCGAGATCATCCAGCGCAAGGGCGCCAAGAGCTTCGGCAAGGGCAACTTCAAGGCGCTGTTCGAAGCGATCGAACGGGAGCAGGAGAATCGGGGGACGCTGTAGGAGCGATCAACCATACGAGCGAAGGGCGTTCACCATGCGGTGGACGCCCTTCGTGCTTGAAGAGGCGGATCGCGCTCACACCGCCATCACCTTCCGCTCCCACCTCATCCGCCAGCCCAGCAGCCCCAGCGCCACCAGGCACAGCGTGCTTTCGACCACCAACCACTGGCTGCCGAAGTCGCCCAACGGGCCTTCCACGGAGATGGTCATGAGGCGCGAGAGGGCGTACATGCCCCAGAAGAGCGCGATGAAGCCCAGCGCGGCTTTGCGGTCGGTGAAGACCAGGTAGAGCAACACGCCCAGGATGGCGATGCCCACGCCTCCGTACACCCCGCGGATGGAGCTGTAGGCGTCGGTGTTGTCGAGCTTCACCTGCACGAGGTCCATCACGGCCTGCGGATCGCCGAAGGCCATGAAGCTCACGGAAAGGATGCCCATCACCGAGATGCCGATGAGCAGCCAGCTGCTGATGGAAAGAAGTCTGTTGGTACGCATGATGTGGTGGTGTTATTGGTTTCGGCGGCAAAGGTCCCGGGGCCACGTCCCTCGGGCACTTGATGTGGATCAAGAAGCGACCAGCGTCGGGTGGAGGGACCCGCTCGCGCACTCCACCTTCTCACCGCTTTCACCACCTTCACCACTCCAACAGCATGACCCATGCGTGCCATCCACCTCTCCGACCCGCGCTTCGTCATCACCAGGCCCGGCACCTTCCGCCTGAAGGACCATGTGTGCGACCTGCCCAGTTCCGCCATCAAGAAGGAGTTGAAGAAGCAGCTTGATGCCGACAAAGCGGTGATCAGCGACCTGCAGGAAGTGCTCTACGCCTCAGGGAAGCATTCCGTGCTCCTGCTTTTCCAAGCCATGGATGCGGCCGGCAAGGACAGCTGCATCCGCCACGTGATGAGCGGCGTGAACCCGCAGGGTGTGGACGTGCGCAGTTTCAAGGCACCCAGCACCAAGGAGCGCAACCATGACTTCCTGTGGCGCCACGCCAAGGCCATGCCCGAGCGCGGCTTCATCGGCATCCACAACCGCAGCCATTACGAGGAGGTGTTGGTGACCAAGGTGCATCCGAACTTCATCCTGGGGCAGAACATCCCCGGCATCCGCAACGAGAAGGACATCACGAAGAAGTTCTGGGAGCAGCGCTATGCGAGCATTCGCAACTTCGAGGAGCACCTGGCCCGCAACGGCACGGTGATCATGAAGTTCTTCCTGCACATGAGCAGGGAGGCGCAGCGGAAGCGCTTCCTCGAGCGCATCGACGATCCGAAGAAGAACTGGAAGTTCAGCACCGGTGATGTGGCCGAGCGACGGCATTGGGACAAGTACCAGCAGGCCTACGAGGAGGCCATTCGCGCCACGGCCACGAAGCATGCGCCGTGGTACATCATTCCCGCCGATGAGCAGTGGGAGAGCCGCGCCTTCGTGGGCCGTCTGCTGCGGCTGCGCCTGGAAGCCTTGGGACTGAAGCATCCCGAGCTCCATCCGGAGGAAAAGGCCAGGCTGAGGGACGCCCGTCGCGAACTGCTCGCGGAGAAAGCCTCCCGCCCTTGAGCGGACGTACCTTCGCGGGACCGAGACGCCCCATGACCTTCCTCCGAACCCTGCCATTGCTGCTGGCCACCGTGCTGCTCCAAGCCTGCGAGCGCGATGACACCCGGCCCACGGTGAACCCCACCATCGAGTTCCGCACCGAAGCCGGCTACACCTTCAACAACGCCACCGTGACGGTGGGCGATACACTCCTGGTGGGGGTGGTGATCAAGCGGGGCACCGACGCCATGAACCACTTCAAGGTCGCCCGCAGGTACGACAACGGTCCGGAGGAAGTGACCGACAGCCTGTCGATGGGCACGGACGTCTTCGAATTCGACAAGACCATCGTCATCCGCGATGTGCCCGGCACCGAGTTGTGGCGCTTCAATGTGGTGGAGAACGACGGGGACGTCATCCGCCGCTCGCTGACCTTCACGGTGGAGGAGTAGGCCCGCTACGGGTGGTAGCGCAAGGATAACTTCGCGCCCTGCCCGCCCTTGGCGGCCTTGCCCATGTACCGTACCCACACCTGCGGCGAACTCCGCCTCGCCGATGCCGGAAAGACCGTGACCCTCGCCGGATGGGTCCAACGCACCCGCGACCTGGGCGGCATGACCTTCGTGGACCTGCGCGACCGTTTCGGCATCACCCAACTCGGCTTCAACACCGAGCGGGACAAAGCCCTATGCGAGCAAGCCAATGCATTGGGCCGCGAGTTCGTGGTACAGGCCACCGGGGTGGTGAAGGAGCGGGAAAGCAAGAACAGGAACATCCCCACCGGCGAGATCGAGCTGATCGTCACCGAGCTGAAGGTGCTCAACGCCGCGAAGACCCCGCCCTTCACCATCGAGGAGGAGACGGATGGCGGCGATGAGTTGCGCGCGAAATACCGCTACCTCGACCTGCGCCGCGCCAACGTGCGCCGCAACTTCGAGCTGCGCCACCGTATGGCCATCGAAGTGCGAAACTATCTCAGCGCGCAGCACTTCCTGGAAGTGGAGACGCCCGTGCTGATCAAGAGCACGCCAGAAGGCGCGCGCGATTTCGTGGTGCCCAGCCGCATGAACCAGGGCGAGTTCTACGCGCTGCCGCAAAGCCCGCAGACCTTCAAGCAATTGCTGATGGTGGCCGGCTTCGACCGCTACTTCCAGATCGTGAAGTGCTTCCGCGATGAGGACCTGCGTGCCGACCGGCAGCCCGAATTCACGCAGATCGATTGCGAGATGGCCTTCGTGGAGCAGGAGGATATCCTCAACACCTTCGAGGGCATGGCGAAGCACCTGTTCAAGTCCATTCACCGGGTTGAATTCAACGAGGCCTTCCCACGCATGTCGTTCGATGAGGCGATGAAGCACTACGGCTGCGACAAGCCGGATCTGCGCTTCGGCATGCGCTTCCACGAGCTGAACGATCTCGCGCAGGGTAAGGGCTTCAAGGTCTTCGACGATGCCGAACTCGTTGTCGGCATCAATGCTGAAGGCTGCGCGAACTGGAGCCGCAAGCAAACCGACGCGCTGATCGACTTCGTGAAGCGCCCGCAGATCGGCGCCACCGGCATCGTCTTCGTGAAGTGGACCGAGGAAGGACTGAAGAGCACCGTGGACAAGTTCTTCACCCCTGAGCAGCTGCATGCATGGGCCAGTCGCTTCGGCATGAAGCAAGGCGACCTGCTATGCATCGTGGCGGGCAAGGCCGATAAGGCGCGCAAGCAACTGAACGAACTGCGGCTGCACATGGGCGAGCTGCTTGGCCTGCGCGACCCGAAGGTCTTCAAGCCGTTGTGGGTGATCGATTTCCCCCTTCTGGAGCAAGATGAAGAAACCGGCCGCTGGCACGCCATGCACCATCCCTTCACGGCCCCGAAGCCCGAGGATGCACAGAAGCTCGTGAGCCAGCAAGACCTGGGCAGCGTGCGCGCCAACGCCTACGACCTGGTGATCAACGGCACCGAGATCGGCGGCGGCAGCATCCGCATCCACGACCGCGCCATGCAGGAGGCGATGTTCCGTGTGCTGGGTTTCACGGATGAAGACGCCCGCTACAAGTTCGGCTTCCTCATGGACGCGTTCGAGTATGGCGCGCCCCCGCACGGCGGCGCGGCCTTCGGCTTCGACCGCTGGGTGGCGCTCTTCGGCCACCGCACGGACATCCGCGAGTTCATCGCCTTCCCGAAGAACAACGCGGGGCGCGATGTGATGATCGACGCGCCGAGCCGGATCGATGAGGAGCAGCTGAAGGAGTTGGGGATCGCCGCCGGATCGCGCGCCTAGTGCTTCACGATGCGGAAGACCACAGGTGCGGCAGGCGCCACCCGGGTCACCCGGAACAGGTAGATCCCAGCAGGTGACCCGGCCAGGGAGACCCGGTCGCTGGGTCCCACTTCATGGACCAGCCGGCCCTGAGCGTCCACCACGGTGATCCAGGACGGTGTGGACGGCAGCAGGAAGGCCAGTTCCTGATAGGGATCGTAAAGCAGGTCCAGTGTCGTGACTTCCGTTCCGGGCAGGCCCGTGGTCATGTCCGCCAGCTTCACCAGAAAACCATCGCCACCGCCACCGAAGAATTCCTGCTGCGCGCCCGGCGTGGCGATGCCACTGGCCGAGAGGGTGCTGCCGCTCACCACCGCCCAGCCGTCGGGATGTGCGCGCGCCGCGAATAGACCATCGCCCGAAGGGCCGCCGAGGTAGCTGCCCCAGAGCCGTGCACCGCTGGGGGTGAACCGGGCCAAATAACCATCGGACAGCCCCGCGTTCGCTGGCTGGAACGCATCCGGGGTGGCGATGCCCGACGGCGATCCACTTTGACCGGCGAGCAGGATGGTGCCGTCGTTGGTCACAGCCACACCGCGTGCGTCGTCGTAATTGCCGCCGCCATAGTAGGTGCCCCATTGCAGTATGCCGTCCGAATTGAAGCGCGCGAGGAAGGCATCGAAACCGCCCGCCAGCGTGTTCTGGTGTCCATTCAGGGCGATGCCTGCCGCGGAAGTGGTCGATCCAGCCAGGCAGATGTTCCCCATGGGGTCGCTGGTCACTTCCAAGGCCTGGTCGAAGCCGCCTCCACCGTAATAGGTGCCCCACAGCCGTACTCCGGCCGCATCGAATTTCATCAGAAAGGCGTCCCGGCCACCACCCGGTGTGTCCTGATGGGCGGCTCCCGCATGGATGCCGGCCGCTGATTGGGTGGAACCGCACACGATCACCGCACCGTCGCCGTCCACGTGCACGCTCTCGCCATAGTCCACCGCATCACCGCCGATGAAAGTGCACCACAACAGCAGGCCATCCGCGTCGTACTTCGCCAGGAAAGCATCGCTGCCGCCACCGCCATGAACGCCTTGGTGGGCTCCTGGTGTGGCGAAGCCGTACAAGCTCTGCGTGTTGCCCGTCACATACACCGATCCATCAGCGGAGGTGGCCACCGAGATGATCGCGTCGAGTGCCTCCCCGCCCAGGTAGGTGCTCCACAGCAAGGCGCCATCCTCGGAGTAGCAGGCCAGGAAACCATCGCTTTCGCCACCACCGTAGGCCGGCTGGCCCGCATTGAAGGAGAGGTCCGATTGCGAAGTGGTGTGGCCCGCCAGCATCACGCGGCCCCCGGCGGCGATGGCCACCGCGCTGCCGTAATCATGGCCGGGACCTCCGAGGTAGGTGGCCCATTGCAGCAGGCCTTGCGCGTTGAAGCGTGCCACATGGCCATCGAAATTTCCGCCGCCATGGACCGCCTGTGCCGCGTCGAAAGCGATACCGGAGATCGATGCGGTGCGGCCGCCCAGCGCGATGCTCCCGTTGGTGTCCAGCGCCAGAGCCACGCCCCAGTCCTCGGCGGGGCCACCATGATAGGTGGCCCATTGGGGTTGGAGCGCTTGTGCGTGAAGCGTTGCGGTTTGTGCCAGGGCGAACATGAGCATGGTGCAGGTCCTGTGCATGCCGTTGGATTTGCGGCAGCAATGTTAGCGGGCACGAGGTGTATACGCGTTGTGTATTGCGCATCTTCGCGGGGATGCGAGACGATGATCGTTTTCTGCGCGAGGCCATCGCCCTGGCCCGCCAAGGCATGGACCGCAACGAGGGCGGACCCTTCGGCTGTGTGATCGTGAAGGACGGTGCGGTCATCGGGCGCGGCAACAACCGGGTGACCAGCAGCAACGATCCCACGGCGCATGCCGAGGTGGTGGCGATCCGCGAAGCCTGCCGGTCGCTCGGGGCCTTCCAGCTGGACGGCTGCACGCTTTATACCAGTTGCGAGCCCTGCCCCATGTGCCTGGGCGCCATCTACTGGGCGCGCCCGGACCGCATCGTGTTCGCCGCCACGCGTGAGGATGCCGCCGAGGCGGGCTTCGATGACCAGCTGATCTACGACGAATTGCCGCTGCCTCCGGAGCAACGGCGGATCCCCACCCAGGCGCGCGTGCTGCGCCACGAAGCGCGGGCGGTGTTCGAGGATTGGAAGGCCAAGGAGGACAAGGTGCGCTACTGAGGCATGCATGAGGATCCGTCCGTGGGTTGGTGGCCCTTCATCCTGGCGTTCGGCGGGATGACCCTGTTCCTCGTCATGAAGCTGCGGGAGTCGGGCCTTTGGGGCCGGACCACGGCGCTCGATCGGCGACATCGGTCCATCCTCGCCAAGTACGCCATCCACTACCAACGGCTGGACCCCGTGCTGAAGCGCAAGTTCGAGCGCATCGTGGCGGCCTTCGTGCATGACAAGGAGTGGCGTGGGGCCGGCATGGCCGTGGCCGAGGAGATGAAGGTGATGATCAGCGCATGCGCGGCCGAATTGCTGCTCGGCTTTCCGGAGGAGCCGGTGCTGAAGCACTTCGAGACCATCGTCGTGTTCCCGGACACCTACCGCAGCACCACCTCAGGACACATGCACCAGGGCGAGGTGCGCCCCAAGGCCGGCATCATCATGATCTCCTGGAAGGACTTCCTGCACGGTTACGCGCACACCCGCGATGCGCACAACGTGGGCCTGCACGAGATGGCGCACGCGCTGTGGTTCGAGAACCGCATCGCCAACGGGGAACAGGACTTCATCCACCCGGAGTTGTTGCAGGACTGGATCGATCATGCCGATGCGGAGATCGAGCGGATCAAGGGTGGGCAAAGCCGCTTGTTGCGCAGCTATGCGGGCACCAACCAGGCGGAGTTCTTCGCTGTGGCGGTGGAGTACTTCTTTGAGCGCCCCAAGGAGTTCAGGGAGGACCTGCCGGAACTCTACGCCACGTTGAGCGCCATGCTGCGCCAGGACCCGGCTTCGTTGTAGCGGAGGTTCACTCCTTCGTCACGCTCGCCACCAGGTACTCCCGGTTCATGCGAGCGATGTGCTCCAGACTGATGCCCTTGGGGCATTCCACCTCGCAGGCGCCGGTGTTGCTGCAGTTGCCGAAGCCCTCCTTGTCCATCTGCTCCACCATGGCCAGCACGCGGCGTTCGGCTTCGGGACGCCCCTGGGGCAGCAGCGCGAACTGGCTCACCTTGGCGGCCACGAAAAGCATGGCGCTGCTGTTCACGCAAGTGGCCACGCAGGCGCCGCAGCCGATGCAGGTGGCCGCGTCGAAGGCCTTGTCGGCGTCGTCCTTGGGGATGGGGACCGCGTTGCCGTCCACCAGGTTGCCGCTGGTGTTCACACTCACGAAGCCGCCTGCGGCCTGGATGCGGTCGAAGGCGCCGCGGTCCACGGCCAGGTCCTTGATCACCGGGAAGGCCCCTGCGCGCCACGGTTCCACGTGGATGGTGTCGCCGTCCTTGAACTTGCGCATGTGCAGCTGGCAGGTGGTGATCATGCGGCCCGGTCCATGCGCCTCGCCATTGATGAACAGGCTGCACGATCCGCAGATACCCTCGCGGCAGTCGTGGTCGAACGCGATCGGGTCCTTCCCCTGGCGCACGAGGTCGTCGTTCAGCACGTCCAGCATCTCCAGGAACGACATGTCCTCGGAGACATCGTTCACGGGGTAGGTCTCCATGCGGCCTTTGTCGTTGGGACCGGATTGGCGCCAGATCTTCAGTGTCAGTTTCATGTTGCCCATGTTCCTGTCGGATCAGGCAGGTCGACCCCGAGGGTCGACGCTGCCGGGGTCTATTTGTATGAACGTTGCGTCAGTTTCACCTCCTCGAACGTCAGCGGCTCCTTGTGCAGGTTGGCCTTTCCGGGATCACCGGTCCATTCCCAGGCCGCCACGTAGGCGTAGTTGGCATCATCGCGGAGGGCCTCACCGTCGGGGGTCTGGTATTCCTCGCGAAAGTGGCCGCCGCAGCTTTCGTTGCGGTCCAGCGCGTCCAGGCACATCAGCTCGCCCAACTCCAGGAAGTCGGCCACACGACCGGCTTTCTCCAGTTCCTGGTTGAACGCATTGGCCTTGCCCGGCACCCGCACGTCCTTCCAGAACTCTTCCCGGATCTGGCGGATCTCCTGGATGGCCTGTTTCAAGCCCTCCGCGTTGCGGGCCATGCCGCACTTGTCCCACATCACCTTGCCCAGGCGGCGGTGGAATTCGTCCACGGGCTTGGTGCCCTTGTTGTTCAGGAAGTGGTCGATCCGGTCCTTCACGGCCTTCTCCGCCTCGTCGAACTCCGCACGCTTGGTGTCGATGGGGCCGGTGCGGATGTCGTCGGCGAGGTAGTCGCCCACGGTATAGGGCACCACGAAGTAGCCGTCGGCCAGTCCCTGCATCAAGGCTGAAGCACCGAGGCGGTTGGCGCCGTGGTCGCTGAAGTTGGCCTCGCCCAAGGCGAAGAGGCCCGGCACGGTGGTCTGCAGGTTGTAGTCCACCCAAAGACCGCCCATGGTGTAGTGCACGGCAGGGTAGATCTTCATCGCGTCCTTGTAAGGATCCTCGCCGACGATGTTCTCGTACATGTCGAAGAGGTTGCCATACTTGGCGCTCACCACTTTCTCGCCCAGTTCACGGACCAGCTCCTTGCCGGGGTTCTCGATCTTCTGCACGTTGGCCTCCAGCTTCCCGTAGCGCTCGATGGCGGCGGCGAAATCGAGGTACACCGCCTCACCGGTCTTGTTCACCCCGAAGCCCGCATCGCAGCGCTCCTTGGCGGCGCGGCTGGCCACGTCGCGGGGTACCAGGTTGCCGAAGGCCGGGTAGCGGCGCTCCAGGTAGTAGTCGCGGTCGGCCTCGGGAATGTCGCTGCCTTTCTTGCGGCCCTCACGGATCGCCTGGGCATCCTCCAGTTTCGCAGGCACCCAGATGCGACCGTCGTTGCGCAGCGATTCGCTCATCAGCGTGAGCTTGCTCTGGTGCTCACCGCTGACCGGTATGCAGGTGGGGTGGATCTGCGTGTAGCAAGGGTTGCCGAAGTAGGCCCCGCGCTTGTGCGCCTTCCACGCGGCCGTGACGTTGCTGCCCATGGCGTTGGTGCTCAGGAAGAACACGTTGCCGTAGCCGCCGGTGCAGAGCAGCACCGCGTGCGCGCCATGCCGCTCGATCTCGCCGGTGATGAGGTTTCTCGCGATGATGCCGCGCGCCTTGCCGTCCACCACCACCACATCGAGCATCTCGTGGCGGTCGAACATCTTCACCGTGCCTTTGCCCACCTGGCGCATCAGCGCGCTGTAGGCGCCGAGCAGCAGCTGCTGCCCTGTCTGCCCACGGGCGTAAAAGGTGCGGCTCACCTGCACACCGCCGAAGGAGCGGTTGTCCAGCAGTCCCCCGTAGTCGCGGGCGAATGGCACACCCTGCGCCACGCATTGGTCGATGATGTTCGCGCTCACCTCGGCCAGGCGGTACACGTTGGCCTCGCGGGCCCGGTAGTCACCGCCCTTCACCGTGTCGTAGAACAGACGGTAGGTGCTGTCGCCATCGTTCTGGTAGTTCTTCGCTGCGTTGATGCCACCTTGCGCCGCGATGCTGTGGGCCCGACGCGCGCTGTCCTGGAAGCAGAAGGCCTTCACGTTGTAGCCCATTTCCGCCAGAGAGGCCGCGGCGCTGGCGCCGGCCAGACCAGTGCCCACCACGATCACGTCGATGCGTCGTTTGTTGGCGGGTGCCACGATGCGGATGTGGCCCTTGTGGTCGGTCCACTTCTTTTCGAATGGACCGGCGGGGATCTTGCTGTCGAGCTTGCTCATGGAATGCGGTTGTCGGTTGACCGTTGTCCGTGGTCAAGCTGCCGATGCGGGGGTCGGACAAATGACAACTGACAACTGGCGCTTGGCATGCGTGCGTGGATCAACGATTGATGAACATCCACACAGGGATGAGGGCGAAGAACACCGGCAACACAACGGCGACGAAAACGCCGATGTTCTTGATGATGGGCATGTACCTCGGGTGGTTGAGCCCCAGCGACTGGAAGGCGCTTTGGAAGCCATGAAGCAGGTGGAAGGCCAGCACGGCCATCATCACCACGTACAGGGCCACATACCACAGTTCCGAAAAGGCGAACGCGACCACCGCGTAGAGGTCCTTATTGCCTGCGGCGTCCAGGCCGAGGTCGCCCCAGTGCATCTCATACCAGAAGCGCTTCATGTGGATGACCAGAAAGACCAGCAGGAGGGTGCCGAGCAGGGCCATCTGGCGGGCGTACCAGGCGCTGTTGGTGCCGGGCTTCTCGTAACTGTACTTCACCGGGCGTGCCTTGCGGTTCTGGATGGCCAGCAGGAAGCCGTCGAAGGCGTGGAACAGGATGCTGAAGTAGAGCACATAGCTGATCACCTTCACCACCGGGAAGGTGGTCATGAAGTGGGCGTACGCATTGAACCGCAGCTGGCCTTCGGGACTCATGTCCAGCAGCTGCAGGTTGCCGGCCAGGTGGGTAATGAGGAAGAGGACAAGGAAAAGGCCCGTGAGGGCCATCCAGTACTTCTTCGTGAGGGAGGAGCCGAGGAGGGCGGATCGTGCCATGGTCAATTGCTAACAGCGGAAGCGGCGATAGCGTTCGCGGCCGCGAAGGTAGCGGGCAGGGGTTCATGACGGGTTCCCGGGTTCTGTCAGGTGGCCGTTTCAGCAGGATGGCCCCAAGCCAGTTCAGCTTCGAACGAAACGCATGGAGACATTGCCGAACCAGCAGGACACGGACCCCCAACTCGGTCCATACCCCCAGCACGAACCCATTTGTGATGGTGCCATTCGGCAGCCCGGCTTTGGTCAGTCGGTCTCTCGCCGGCGTGCGACCCCACTTCTTCGCACCCCCTTCGCTCTCCTACCTTCGCCCTATGCGCTACACCCCCCCTTCCGCCGCCACCTACCGAGAGCATCGCGCCCGTTTCCGCCAGCAGATGGAGAAGGGTGGTCTCGCCATCTTCCACAGCAACGACGTGATGCCCACCAGCGCCGACGGGCACCTCCCGTTCAAACAGGCAAGCGACATCCTGTACCTCACGGGCATCGACCAGGAGGAGACCATCCTGCTGCTGTTCCCCGATGCGGTGGACCCCAAGGACCGCGAGATCCTCTTCGTGCGCGAGACCAACGAGCACATCGCCATCTGGGAGGGCGCCAAGTTCACCCAGGCCGAGGCCACCGCCTTGAGCGGAATCGCCACCGTACTCTGGACCAGCGCCTACGAGGCCACCGTGAAACGGCTGCTGCCCCAGGCGGAGAAGCTGTACCTGAACAGCAACGAGCACCTGCGCCAAAGCAACGAGGTGGAAACGCGTGAGGAGCGGCTGAACAAGGTGCTGCGAGAGCGCTACCCGCTGCATGAACTGAAGCGCAGCGCGCCGATCATGCACCGCATCCGCAGCCGCAAGACGGCCGAAGAAGTGGCGCAGATCCAGCGCGCGGTGGACATCACGGGCAAGGCCTTCAAGCGTGTTTGCGGATTCATCAAGCCCGGGGTGAAGGAGTACGAGATCGAAGCGGAGATCACCCACGAGTTCCTGCGCAACGGCTCGCGCGGGCATGCCTACACGCCCATCATCGCCAGTGGCTACAGCGCCTGCGTGCTGCACTACATCACCAACGACCAGGTCTGCCAGGACGGCGATGTGGTCCTGATGGACTTCGGCTGCGAGTACGGCGGCTATGCCAGCGATCTCACGCGCTGCCTGCCGGTGAACGGCCGCTTCACCGATCGCCAGCGTGCGGTATACAACGCCGTGCTGCGCGTGAAGAACGAGGCCACCGCACTGCTGCGTCCCGGAACGATGCTGGCCGACTACCACAAGGAGGTGGGCCGCATCATGGAAAGTGAGCTGATCGGTCTGGGCCTGCTGGACAAGACCGAGGTGAAGAATCAGGACCCCGAGCGCCCGCTTTACAAGAAGTACTTCATGCACGGCACCAGCCACTTCCTGGGTCTGGACGTGCACGACGTGGGCCTGTGGACCGAGCCCATCGCCGAGGGCATGGTCTTCACCGTGGAGCCGGGCATCTACATCCGCGAGGAGAAACTGGGCATCCGCCTGGAAAACGATGTGCTGGTGACCAGTGGCGCGCCTGACGACCTGTTCAAGGCTATCCCGGTGGAGGCGGAGGAGGTGGAGGAGTTGATGGCTTCCATCAGGAAGGCGTCCGGCGTGGCCATGTGATCCTGTTGCAGGCCCCCGGCTGATACCATCGTTACCTTCCGTGCTCGCCGGCATTGAGGGAGAAACTCCATCACCATGCGCATCCTGCGTCACCTCGGTTTCGCTGGCCTGTTGGCCGGCTCCCTCTTCAAGCTCATGCACTGGCCGGGCGCCAACCTTTTGGTCCTGACCAGTGCCATCATGATATTCCTGGCTTGCGTGGCGGCCTTTGTGCGTGCCCGTGAGCATCGCTCCACCGGCACGACCATCGCGCGGACGACCGGCTTGTTCCTGTTGGTGAGCGGTGTGCTGCACCTGCTGACCATACCGGGTGCGCTGCTCATGCTCTATGGTTCGGCGGGCGCAGCATCCTTCCTGCTTCTGTCGGACCGCATGGGTCTGCGCATGAAGGATGTCCGTCCACCACGACTGGCCGGACTGCTCCTGACGGGTCTGTTGTTGATGGCCACAGGAGGTCTGTTCAAGCTGATGCATTGGCCCACGGCCAACGTCCAACTCCTGGCCGGTCTCCTGGCCAGTGCGGCATGGATACTCGCCACCATGAGGGATCCCAAGCGCGGCGAGCGATCCATGTCCGTTGGGTCGCCAGAGCCACGATGACGGGCCACCTCGCCGATCGCAGGGCGATGGGCGCAGCAGGCCTGTTCAGCGGATGAGGTAGACCACTTGCACCGCCGTTTCCAGCGTGGTGTCCACCACACAGGTGTGGTGGACCTGTCCATACTCGTCCTTGTCCAGCACATTGCCGGCCACGGTGAGCCCGCGGTACACGGGAATGATGGGCATGGAGGAGGTCAAGCGACGCGGCGGAGTTGGAAGGGCTTCACGGTGGAGGTCTCCCCGTCGAGCACCATCAGGTAGTACTCCTCGCCGTCGAGGTCGGTGATGCGAACCCGCGTCACAGGGCCGCGCACTTCGCCGGTCTTCACGATGCGGCCTTGGTCGTCGCAGATGTCGAATAGCGCGTCATCGGTGCCCGGCTCATAGTCGAACATGAGCAGGCGCTCGATCTGGTCGATGCGTACGCGGATCTGGGTGCTTCCTTCCCTCGGCATGGTGGCTGACGGCTTCTACGCCGCCCGGGCCGCCGGGGTTCCGGAATGCGACGGAGCCCGGCCCGCCATGCGGCGGACCGGGCCCCTGCCACCAAACCAAGAACGAACGTCCTTGACCTAACTGCCCTGGTCGTTGAAGATCCACAGGCCCCGAGCTTGATGCGTGCTGGTGTTCATGGCAACGAGGGTTTTCGCTTTGACAACTCCAAAATACCGCGGGTTGTTCTCCATTCCTTGGCGGGAACGAGCAACGGCCCTGGCGCATGGACCAGCGGCGATGGTGCCGTGTGGAGAAGGGTCCAGCAGCCTGGCCCCGGCCCGCTCCGTTGGCCCGATCGGAAGCGCCGTTCACCGGCCGCACGTTCCCGCTATGGACGACCGGCCTATCTTTTCGCCAAAGACCTGAAGCCATGGCCCTGCGCGCGTTGATCGTGGATGATGAAGCCGATGCCCGGGAGAACCTCCGCCTGATGTTGGAGGAACACTGCCCCGAAGTGGAGATCGCCGGGCAGGCGGCCAGTGCGGCCGAGGCCCGGGCCAGGATCCAGGAGCTGCAACCCAATGCCTTGTTCCTGGACATCAAGATGCCGGGCGAGGACGGCTTCCAACTGCTGGCCTCCATCGCCGAGTTGGACCTGCCGGTGGTCTTCACCACCGCCTATGATGAGTATGCGCTGAAGGCCTTCAAACAGAATGCGCTCGCCTACCTGGAGAAGCCCATCGACACGGAGGAACTGAAAAGCGCCGTGGTGAAACTGCAACGACTGGCCGGCGTGATCGGCAGTGCCCAGCCCTCGGCGATCGCGGCTTTGATGAAGGACCCCGCATCGCCGTTGAGTTCACGGCTGGCCATTCCCGGCCGGGAGGGACTGGTGCTTCTGAAGCATGAGGACATCCTGTACCTGGAGGCCAACGACAGCTACACCACCGTGCATCTGAAGGATGGCAAGCGCAGTGTGAGCAGCAAACACATCCGGGTGTTCGAGAACAACCTCGATCCCAAGGTCTTCTTCCGGGTCCACAAATCATTCATCATCAACCTGGCCCACCTGTCCAGCTTCAACCGGGCCGAAGGCAACATGGCCGTGCTCGACACCGGTGCCATGATCCCCGTTTCACGCCGGCGACTGCCTGATTTCCTGGCCCTGATCAACACCTTCTGATGACCTCGAACGGCCGGCATCGGGCCGTGTCGGTGCGCATCGTTGCGATCCTGCTGCCGGGGTTGTTCCTCGCTGCGGGTACGCGGGGCCAGCAGCACTCTTTCCGGCAGTTCACGCCACAGGAGGGTCTGGCCCAAAGCCAGGTGCGCTGCATGGCGCAGGACGCTGACGGATATCTGTGGTTCGGCACCCTGGGCGGGGCCAGCCGGTTCGATGGACGCGTGTTCGAGAACCACGCCTTGCAGGAGGGCATACCGGATGCGCACGTGAGCGCCATGGCCGTTGACGGAGAAGGCCGCTTGTGGCTCGCGTCCGGATCGGCGCTTGTGAGGCGCGCTGGTCCGAAGTGGATGCGGGAGGAGTTGCCGCCGGGCCTGGGTGGCGCACGCATCCTGGGCCTGGTGGCCGGCCGTGATGGCCGGCTTTTCGTGGGCACCGATGGCGATGGCATGTTCGTGCGCGACCGGGACGGCATCAGGCCTTTGCCGGGTTATCCGGCCGATACCGCCTCCCATGTGCGCTCCCTGCTGGCGCTGCGCGATGGACGCCTCTTGATCGGGCTGCGCAATGGTCTGTTGCTCTGGGATGGCGGCCGCTGTACCCAAGTGCCGCTCGGCGATACCGAACCCAAGGCCGTGAGCGCGCTGGCGGAAGGACACGATGGCGGTTGGTGGGTGGGCACCTTCCTCGAAGGGCTCTACCACATCCTGCCCGATGGAAGACAGGAGGAGTACGACGAGGAATCGAACCTGATCCGCAACAACGTGCGCTGTCTGCTGGTGGACGACAAGGGCAGGCTTTGGGTGGGCACCAAGTTCGGCCTCAACCTGTTCGAGGATGGCCGGTTCAAGGTCTTCACCATCCACCAGGGCATGCCCAACGACAACGTCTGGTGCGCCTTCCAGGATCGCGAAGGCAACCTGTGGTTCGGCACCGATGGCGCTGGCGCCTTGCGTTACGCGGGTGACCGCTTCACGACCTTCACCATACGCGATGGTCTGTGCAGCGACCTGGTGATGAACATCACGCAGGATGCGCAGGGCGACCTGTGGCTGGGCACCTACGACAATGGCGTGTGCCGCATGGACGGCATGGCCATGGTCAATACGCTGGATGGTCTGCCCAACAACACCGTGTGGAGCGGCTTGTGCGGCCGTGATGGCACCCTCTGGTTCGGCACCAGTGAAGGCCTTGCCCGTATCGAACGTGGCGTGGTGCGTCCTCTGTCGCGGGAGGCATCACTCGCCCGGCAACGTGTACTCGCTTTGCATGAGGATGAAGCGGGCAACATCTGGGCGGGTACTCGCGATGGGCTGGTGCGCATAGGATCCGATGGGCAGGTGAAGCACCACCAGGCGGGCCCCGATGGACCCGGACGATCCATACGCAGGATCATCGACATTGGCGATGGCAAGATGCTGCTCGCCACGGAACAGGGCCTTTGCCGCTACGACCATGGAGTGTTCACCCGGTGGACCATTGCGGACGGACTGAGCGATGACAATGTGATGTGCCTGCTGCGCGATGGCGCCGGACGGGTCTGGGCGGGAACTTCCAATGGCATCACCTGCATGGAGGGTGGCGTGTTCAAGATCATACGACTCGCCTCGGATTTCGGATCCAACTATGTGGACATGCTGCTGAGCGACGAACGGGGACGTATCTGGGCCGGCACCAACAACGGACTCTTCGTCTTCCATCCGGACAGCTTGTTCGCCGACCCCTCCGCCCATGCACGGATCACCATGAACGACGGTCTGCGCGGTCTGGAGTTCAACTTGAACGCGGGGTTCGCCGATGCACGGGGAAGATTGTTCATGGGCAGTGCGGCGGGACTGGTCCACCATGATGTGCGCCGGCATGGCGATCCACCCCGGCCGCCCGCGCCCAACGTGCGCATCACGGGCCTGCGCTCCTTCCTTCAGCACACCGATTGGTCCGGCCAGTGCGACAGCATCGATGCCTCCGGCCTGCCCATTGGCCTTGAGCTCGCCTACCGCAGACATTACCTCACGTTCGACTACACGGGCATCAGCCTTGGCGCGCCCGAACGCGTCGTGTATCGCTACCGGCTGCTCGGGCTCGACAATGAATGGCTTCCGGCCACCGACGCGCGTTTCGCCAGTTGGAGCAATCTGCCGCACGGCGAATACACTTTCGAGGTGATGGCCGCCCTGCAGGGCGGGCCTTGGAGTGCACCGTCCGCATTCACCTTCAGGATCTCGCCGCCATTCTGGTCGCGCTGGTGGTTCTTCGTATTGGTGCTGGCGGCCATGGTGCTCGCGGTCCTCGGGGTGGCCCACTACAGGTCGGTTCGCAGGGCACGCGCCGAACGCACCCGGCAGCTCATGCTGCGGTCGCGCATGTTGCAACTGGAGCAGCAAGCATTGAACGCGAACATGAACCGGCACTTCGTCTTCAACGCGCTCAACAGCATCCAGTACCACATCAACCGGCAGGATCGCGCCACGGCCAGTCGCTACCTCACAAGCTTCGCCAAGCTCATCCGAAAGAACTTGGATGCCAGCCAGAACGACACCACCACCCTGGCGGAGGAGCTTGAGCGTTTGGAACTATACCTCACCTTGGAGCACATGCGTTTCAAGGACCGGTTCAGGTACACCATCCAGGTGGAAGCGGAAGTGGATACCTCACAGGTGCGTTTGCCCGCCATGATGCTGCAGCCGTACGTGGAGAACAGCATCTGGCATGGCATCTTGCCCATGCAGGAGCAGGGCCAGGTGGACATCCAGGTGGCGCGGTCAGGTCCCGGGCGCGTCCAGGTCACCATCGAGGATGACGGGGTGGGGGTGGAGCACAGCCTGCGGGCCAAGGAGGGTCAGGGTGGCGACCACATCTCCCGGGGGATCGAGATCACGAAGGGCCGGGCGGACATTCTGAGACATCTGGCGCTCACGGACATACGTATCACAGGACCCGAACAGCGCCACAATCCGGGGACGGGCGAGGCCTTGGGCACCAGGGTCGTGATCGACCTCCCCATGGGCCATGGCCCTGCTGAAGGCAAGCAGGGTTTGCGAAAGGGCCAGGGCCAGCCTATATTTGGAACATGATGCGGCTCCTCAGAACATTGGAGATCCTTCCCGCGCTGATGGCGGTGGCCTTGGTATTGGCCTTGTCCGCCTGTGGCAAAGAACCGCTGGTGGAGCCCTGCACTTATGCTGATGATGCTGCGGTGGCGAAAGCCGGCGGTGAAGGCCAGGGAGCCACTTCTTCAGGTGCCAGCACCGATGAAGGCAATGGCGAGGGCACGGACATCAGCGATGACGGCGACGATCTCGGGGACAGCGAACGCAACCGCAAGAAGAGGCCGAACTGACCCCCTTGGTCCGCCTCTTTCAAGGAACGCCCGGCATGCCGGGCGTTTTTCTTTGGGATGCATCGCCCCCGCTTCCTCCGCGGTGCATGCCGTTGCCCGTTGACCATACCGACCGATGTCGCATGCCTCGTAGTTTCCCTCTGCATCCGGCATCAAGGCCGGCACATGCCACGGCATGCCGAACAAGGCCCACGACCATGTGCATCGACTGGTGCGGTCGATGACGAGCACCGAGAAGCGCTACTTCAAGGTGCATACGGGCCGCCACGGTCAGGGCACCGGCCAGCATGAGTTGTTCGACGCCATCGCGGCGATGGAGGTGTACGATGAGGCCGCCTTGCTTGAGCGTTTCAGGGACCAGGCCTTCAGCCATCATTTCGCCATCACCAAGCGCCGGCTCTACGCATCGATACTGCGCTGCCTTGAGGCTTACCATGCCGACGGTTCGGTGGACGCCAGGCTGCACGGCATGCTGCGCCAGGTGGACCTGCTGCATGAGCGTGCGCTTTACGAGGATGCGGCCAAATTGCTGCAAGGCACCCGGCGCCTCGCCAGGCAGCACGACCGGCGCGCGATCCTGCTGGCCCTGCAGGACAGGGAACGCAAATTGTTGGAGCAGGGCAACTACGGCAAAGCACGCCTGTCGGATGTGGAGCGGCTTGCCACGGGCAGTGCGGAACTGCTGGCGGAGCAGGCCGAATTGGACACACTATGGGACCTGAAGAGCAGGGTCTTCCTGCTGCTCTATCGTGAAGGACGCGCGCGCGACATGGCCATGCGGGCGGCCTTGGATGAAGCGCTTGACCACCCCCTGCTCGACATTGCTACGCCGCTGCGCTCCGCGCACGCGCGGTTCCTCCGCCTTCATATCCTGGGCGCGGCGGCCTTCGCACTAGGCGATCTGAACACGTGCCATGCGCATCTGTTCGCCAACCTGGAATTGCTGCGGGCCGAGAAGGAGAAGTTCATGGACGACCCCTCGCTCGTGATCGGGGTGATGAGCAATCTGGTCCATGTCTGCGACAGCTTGGGCAGGACCGACGAGGCCGGCCAGCTGCTCCAGGAATTCCGCACGCTGCCGGCCACCTGGGCCATGCCGGAGACGGAGGACCTGGAGACGAAGCTGTTCATCAGCACCAACAGCCTCGAATTGTCGCTGCTGATGCGAAGCGGCGAGTTCGGTCGCGCTCTGGACCTGGTGCCTTCGATCGAGAAAGGTCTGCGGCGGCATGCGGGCCGGATGGGACCCGTGCGCAGGGGGGCGTTCCTCTACCAGGTGGCCTTCGCCCATTTCGCGGCAGGCCACCCCGATCAAGCCGTGAAGTGGCTGCACAGGTTGCTCAATGATGTGCGGATCGACGAGAGCGCGGAGATCGTCAGCTTCGCGCGCCTGCTCGATCTGCTCGCGTTGTATGAGGCCGGAAGAACGGACCTGCTGGCCTATGCGTTGCGGAACACCGAGCGCATGTTGCGGGCACGTTCCCGCACGCATCGTTTCGAGCCGGTCTACCTGGAGCTTGTCCGTCAGTTGCTCAAAGGGGGTGATGGTGCCACCATCGATCGGGCGATCGGAGCATTCCTCGGTAAAGTGCGCGCCCTGGAAGGCGATCCGCAGGAGCATGCGGCATTCGACCATCTGGACCCCATCGCCTGGGCGGTGGCCAGGCTGGAAGGGAGGGCCTTCGCGGAGGTGGTGCGCGAAAGGGCCCGCCGGGTGGGTCGTGCCGCCTAGTCGCGCTTCAGGAAGGCATCCCAGCCCTGCGCGGTCAACTCGTGCTCACTGCCCTGCTTGTCCACCAGGCGGTAGCCGCTGGCCTTGTCGGTCATGTGCCCCACCACGGTCAGGTTCGGGTTGCCCTTGAGCTTGTCGAAGTCCGCCTGTGCGATGGTGAAGAGCAGTTCATAGTCCTCGCCTCCGTTCAACGCGCAAGTGGTGGGGTCCAGGTTGAAGTCGAGTGCGGTGCCGTGGGTGGATGGATCGATCGGCAGCTTTTCATCGTAGAGGCGCACGCCCAGGCCCGAGCCACGGGCAAGATGGATGGCCTCGCTGGCCAGTCCATCGCTGATGTCGATCATCGACGTGGGCCTGACGTTCAATTGTTTCAGCAGATCGATGATGTCGCGCCGCGCCTCAGGCTTGAGTTGCCGCTCCAGGATGTAGTCGTGTCCGGCAAGGTCGGGCTGGGCACCGGTCTCGGTGAAAACAGCTTTTTCGCGCTCCAGAATTTGCAGGCCCATGTAAGCGCCGCCCAGGTCGCCGCTCACCACCAACAGGTCATGGTCCCGCGCTCCACTGCGGTACACGATGTCCTCCGGCCGTGCCGCCCCGATGGCCGTGACGGCGATGACAAGCCCGCTGCGGCTGCTGCATGTGTCGCCGCCTACCAGGTCCACACCATATTTCTCGCAGGCCAGCAGCATGCCCGCATACAGCTCATCCACGGCCTCCACGGGGAAACGGTTGCTGAGGGCCAACGCCACGGTCACCTGCCGGGGAGTGGCATTCATGGCGTAGACATCGCTGAGGTTCACCACGATGGCCTTGTAGCCCAAATGCTTCAAAGGCGCATAGCTGAGGTCGAAATGGACCCCCTCCACCAGCATGTCGGTGGTGACCACCTGGTGCAGACCCTGGGCGTCGATCACGGCCGCATCATCGCCGATGCCCTTCACTGAGGAGGTGTGCTGCAGCTGGATACGCGAGGCGAGGCGTTCGATGAGGCCGAATTCGCCCAGGGCGGAGAGCTCGGTGCGGGAAGGAGTGTCGGGCATGGTTCGGGCCGTCGCATCCCGATCGATGCGCGGGGCAGCGAAGCTACAGGCGCGGAACGGCTTCAATGGCGCACCACACGCACAGCCGCACGGTGGTCCCCGATGTCGAGTTGGAGCAGGTACACACCTGCCTCAGCAGGCAGCAGATCGCCGAGTGTGAAGGTGAACGTACCCTTGTCCACGCCAAATGTGGCATGCGCCACGGATCGCCCCAAGGTGTTCAGCGCGCGCACATGGAGCATTCCGCTGAAGGGCACATCCAGCTGGACCAGGGCATCGTGCTGGAAGGGGTTGGGCCAGACGCGGGGATCGGAGAGTCCCTGCATGTCATAGTTCAAAGCGATGATCGGCGAATGTGATGTGGTGCCGTCATGGTCCACCTGCCGCAGTTGGTAGAAATGGATCCCCCGCTTGTTCGGCCGGTCGTCCACAAAGTGGTAGTCCACGGGCGACCATGAATCGCCCATGCCGGTCACGCGGCCTATGGTGGTGAAGCCCGGGTCTTCCACATGTTCGGCTGATCTTGAAAGCACATCGAACCAGGCGTTGTTCTGTTCGCTGGCGGTGGTCCAGTGAAGGAGGCCATCCTGGCCTGAAACGCGGCCCGTGAACGAGAGCAGGGTGATGGGCAGGGGGTTCTGGCCGGAGATGGAAGCCAGGGTGAAGGGACCGAAGCGGTCGTTGGGCCCTGAGGTGACCGTGCCGGCCGCGATGTTGCCCGTGGTCCCTGTATTTCCGCGGTCGAACCAGGAGGGGGTCGGGGCGAGCGTGTCGAAATGCGCCACCCTCAGGTCGGGCAGGAAGGTCACCCCGCAACTGTTCACATCCCAACTCAGGGTCACCTGGCGCGCATGCGTGCCCACCTCCCGGTCCAGATGCCAGAACTCGCAGCTGCTGATGTGGTCCAGCGGTGGGTTCACCAGGTCGTTGTAGGGTGGCTCGGGATCCTGGTCGAAGTACTCCGCCACCAAGGACTCGATGGACAGACTTCGTCCCAGCGCGATGTTGTCGATGGCGAAGGACTTGCTGTTGACCACGCCATTGCCATTGTTCCGCCAGCGAATGCCGATGCGGGCGTTGGGGTTGTTGTTCAGCGCATTGGCCAGGGCGGGTGGCGGGCCACCTCCGACACTGAAGCAATTGTTGTTGGTGAAGTCGAACACATGCACCCATATGCTGCCATCGTAGGCCCATAGTGAAGCCACATCATCGGCATCCACGGTGTTGCCGCGCCGCGCCGCATAGCCGAAGCTGGTGATGGTGGTGTTGGAGAAGTCCATCACCGGCGATTCGGCGCGGAGGTCCGTGATGTTGTCCGGGCCATCATCGTAAAAGGCGCCGCAATCCACCGTGGGGCAGATGCCTCCGGCCAGCGGACCGATGTGCAGGGTGGGGTTCGTGCCCGGGGAAGGTGGACAACTGTTCAAAGGTCCCGACTCCGAATAGCTGATGTACCAGCGGTTGCCGGCCGGTCCGTTGGCCCCTGTGGCGGTCACGGTCCATGTGCCGAAGTCCGTGGTGTAATTGTGGGCGTCGCAGCCGGCCGCGCAATCCCCCGCACCGCGTGTGAAGGTCTCGGTCGATGGTCCCAAGGCCGAAGGCGCGGGCACGGCGCTCATGCCGATGGGTCGCATCAGCGCCCCCTTGCCCACCGGGAAAGTGAAGGCCGCATTGCCCAGTTTGCGCATCCTCCCCGTGACGAAGCTGGCGTTGCTGCCCCCGGTCGCGGTGGCGGTGGTGTTCAGCGTGAGCGCCGGTGCACCGCCGTCGTTCAATATCCGCCCGGAGGTCAGCTGCAGGTTGTTGTTCACCGTAAGGGGCATCTGCAGGGCCACGTCACCGGCCGCTTTGGCGACGGTGAGGTTGAAGGCCGTGAATCCGCCGGACCCGCTGATCGTCTGCTGCTGCCCGCCCGCCAGCGTGATGCGCCGCGTGTTGGCCGCCCCGTGGCCGATACCGCCGTGGCAGAGGATGTCGCCTTCCACGGAGAGGCCCGTGCCCGTGATGCTGAGTGTGGAGCCGGCCCGCACGGACATATCGCCCAAAACGGACATGGGCGTGGCGTTGGTGTTCGAGTAGGTCAGGGTGCTGCTGTTGGTGCCCGCGCCGCCCACATCCAGGTCGCCCAGGATCGTGGGGAAGCCCGTGGTCCCGGCGAAGGTCACCGCGAAGGCCAGGGTATGGAGGTTCTCGATCACCAGGTTGGGGTAGATCATGCCCACGGCCGTGGCCGAAGGGATCAGGCCGCTGTTGCGCCGCAGGATCCAAGTGGCCGTTTCCGCCATGCTGGCGATGCCCCCGAAGTAGTTGTCCTGCCAGTCCGTGGCATTGCTCGATCCGGTCTTGATGTACGTGCCGCTCGTGCCCAGTCGCCAACGTGCGCCTGCATCCCATTGGGTGGAACCCGGGGCCGCCCCGTTCAACGCATCCTCCAAGGTGCCCTGTACGTCCAGGTCCACCCCGGCGCCGTCGGCGATGCGGGGCGGACCGCCGGCCAGCACGAGCGTGCCGCCCTGTTCCACGGTGGTCTGGTCCATGGAGGCGTATTGGCTGATCGTCGCCGTGTGCCCGTTGCGGATGGTGATGCTGGCCGACACATGCGATGGGGTGTACGGCGTGGCCGACCACGGTGCCGCACCGGTGGGAGAGGTCTCCCAAATGCCCGCATCGTGCCAGGCACCGGAACCCACCGTTCGGAAATGGTCCGCGCTGTTGGCCGCCACGTAAATGTCGTCGATGCGGGAAACACCACCCGCAGCGACGGTGCCGCCACCCACGGAGGTGTTGTTCGTCATGATCCA
Organism: Flavobacteriales bacterium; assembly: GCA_026129465.1. NCBI lineage: Bacteria > Pseudomonadati > Bacteroidota > Flavobacteriia > Flavobacteriales > Flavobacteriales bacterium. The sequence continues at coordinate 2,852,008 of JAHCIA010000001.1, forward strand.
GCGGAAGAACAACGAAGGCTGGTTCTCGCAGGCCACAGGCAATGGCACCGCCGTGAGGACGCCCTGGTTCCAGTTGTTCGCCGTGGTGATCGGCGGTACGGTGGCCAGCGCGGTCCATGCCCCTGCCACCCCGATCCGGTATTGCAGCGTGAAGTTGCGGGGTCCTGTGCCGGAGCTTGTCTGGCGCGAGGAGATCCAAAGGTTTTGGTGGCCCGTGGTGTTCACCTCGATCTGCCACCATTTGGCCCCCGCGCCAGCATCCCAGTCGGTCGCATGGGCGCTGAAGGTGGTATGGCCTACGAAAGTGAAACCCGGTGCCGCCGTCCCGATCGCCACGATCTGGGCGCCGGCGTTCTGTGGAACGGCCACATCCACCAGGGCATCGTCCGGGTTGTTGGGGAAAGTCCAACCCGCCAGGGTCAACTGGCCTTGGACCCACTGTGGAAACCCGGCCGCGACCAAAAAAAGGACGTGAAAACCGACCCGGGCCGGCGAACACATGCGCTTGGGTTGAACGGGGCCCATGATCCTGGTTGAAAGGTGGTACCGCACGATCAGGACAATTCGCGAGCGGACAAGTTCAACTTCGTGCAAAGCTATGCTGACCGTCAGCGCCATGGGGTCCTGGTCATCAGGCCATTTGGCGGGCGGGCGGCTGGATCTTGCCCAACAGGAACAATGCGTGCCGCCGATCGTTGTCCGCCTGGCCCATGACAAGGGCCTTGGCAGCTTGACTACCTTTGCGATGCCCCTTCTTTAGAAGCAATCCAAACAAGGGGAGGGTAGAAGACAAAAGTGTCATGATCAAAGTCTCTGAGAGCGCAAAAGCCGAGGTCACCAAGCTCCTCGGCATGGAAGGCCGCGGGTCAGACCACTTCGTGCGTGTAGGCGTGAAGGGCGGCGGTTGCAGCGGCCTGATGTACGACCTGGACTTCGACGATCAGCTGAAGGACGGCGACAAGGTTTTCGAGGACAACGGGGTCAAGGTCGTCGTGGACAAGAAGAGCCTGCTCTACCTGCTGGGCACCACGCTCGACTTCAGCGGTGGCCTCAACGGCAAGGGTTTCCAATTCGTGAACCCCAATGCGAACCGGACCTGCGGTTGCGGGGAAAGCTTCAGCATTTGAGGAAGAAGCCGCAGAGGCGCTATGACGCAGAGAACCCAGAATGAAAGCCCGCCGCAATAGCAGAACGCCCTCCCTGCGTCTCTGCGCCTCTGCGGCCAGCAATTGAGCCATGGCACAAGACACCGACGACATCCTCCGCGAGGTCACCGAGAAGGAATACGCCTACGGTTTCGTCACGGACATTGAGAGCGAGAAGGCGCCCAAGGGCCTGAACGAGGACATCGTGCGTTTCATCAGCGCCAAGAAGAACGAGCCCGATTGGATGCTCGAGTGGCGCCTGGAGGCCTTCCGCCTGTGGCAGAAGATGGAGGAGCCCGATTGGGCCCACGTGCACTACCCCAAGATCGACTACCAGAACGCCTATTACTACAGCGCGCCCAAGAAGAAGCCCACGCTCAACAGCCTGGATGAAGCCGACCCTGAATTGGTGAAGACCTTCGAGAAGCTGGGCATCTCGTTGGAAGAGCAGAAACGCCTGGTGGGCGTGGCGGTGGACGTGGTGTTCGACAGCGTGAGCGTGAAGACCACCTTCAAGGAGACGCTCAAGCAGAAGGGCATCATCTTCTGCGCGTTCAGCGAGGCCGTACATGAGCACCCCGAACTGATCAAGAAGTACCTCGGCAGCGTGGTGCCCCGCACGGACAATTACTTCGCCGCGCTCAACAGCGCCGTATTCAGCGATGGGAGCTTTTGCTACATCCCGCCGGGCGTGCGTTGCCCCATGGAGCTGAGCACCTACTTCCGCATCAACGAGGCCATGACGGGCCAGTTCGAGCGCACATTGCTGATCGCCGATGAGGGCGCGTACGTGAGCTACCTCGAAGGCTGCACCGCCCCCATCCGTGACGAGCACCAGCTGCACGCCGCCGTGGTGGAACTGGTGGCCCTGAAGGACGCCGAGATCAAGTACAGCACCGTCCAGAACTGGTACCCCGGCGACAAGGAGGGCAAGGGCGGCATCTACAACTTCGTCACCAAGCGCGGACTCTGCCTGGGCGATCGCAGCAAGATCAGCTGGACGCAGGTGGAGACCGGCAGCGCGATCACGTGGAAGTACCCCAGCTGCGTGCTCAAGGGCGATGACAGCATCGGCGAATTCTACAGCGTGGCCGTGACCAACAACCGCCAGCAGGCCGACACCGGCACCAAGATGGTCCACATCGGCAAGGGCACCAGGAGCACCATCGTGAGCAAGGGCATCAGCGCGGGCCTCAGCAACAACAGCTACCGCGGCCTGGTGAAGATCGGCAGGGGCGCCAAGGGCGCACGCAACTTCAGCCAGTGCGATTCGCTCCTGCTCGGCGACCGCTGCGGCGCGCACACCTTCCCCTACATCGAAAGCGAGAACCCGAGCGCGATGGTGGAACACGAAGCCACCACGAGCAAGATCGGTGAGGACCAGATCTTCTACCTCAACCAGCGGGGCATCGAGACGGAGAAGGCCGTGAGCCTGATCGTGAACGGCTACTGCAAAGAGGTGCTCAACCAGTTGCCGATGGAATTCGCGGTGGAAGCGCAGAAGTTGTTGGCGGTGTCGCTGGAGGGATCGGTGGGCTGAACGGGCCCGGATACGCGATGCGCCGTGCACTCATCCTCCTCGGCCTATTGATCCTGCTGATCGGCCTGCTCTGGCCGTGGCTCACCCAGGGCAACTGGTGGCGCTGGTTCGGACGCCTGCCGGGGGATATCCGGATCGAACGCGAAGGCTTCAGCTTCTACTTCCCGATCGTGACGATGATCGTGATCAGCGTGGTGATCAGCGCCGTGCTTTGGGTGGTGAGGAGGGGGTGAACGACGGGACCCTCACGCGGTTCCTTCCCGCCTTCGCTGCAATTCATCTACGTCCAGCAGGTCCTTCGGCCGGGCGGACTTGATCTTGCTGTTGACCAGGTCGTCGAAAGCGAGCACCCGGATCCGAGTGACCGGCTCACCAGCGATGGAAGCCTCTACCGCACGGGCGAACGCTTCTTCAAAGGAACAGCCCGGGTTGAAGCTGGTGATCAACTCCAATTCCTGCTCGGAAGAGATCTTGATGGACACGTTCTGCTCGGCGCTCAGCACCGATGGTGGCAGTTCGCTCTCATACCCCATGCTTGCAAGCACTTGCTTGAGCCGATCGAAGTTCTCCGGTGTTGGTTCGATCCAGAGATCCACATCAGCGGAATTGCGCTGGTAGCCGTGGAAGTTGACAGCCCCTCCGCCAACCATCAAGTAACGCAGGCCCAGTTCGCGCGCCGACCGCAGAAAGCCGAGCACATCATCCTCGTAGCGCATCCTTTCGGCGACGAATGATGAAGTTGCCCTTGCTTTCCTCGACCCAACCCTTCACCACATGCGGAAGGTCGAAGCTGCGCAGGAACGATAGCAGCCGCTCCGATGGGCTCAAGGCCAGGAACTCCCGCTCTCGCCGGGCGTTGCTCTCCGCCTTGGTCTCAAAGCGGAGGTCGGGTTTGCGGGGGGCATGCATGGACCCCGAAGATACGTGGGGCAAGCCCTCGTGTCAGGCCCCGAAGGACTTCAACCGGGTGGCTGTCTTCTCCCCCAACATCTCCTTCACCGCCTCTTCCACCGCCACGTCATCGATCCCGCACTCCCGGTACAATTCCGGCTGCGTGCCGTGCTCGATCCACTTGTCCGGGATCGCCAGGCGCTTCACGTGGGCGGCGTAGCATCAGCAGATATGGTTCTCAGGGGGGCTGCGGAGCGTGACATACCACACTTCTCGACCACTGTAATACAACCCTTCCTCTTTCACTGCCAGGGGCAGCATGGTAAAGCAAGCAGGCAAGAGTCCGCCCCTTGCATAGGCATAGAAACTTGCAAAGCCCTTGTCGCAGGCGCCGGTGAACTCGACCAGAACCTTGCCTTCCATATCGCGCGGGATCACCATACATAGACAGTGTACGTCCAACGGCGGAAAGCCATGTGAGCCAGACGCCCACTCAAGCGTGATGGGGACGCTGTCGTGCAGGATGGGAGCGAGCTTTACAAAGGACTGAGCGCCGACACCGATGCCGCATAAGGGCAAAGCACTGACAAGCAACGTCCTCGTTACGATGCTCGGTTGTGACCCCATCAAAACCATCTCTATGCGGTCCGAACAAGCCAGAATGAGCGATCGCTCGCTTGAGTGAAGCAGTATATCTAATACTCGACAGCACTGTGATCGGAAAGTTGATCGGTGGCGCAGCTTTCGACTCATGTCGATATGATGTTCATCATAAGCGACTGAAAGTATCGGCGATAGTCCCTATCATTGATAGCGTTGAGGAAAGTTAGTGCATCCAATTGTGGTGTTGACGAACAGGGCCAGCCATCCATGGTGAGAGCTCTTCGTCCAATAGTCTTCATAGCGCTATTGGGTGCTGATTGCCTTGGCGGATCCACCCTTTTCGCACAAAAGGTCGCCCGTATCGATTCCATCGAACAGGTGATCTCCTCCGCCAAGCATGATACGACCCGGATCGCCGCCATGCTGGCCCTTGGCGAGGCGATCTACATGACGGATCCCGACCGCAACTGGGAATTGTCAGCTCAGGCATTGACCGAGGTGGAACGTGCGTTGCGGCGTTCAGGAATGGGAGCCACGGAGCGAAGGGCCATGCGGCGGTTGAAGGCGCTCGCATCGAACAACAAGGCCGTTTCACATTTCATCTACGGCGAACTTGACAGCGCATTGACATTGTTCCGCGATGCGGAAGAGATCTACAAGCGCGTCGGTCCGGCAACGAGAGAAGCGGATGCATTGAACAACCAGGGGTTGGTGTACGGGGTGTTGGGGAATGTTCCGGAACAACGCCGTTGCCTGATCACTGCGCTACAGGTCTATGAGCGGGAAGGGGATGAAGTGAACGCGGCCAAGGCACGGATCAACATGGGCAACCATCTGAGGGAGCAGGGCCACCCCGATAGTGCGCTGCACTATTTCGGACAAGCGTTGGCGGACTTCGAAAGGCTGAGGTCCGATCACGGCGTTGCGAGCTGTGTGTTGAACATCGGGCAGGCCTTGGCCCAACAGGGCAAGCCGGTCCCTGCCATGGAGCATCTTTTACGCTGTGAGGTCATGTTTGAAGCGTTGGGTGATGTACGCGGCCTCGCCGTGTGTCTCAACAACATAGCCTCCATCCAAATGGATCTCGGTGCCACGGTCGAAGCGCTTCAATACCTCCACCGTGCGCTGGAACTGAACACGATGATCGGCGCGAAGGCCGAGCAGGCCACCAACCAATTGAATATCGGTGGATTACTTGAACGCCAGGGTTACGTGGACCTTGCGACGGAGCGATTCGAGCAATGCTTGTTGCTGTATACTGCAATTGGGGACCAGGTGGGTTTGACGATCGTCCATGGTCAGCTTGGTGACCTCTTGAAAAAGAGCGGGTCCATGGATCAGGCCGCGGTCCATTTCAACGAGGCCGTCCGGCTTGCCGAGGGCATAGGCCACCCCAGTGAACTGGCCAATGCCAAGTACAAATTGGCGCACTTCAAGAAGGACCTTGGTGACCTGGCAGCCGCCATGCACCTCTTCCATCAAGCCCTGGAACTGGATCTCAGCACCGACGACAAGTCTTCCACATCGCAAACCCAGTCGAGCATTGCAGAGTTGCATTTGAAACTGGCCGACAACGCTGCGGCCATCGAGTGGGCTGGCAAAGCACTGGCTACCGCCAGGGTCGCTGGTTATCCCAAGGACCTACTACGGGCTGCTGGTGCATTGCATGAAGCACTGGTCCGGAAGGGACGGTGGCGGGAGGCCGTGGAGATGCTGCAACTGTACCATCAGATGAAGGACAGTGTGAAGAACGCCGAACAGGCGAAGCAGGTGCTCAGGTTGCAACTGGAGCATGTTTTCCACCACAAGCAACTGGCCGACAGCCTCGCTCACCAGGCGCAATTGGAGGAACTTGAACATGAGCGCCAGGTGGCCGAGTTGAGGTCCAGGCAAGCGCGCGATCGTTCCTGGGCCATGGCGGGTGGTTTGATCGTGCTGGCCGTTGGTGGCGGTACCATTTTCCGGCTGGACCGCAAACGCAGGAAAGAGCGTCACGCGCGCCAAGCCGCGCACTTGCAAATGCGCCTGCTGCGGACGCAGATGAACCCCCACTTCCTGTTCAACGCCCTGCATGGCCTGCACGGCTACATCCAGGAGAACGAGCGGGAGCTGGCCACGGCCTTTCTGGCCAGGTACACCCGCCTGATGCGGTTGGTGCTGGAACATAGCCGGCAGGACGACATCACCCTGGCGGAAGAGATGGAAGCGCAGCGCCTTTACCTTGAGTTGGAGCAAGAGCGCATGAACGGCCGCTTCCAGCATCAGATCGAGGTGGACCCAAGCATTGACCCCGACCAGGTGCTGGTGCCGCCGTTGGTCATCCAGCCCCTGTTGGAGAACGCCATCTGGCACGGCATCTCACCCAAGCAGGGCATGGGGCGTATCCAAGTGAAAGTGACTCGGCACGATCAGTACCTGCGCTTTGCTGTGCAAGACAATGGCGTGGGCCGTGAGCATGGGTGTCAGAATGACACCGTTAGGCATGGGCGAACCTCCCTCGGCACTACTATCACGCGCGAGCGGCTGACCCTGATCGGCCAACGCCATGGCATGGATGCCGACCTGGTCGTCATGGACCTCGAGCAAGGGACCCGGGTGGAGGTGCGTTTGCCTTACGCCCAGACGGACGGTTAGAACAACCGTGCGCACGGTCATTTCCGCCGTCCACGCATTGGCGCTTCACAGAACCCTGATACACCATCAATTTGGCAGTACCGGAATGATCCGGATAGCCCCAATTGATACCCCCTTTCCGATGAGCACCGAAACCACCACCAAGCCCACCACCACCATCGTGATCAACCAGAAAAGCATGGGGCTGGCCCTGCTGCTCTCCTTCCTGTTCGGCCCGCTGGGCATGCTTTTCGCCACCATCGCAGGCGCTGTGGTCATGTTCATCATTGCGGTTCCGGTGGTGCTGTTCACCGGAGGCCTCGGTCTGTTGTTGACCATCCCCATCGGCATGATCTGGAGCGCATCGGCCGTGAACAGCTACAACCGGAAGCTGGCGGGTGGCGCTTGATCGACCCTTGAATATTTTCCGGCAATTACAGATGGTGCGTATGGTATGCATCATATCTATGATGCCGGTCGATCCACCCTACCTAGGACACCGATCGAGACTTGCATATTTCGCGGAAAGATCTACTTTGCCCTCCGAAGCCGATATGGGTGATCAGTGTGGAAGGATATCGGCATAGTGACCACATGAATGGTTCGATCACCCATGAAGCCCAGCCTCACCGCCGTTATCGTAGAGGATGAAGCACGCGCCCTCGCCCACCTGGAGGGCCTGTTGCGCAGGCAGCATCCCGAGGTGGATCTGCTGGGCAACGCCGTTGATGTGGAAGCCGCCATCGCGCTCGTGCGCCGGGCACAGCCACAGGTGCTCTTCCTCGACATCGAACTGAAGGACCGCACCTCTTTCGATATCTTGAAGGCCTTGGGTGATGCCCGTCCCCATGTCATCTTCACCACGGCCCACGATGGCTACATGCTACAGGCCATCCGTTTCAGCTGCCTGGACTACCTGCTGAAGCCCATCGACCCGGCCGAACTACGCGAAGCGGTGGCCAAAGCCCAGGAGGCCGTGCGCAGCGCGGAGCGCCCCGCGCAGATGGACATGCTATTGAAGAACATCGATCGCGCCGGAAGTGATCGCGTGATCGCCGTGCCGGTGGCGGATGGATTGGAATTCGTGCACGTGAACGAGATCCTCGCCTGCGAATCGGACTCCAACTACACCACGCTACATCTGCGCGATGGCAAACGCATGGTGATCTCGCGCAGTATGAAACAGTTCGAGGATCTCCTCCAGGGCACGGCCTTCATGCGGGTACACAATTCCTGGCTGGTGAGCCTAAAGCACATCCGCAAGTACCTCCGCGGCGATGGCGGCGAGGTGGTGCTTTCCAGCAACCTGCACGTGCCGGTGGCCAGAAGGAAGAAACAGGAGCTGATGGACTCGTTGGAGATGGTTTGAGATCAGGATAGGATCATGCATGCCCAGGCCACATCACACGATCGCCGTTCAGATGGAAGGATCCACCATCCACACAATGACTTCCACCGTCCGCTCGTGCGTGCGGGTTCTCTTGCGATCGACGAATCAGATTTGGACTCAACATTTAGAACCATGACGACCATGTCTATATCTCTCATTACTGCGGCTCGGGCTCTAGAACGCTTTGGCCTTCTCGTTATCCTGTTCATGTTGCCGTTCGGCTGGGAGGCCTCGGCGCAGCAGGTGCTCACCAACAAGGACTTGGTCCAGTTGGTAGAATTGGGGATGGGCGAGGAAGTGATCCTGAGCAAGATCGCGACCAGCCTGAACGATTTTGACACCAGTACAGAGGCCTTGGTTATACTGAAGAAGGCCGGACTAAGCAGTGCGGTCATTGCCAAAGTAGAAGCCATCTCAAAATAGTTTGCGCATGAGGATCATGGCACAAGCGAGCTGGACGAAGCCCAGGAAGTTGATGCTGTGATACTCGTAGCGGACCACAGTACGCCTGAAGTTGTTGAGCCAGGCGAAGCATCGCTCCACCTTCCATCTCCGCTTGTATCTGCGAAGCTCCCTTCCATCTTGGGATTTTGAACGCCCTGCGCGGTTCGGTGCGATCATGCGGACCTTCCTGCGCTTGAGCTTGCGATCGAGCTGATCGCTATCGTAGGCCTTGTCGCCGATGAGCACTTGGGGCAATTCTTCCATGAAACGCGCGGCCAGCGTTTGGGTCACGAGCTTCACTTCGTGGGTGCTGGCTCCGAAGGTCCGTACGGCGATAGGAAGACCAGCAGCGTCTGTGACGACCATGATCTTGGTGCCTTTACCTCGCTTAGTCGGGCCGATATGGAGCCCCCTTTTTTGGCACTGGAGAAGGTGCCATCGATGAAGCATTCTGTGATGTCGATCTTCCCTCTTCGTTTGAGGTCCTGCGCCAAGGCCCACAGCACCTTGTCCCATACGCCCTGCTGACACCAGCGCTGGAAGTACCGATGGCACGACTGGTAAGGAGGGTAGCGCGGTGGAAGATCCTGCCATCTGGCTCCTGTCCGGCAGATCCATAATACCCCATTGAACACCTCCCGAGCATCCAGTGGCTTCCTGCCACGCGTCTCGGTCCTCTCTTGAATAGGTGAGAGCAGGTCCTTGACCGCTTCCCACTGGGCGTCCGTGCAGTCCATCGTTTTGGACATCGAAAGAGGACATGCACGGTGAAAGGATCAAGACCCTCCCTTCTTCGGTTGTCAAACGCCCGTTGTTCATGGCTCAGGACACCTCAACTATTTTTGAGATGGCCTCTAGTGGAAGCGGGCAACAGCAGCTCCTACAACAAGGTCGTGGATGCCAATGACCCTGCTGCGCCCCACCGGCCAGGCATCTATTATTTCAACGAATCGGGGAACTTGGTGGAGCTACTGCCCAATGTGACCGCGCAAAGCAAAAGTCGCGGCAATCTGGGTACGCGCATGAGCTATGGCATCGCCAAGACCAAACAGGTGTCGCGCCTCAGCAAACCCACCGCGCGCACCCAATTCGATCGGGTGCCGGAGTTCTATTTCTACTTCAACCAACAGGAGGCAGCCTTCGAGCAGAACCTGTACAACTTCTACGGATTCGTTTCGGCCACCAGCCCAAACGAGTTCACCTTGGCAAAACTCACCCCCAAGGAAGATGCCCGCGAACTGGAGACCGGTGCGGCCAATTACTACACTTCCGAGCACGGCATCAGTTCCAAACACGCGGTGGACTTCAGCTTCGACCCCATCGCTCCCGGCATCTACAAGGTGACCCCGATCAACCTCCCATCAGGCGAGTATTGCTTTGTCTACACCGGAGCAGCACCCAGTGCTTACTCTCAGCAGAAGGTGTTCGACTTTGGTGTGAGATGATTCCTGTGCGCCTATTCCTAACTTCCAAAACAAACGAACATGCGGTACATGACAGCACTTTTGACCATGCTCACTTCACTGTGCGCGTTCACTCAAGCCGGTGGGGTGCTCGACCCATCCTTTGGAACCAATGGAATAGTAACGACGAGTATTGGCCCCGTCAGTGATTGGGCTTCGGACGTTGCTCTGCAAGATGATGGGAAGATTGTTGCCGTTGGCTTCGCCGGAATTACGTCGAACCCCTTCTCGAATGATTTTGGCACTGCTCGATACACTTCTAGCGGACAACTTGACCCTACTTTCGGGAGTGGAGGAACGGTAATGACCCATATCAGCGGAGACGACCAGGCGCGTGCAGTCGGCATCCAACCAGATGGCAAGATTGTCCTCGTGGGAACATCGTCGACGAATAGCAATGGAAACATCACGATAGTGCGATACAATGTGAATGGGACACTGGACAATACATTTGGTTCCAATGGAGTAGTTGTACGTAATACCGCGGTGAATGATGCAGGATTTACGCTAGCCATTCAACCTGATGGTAAACTACTGGTTGGTGGAAGCGCAACTGTAGGTGGTACATTGCGAATGATAGTTGCCAGATACAACCCCAATGGATTATACGACAATTCTTTTGGAACAGGAGGAGAGGTGATATTGAACTTTGGCCATACGGCGGCTGGTGTGTTTGATATGGAAATACTCTTGGATGGAAGAATACTTCTCGGAGGCTACTCCGGCAATACCAATGCACGCGATTTTGCGGTAGTACGGCTTAATGCTGATGGCAGTTTGGACGGGAGCTTTGGTACTGGAGGCAGTCAGATTACTTCGCTATCACCAGGCAATGATTTTGGCCGAGGTCTTGCAATTCAGGATGATGGAAAAATCCTGCTCTGCGGGGATACTAGAATAGGGAACGATGTGGCTGCCGCTTTGCTGCGCTATAGTGTCAATGGGATTCTGGATATCACCTTCGGCACCAATGGATTTGTCACCCTAAACCAAGGTCCCGGTGATGATATCGCTCAACGCGTCGTCGTTGATAGTGATGGCCGTATTCTCCTCGTTGGACAAGTGGCAGATGGAGCCGCAGTACAACACGCCCTTGTCCGTCACCTCAGCACTGGTGCCTTGGACATTTCGTTCGGAAGTAATGGCATCGCTTCTCTTCCTAACTCATCTGGATCAGCCTTGGTTCAACAGGCGGATGGTCGCATTGTAACGGTAGGCAGGATGGTCAACGGAGGCCTCAATGAGTTTTTGGTTACGAGGTACTTCGGGCCACCCACTCATCTAGACAATCCTATTGTCGGAGCTTCAATCAGGCCACGCATCTATCCCAACCCTTCCGCAGGGAGCTTCACGATCGAGAATCAGACATCCCGACCATTGGGAGCTGAGTTGATGGTCTTGGACGCCTTAGGTCGTGTGGTGGTGCAACCGTACACCGTGATCGGCACCGATCGCTTCGTTCTGGATCTCGAAGGAGAAGCCAGTGGTGTGTACTTCCTCCGCTTGACCACACCGGAAGGGGTATTCACGCGGGAGTTGGTGATACAGCGGTAATGCAGAACGGTGCGCTTAGGATTGTTCAAACGAGCGCATTGGCGGTGACTGTGTGAGGATCGATTTGTAGGCGAGCCAATAGGACAGAAGTCGAGAGGAGATAATTCTCTATGCCATGACGCGATGTACCATGAGATACGCACCACAACACATTACAAGTGTTCTACTTCTTTGCGCAGTCGCGTTTCCTTGCCAAGCCCAGTTCGGCGCAGGCATCGAGATAGCAGCTGATGTGCCCAATGATCTTCATGGCCGGATCGGGGCCGTGGATCTGGATGGCGATGGTGACCTGGATCTGGTCTTCAAGACGAATGCGGGCCTGGTCTGGGTGGAGAATATGGATGGGGCGGGCAACTTCGGAGCGCCAAACCTACTGGCTGGCGCCGTTGCACATTTTGCGGTCGCGGACGTGGATGGCGATAGCGACCAGGATGTGGTCTATGCGGATGGCGATGGGCAACTGTTCTGGATCGCGAATCTCGACGGCCTGGGGACCTTCGGCCCTCCACAACTGGTGACCGCAGTTGGCGGGCCTGTGGGGCGACTGCTATGCGCCGACCTGGATGGCGATGGCCTACCAGAAGTGGCCCTTGCGCTGAATAGTGGTGGGCAAGCCGTCGTGCAAGTGTTCCTCAACACGGGTGGGGCCTTCGCGCCCGCAATGGTCACTCCCTTCGGCACGGAGGGAAGCGGACTCAGGCTTTTGCATGGTGATATCGATCTGGACGGCAACGCCGATCTGGTGACCCTGGATGGCGATGGCATTTTGCGTGTGATGCGCAATGATATCGGGGATGCGGTGGATTGGGGGCTGGTGCAGGTCGCGGAGACCATGCCCGATGCATTGCTTCAGCTTGTGGATATTGATGATGATGGGGACTTGGACATTCTGATGAGCCAGTCTGGGCTTATGCAATGGGGAAAGAATTTGTCAGCACCAGGTGTGGTGGTCCCTTTTGTGCTGCACGACATCGCACCGGACGGCGCAGTGAACCATTTTGGCCATGCGCTTCGTCTAGGTTGTGGGCTGGGTGTATCGATCATCCATTATCAAGGAATAGCGGGCCACCTGTTCTGGTCATTCTTCGACCTGGACGTTGGAGACTTCATCAGGCCCAGTCCGGATATTCTGATCGCAGGTATATCGGCCTTTGGCATGTTGGCTTCTGCGGACTTGAATGGTGATGGCCGTGAGGACATTATCCACCTGAACCTCTGGAATGCGATGCTGATGTGGTACCCCAATGAGATGCCTGAGGTGGCAGACCCTGGAAGCGTGAGCATCGCACCATTCGATCCGGTGTGTGAGACCACTGGGCCTTTCATATTAACCAATGGATCACCTGGGGGCGGGGTGTGGAGTGGACCAGGCGCCAGTGGGTTGGAGTTTCATCCTGCTAACGCGGGTGTGGGGACGTTCACTTTGACCTATCAGGCAGCTGCTCCCTGCCCAGTGTCGGCCCAGGCGGATATCGTCGTGATCCCCACCACAAGTGAAGGGGTGGAGTTGGTTCCGTTCCCGATCCTGTGTGTTTCAGGAGGAGCCTATCCATTGGATATGCACGCCTCACCTTCCACAGGTATTTGGAGTGGTCCGGGGGTGACCAACAATGTTTTCATTCCGCCAGGGGTAGGCGCGTTCACTCTGACCTATTCGATCGAGGGATCCTGCATCCAGGTCCAGAGTGACATGGAAGTCATAGGCGCTCCCGTAGCGGTGCTTGTGGAAGGTGATATCAACAATGGGTGTGGTACGGACCCCTTGGTCTTCGAGGCATATCCACCCGGTGGCACTTGGTCGGGCTTGGCAGGACCGGATGGCGTGGTGCCCCGCTCTTGCGATAATCGTCCGGCTGCTGGCCAAGTGCTTTACACCTACGCTGCTCCCAACGGTGATTGTGTAGGGAGTACGGGCGAAATTTTGGATCTAAAGGCATGTGTTGCTATTGACCTCGGACCTGACATCGTGCTCTGCAGCAATGCGGATACCTTGGTCGTGACGTTGTTGCCGCCCTTCAATGGCGGTGCCGGGTTGGGGGGTGACTTTGATCTGGTGGTGTATAATCCCAACCCGCCAGGGCCACAATTACCCACCGGTTATTTCAGCCCCGATAAACTCCCTGGTGTCTATACGCTCACAGGCATAAGGACGGCTTCGAACCAGTGTCCCGGATACGACACGCTGCTGGTGGCAGTTGTGGCCGCGCCTGATGTGCTGACGGGGCAGTACGGACCATTGTGCAGCGATGGCGGGCCGATCGAGCTGTTGGGTGAACCAGCCGGGGGCGTATGGAGTGGCGATGGGGTCATCGGTGGTCAGTTCGATCCCACCGAAGCTGGCACCGGCACTTGGACGCTGACCTATACCGTGACCGAGAACGAGTGTACGGGATCCGCGAGCACGGATATCCAGGTGAATGGATCCATTCCTGTCGATCCCGGCACTTAAGGACCCCTATGCGCATTTGGGGATCCGATCGTGCTTGACCTGGCGCAACCATCCGGTGGAACATGGAGTGGCCCTGGTGTGGTGGGTGACGTCTTCACCCCGCCCGGACCAGGGTCATTCGTCCTTACCTACACCATACTGGAGCCTTGTGAGCAACAGGCCCAGACCACGATCGAGGTCTTCGGTACGCCTACGATCGAATTGGTCTCGGGCGATATTGCCAATAGCTGCGGCACCGATCCGCTGCTGTATACCGCCGATCCACCGGGAGGCACTTGGTCGGGCTTGGCAGGGCCAGGCGGTGTGGTGGATCGCTCTTGTGCCATGCGTCCGGCTGCTGGCCAAGTGCTCTACACCTTTTCTGCTGCCAACGGGGATTGTATTGGGAGCGCAGGTGTGATCCTGGATCTGAAAGCTTGTGTTGCCATAGACCTCGGGCCTGACATCGAGCTATGCAGCAATGCGGACACCTTGGTCGTGACGTTGCTGCCGCCCTTCAATGGTGGTGCCGATCTGGATGGGGACTTTGACCTGGTGCTGTATACCCCCAACCCTCCGGGTCCGCCGGTGCCTACTGGTTATTTCAGCCCTGGCAAACCAGCTGGTATCTATACGCTCACGGGTATGAGGACCGCTGCCAACCAGTGTCCCGGATACGATACGCTGCTGGTAACAGTTGTGGCCGCACCTGAGGTGGACCCTGGAGTCTACGGGCCAGCATGTAGCATTGATGGGCCGATAACGTTGGAGGGTGATCCGGCGGGCGGGACTTGGAGCGGTACTGGGGTCACTGGTGATCAGTTCGATCCGGCAACGGGCACACAGACCATTGTCTATACCGTGACGGAAGGGATCTGCACCACCATTGGGAGCGTGAGCATTGAAGTAGAGGAGCCCACCATCTGGTACGCGGATCAGGATGGGGACGGCCTGGGTGATCCGGCGGTGCAAGTCTTGGCCTGCGAACAGCCCGACGGCTATGTGCCCAATGATCTGGACCCCTGCCCGTTCCTGCCTTTCATGAGTCCCGGTGACGCCTGTGATGATGGAGATCCCTCCACAGGGAACGATACGGTGGATGTGAACTGTGCATGCGTTGGAGTGATGATCGACTGCAATGGTGAGGCAGGCGGCACAGCCTTCCTCGACAACTGCGGTGATTGCGTCGGTGGAAACACCGGCGACGTGGCCTGCGAAGCTGACTGCAACGGCGACTTCGGTGGCACTGCATTCCTCGACAACTGCGGGGTTTGCGTGGGTGGCAACACAGGTGAGTTGCCCTGTGTGGCCGACTGCAACGGCGACTTCGGTGGCACTGCCTTCCTCGACAACTGCGGGGTTTGCGTGGGTGGCAACACTGGTGAGTTGCCCTGTGTGGCCGACTGCAACGGCGACTTCGGTGGCACTGCCTTCCTCGACAACTGCGGTGACTGCGTTGGGGGCAACACTGGGGAGTTGCCCTGTGTGGCCGACTGCAACGGCGACTTCGGTGGCACTGCCTTCCTCGACAACTGCGGTGACTGCGTTGGGGGCAACACTGGGGAGTTGCCCTGCGTGGCCGACTGCAACGGCGACTTCGGCGGCACAGCCTTCATCGACAACTGCGGTGATTGCGTGGGTGGCGACACGGGACTTGCGCCCTGCGCGGATGATTGTCTGGGTGAGCCCGGAGGCGACGCAGAGGTCGATGCCTGCGGGGTGTGCTATGTAGGTGGCGCTACCAATCCCTCTTGGAACTCCACCTGTGCGGACTGTGTTGGCGTTCCATATGGCCCAGCACAGATAGGTACTCCTTGTGACGATGACGATCCGAACACAGAGAATTCATACTGGACGGACGATTGCAACTGTGATATTGGAACTGGTCATGGCAGGCACGATAACCGTTGGAGTGGGGTGTCGATCTTCCCGAATCCATCACCGGGCTTTTTCATCATCCGATTCAATGATCTTCAATTGGATCAGATCGAGATGTCGGTGTACAACTCCATGGGTCAAATTGTCAAGGCACCATATCAGATCGTGGGTTCTTCCGAAGGACTGCTTAACCTGGAGGGTGTACCCTCTGGGTTGTATTACTTGCGTTTGCTCCACGCAAAGGGCGTCAGGACATACGAGATAGTGATTCAGAGGTGATCGGATCGGATGACTGTAGAAGGTGGCTCGTTGTTCAATCCTCTGGCTTATTGTGTCTATCGACGACACGATTAATTCTGGGGCTTGACTTGCGCATTCGGAGGTAAAGAGTATTTTGGACGTCACAGAAAAAAGTAAGGTCATGATGAGAACGATCCTCGTATCGATGGCTGCGATATTGTGTTTGGGTTCTTGCACGGAACTGCTGCCAACACAAACGGCGAAGAGTCTCAACATCTATGGACCGGGTGTGATCCATCATCCGGTCATCGTGGATCTGGATGTGCAGGGCACAAAGATCAGTGCTTCAGCGACCGGGTTGGCATCCAATATTGCAGGACTCAGGAACGATGCGATCTCCAATGCAGTCAAGATGGCAGGCGCTGATGTGTTGGTCGAACCCGTCTTCGAAACCAAGCCCCAAGGAGGGCGCATTGTGGTGACGGTCACTGGATTCCCGGCCACCTACAAGAATTTCAGGCCAGCTCAACAGGCGGATGTCCCCCTGCTGGAGGCGGGTGTCATGCGTCAGGCCAAGGTCTCGGAGGTTGCTCCACAGCAAGTGCGGAAGAAAGGTGGTGGCGGAGCAGTGGTCGCGATAATAGTAACGTTTGGCCTGCTCATAGTCGTTGCGAATAGGCTCCTCTGACAGTTCCACTTGTTGCGGTTCGGAACACTATATCGGCATGTCAGTTTCGGCGATTGCGCATAGGTGGATTGGTTGGTATTTGGTCGCATGTGGCTGCGGATTCGCGAGTGCAGCTAGCGCACAAGTGTCGCGCACATGCAGATATGCGGTGGACTGGACCAATAGTTCCGGGAGCCTGCACATCATCTGGACGGAGCCCGAGGTCATATTGGAAGTGACTGCCTTGGAAGAGTCTGGTTATCGAGCCATGGGCGGCGTTCCGATCCCTTCCGCAAGCGCATTTCCAACGGATGTGAAGCTTCTGCTGGCCGCAGGCAGTACTGGCGGACAGCCCCAGCTAAGGCTTACATTGATGACACGCGAGGCACCCCCCATGCCGATCACCGGTCTGACCATGAAGGGTAATCGCGGTGTTGTCCGGGTGGACCGCAAAGTGCGGGATATGGTGTTGGTCAAACACGACGAGAACGGCGTGGCATGGCATCGTCGGGAAGTGGACCTTGAAATTGAAGACGGAGCTTTACATGGGTTGATAGGTCAACTTGTTGATCCTATGGAACTCTTAACGGGCACATCGACGAACCTCCATGCGGGCTGGGTTGCTGATGCAGGAGCTCGGATCTCCCAGGTCATGGAATGCGCCAAACCATTCTTCTCTTTCAGTAAGAGCCAATCGGAAGGTGGAGGAGCAGTGTCTGCGCCGATGGTAAGCGAGAGCGGAAGAACAGCAGGGCATGCCGCTGATGGACATGGATCCGTCAAGGGCTCGGATGACAAGGCGGAGGCTATAGTACCACGCGGATTGGGCCGTGTGAATACCACGGTGGTCACCGGCACCCCGTCCAACACGCCCGCACCTCCCATTAAGGCTGTTCCTTCTACTGGCGACCTGCCGCAGCGATCGAGCATCCCACCACACTTGGTCGCCCCCATTGAGCCCTTGGCGCCGATCCGTATCGGTAGCAGGCAGGCCATCATGGATGCCTACGAACGCCGGGTGGATAGTCTGGTCAAGGAGATGCTAAGTACCCGCCAATTCATCATCACTTCGGCATTCCGGGATGATGAGCTCGTGGAATGGATCCACAGAGATCATGCGGTCATTGTTTCCATGCAGGAGGAGTTGAGATCGCAGAAGAGTGCTACCGCAACCTCTTCCAGCAATGCTCGTGAGGCAGCGGCCCAAAGAGCCATCATCATCCAGGAGTTGCCTTCATTCTTTGGCGCGACCTCGGTGTATACCATGTTACGGCCCTTCTCCGATCTGGTGGATCTGGACACATTCAGGGTCCTTACTTTCGACGAGAGGGGAGGCTACCGGCATGTGCTGCGCATAACCACGGCGGGGGAGAACCGATACGAGGAGGAAATACTTCCCCTATCGATCATGGAGGGGGGCGCTGAGAGTCGATGTAATGATCTTGAGATCGAGTTGTTGCGGGTGCGGATGGCCCTGTCTCCAGGAGCATTCGTGCGAGACCCTGTGAACTCTACAATTCTGGAGCGCTCTGAGAACCGGGACCGACTGGATCTACCCTTCTCGATCGGTCAGCAGGATTTCCGTGACCTTTTCGAGGAACGACCCTTCGTGGGCTGCCGTTTCCAAAGTGACCCGGAAACGTGGCGCACACTGGTCTATTCACGGCGCTTGGGCCGGATCGTCAACATAGAACCCTGACAGCATGTGGCGATGGTTCGATAATGGTCTGGCCCTGCTGCTGCGCAGCACTGATGATGGCAGCTTTTTTCTGAAGCCTTGGTTCGCGTTCTACAGGGCGCTGTCGCTGCTCCTGTTCGTCGGTGGGGTGGTCATGGCATTGACTCTGGTCGGCACCGGAGTGACGATGACTTATCAGCTCCATCAACAGGAATTGCCCGAAGCGAGCGTGCAAACCTTGGCGACCTCGCTTTTGATGGCCATGGCGTTGCTGATCAATGGCTCCATGGGTGGGCGATTGATGTGGCTGCGGGGCTCCATGTTGTGGGCGCGCAGAGATGGCGAAGGGGGATACCATGTTGTACTTCTCGTGGCCGATCTGGTACGGACACTCGGTGAATTGTGGGGGCTGCTGGTGGCTCTATTCAGCATATCGTACTTCCTTGTCCTTTGGCCGGCACAGCAAGCGATCATGGCCGTACCATTCGTGGGGCATTGGATCGGGACGTTCATCTCACTGCCATTTCTTTATCCACTGACAGGGGTCATTGTCGGCTTCTTGGCCATATTCATCACGCGGTGGATCTCCGACTATCTGGAGATATGGTTCCGCATGGGTAATGATGTTCGGGCCATCCGTCAAGGGGGCGATCCGGTCGTTCACTCGCAGCCATCAACTATAGGTACCTATGCTACGCAAGATGTTGACTGGCGGATGGCTGGGGTCGTCAGCCTCGCTTATCTGATCGTGGCCACCCCATTGTACAAGGCATGGCCATTGTTACCCGCTATTGTCATGCTGGGTTCCGTAGGTCTTAAGCGATGGTGGCCTGGTGCTTCTGTGATGGTGGCGTTCATAACGCTGTTGGCGCTGGGGTTGCTCACAGGTGTGATCGCCAGGGGAGATACCGAGAGCTTGGTCGGCCATTTCCATACGGCGGGATTCAAGCTTCTTCTTCCTTTGTTCCTCATAGGCTTGGTAGCCGTTGCTTTGTCTTTGACCGAACTATTCCGCACGCCGACCAAGGAATGGTCTAAGCAAAGTGGTATCGCGACCACCGTGATCTTGCTGTTACTGTTCCTGGTCTTTCCCGTTTGGAGTACTTGGCAAGAAGGCTGGAAACGCCACGATCTAAGCGCGGAGGAGGAACGGGCGGTTCGAGACTTGTTCAAGGAATACCAGCAGAAGGCATTCGCGGTGCGACAGGGCGAAAACTATGACACAGTGAACGTCATTACCGTCGATCAGGCGCGATTCCAAGCAGACAAGTATGGGCAGATCACTGTTGAGCATGCCATCTCATGGCTGGGCACACACTGGTCGTCGAGATTCGGAATGCATCACAAGAGCATTGCGATTCCTGGTTTTATACAATATCGTTCCAAAACACGGGGAGATCAGTTGACCGTGAGTTACCATCCGGATAGCTTGGTGCTGCTGATGCAGAACCAACCGCTCCATGCGTTGCCATTGGAATCGGTGAGGGACAGGGTTTACGGCCGACAACGTCGTGATCGGAATTTGGCCATGCGTGACAGTCTACAACTGGTGCGTGATACACTGCGGGGGAAGTTCAGTTCCTACCGCTGCGCATCGCCACCTTGTTTTGCTTGGTTCGAAGTGGAGCAAGAGAACGGGTCGTGGAAGCGGATGGCGTTTTACTGTGAACGCCCGGTGATCAGTGGTTATCCACTTGCCAGTATGCCACCGGATGGGTCTATTTGGTCGTTGAAGATCAGGAGGACACTGTTGGATGGACAGGACCCCAACGCGGAAGGGGCAATCGCTTGGGAGCTGGAGGGAATGGATGATCCTGTCGAACCGCCAGAGCCGGAAGCAGTGCCCGAGCCGGTCAAGAATGACCCTCCCGTGAAAACTTCAGAAAAAATAGTAGTGGAGCAACAGCCCAAGGCGCCAGTCGAGAAACCGGTTCGACCGACCAGCAAGGTCTACCAAAAGAATGACGTGGATATAGAACCCGCATTCCCGGGTGGACGAACTGGATTGGATCGATACATTCGGGAGAATAAGCGGTATCCGGCACAGGATCGGGCTGAAGGAAGGACCGGAAAGGTGCGAGTGTCATTCGTGGTAGGCAAGGATGGTCGTGTCAAGGACGTTCGGTGCAGTCGAAGTGTTTCGCCGGGCTTGGATGCAGAGGCAATGCGACTGATCCGTGAAATGCCTGCTTGGTCACCTGGCTTTATGAGCGAAGGTGCCGTCGACGTTCAGATGGAGTGGACGATCGACTTTACGTTGAACGAATAACGCCTTTGGGCGGAAGAACAAATGAGAAAATTGCAACAAAGTATGATCCAGGCCACATTCATGTTGGTGGCTCTCTTGAGTGGGTGCGACCCAGAACCGAAGGATTTTGTAGGACTATGGTACGGCGGAGGCAACACCTATGTCATCAGCCTAGATGGTGAATCATATCTGATCTCAGACCACGAATCGAACATGAATAGAGCGTTCCATGGTCGAATACATTTTAAGCTTGAGAATGGAGAATTAGTAAATCACCAGATACCGGCGGTCATATCATTCCATCAAAAAGGCTCTATTTGTTTTGAGAATAAATCTAATGGATCGAAAGCCATGTTGCATAGCATATGGGTTGAATGATTTGCTCAGATTGGGTTCGCCATAGAGGTGAATACTTCACTTAAAGCCTGAAGTAGATATTTTCATCCACGCTTTCCCATCGTTCGACCAGTTCCCACAGCGGAGGCGGACAACATCTCCTTCACCGCCTCCTCCACCGCCACATCATCGATCCAGCACCTGCCTACGGCAGGCAGGCTCCCGGCAACGGCCAACGTTGATCCGCGTCAGGCACCAACCCGCACCACCTTTCCGGTATCCTTCCGCCCGAGCATTTCCACTGCTGCTTCCACGACCGCGATGTCGTCGATACCACATTCGCGGTACAACTCCGGCTGCGTGCCGTGCTCGATCCACTTGTCCGGGATGGCCAGGCGTTTCACGTGGGCGGCGTAACCGTGGTCGCCCATGAACTCCAGCACCGCGCTGCCCATGCCGCCGTGCAGGGCGTGGTCCTCGATGGTGACCACGTGTTTGAACTTGCCGAAGACCTCGTGCAGGAGCATCTCGTCGATCGGCTTCACGAAGCGCATGTCGTAGTGCGCCACGCTGTAGCCATCGGCCTCCAGGCGGTCGATGCCCTTGGCGGCGTAGTTGCCGATGTGGCCGATGCTCAGCACGGCGATGTCGGTGCCTGAGCGCACCTTGCGACCGGTGCCCACCTTGATCGCTTTGAAGGGCGTCTTCCACTCGGTCATCACCCCCTCGCCGCGCGGGTACCGGATGCTGAAGGGGCCGTTGCCGGGCAGCTGCGCGGTGTACATCAGGTCGCGCAGCTCCTCCTCGTTCATCGGCGCGCTCACCACCATGTTGGGGATGCAACGGAAGTAGGCGAAGTCGAAGTTGCCGTGGTGCGTAGGACCATCGGCACCGGCCAGGCCGCCGCGGTCCAGGCAGAACACCACGTGCAGGTTCTGCAGGGCCACATCATGCACCACCTGGTCGTAGGCCCGCTGCATGAAGCTGCTGTAGATGTTGCAGAAGGGCACCATGCCCTGCGTGGCCATGCCGGCACTGAAGGTCACGGCATGCTGCTCGGCGATGCCCACGTCGAAGGCGCGGTCGGGCATGGCCTTCATCATGATGTTCAGCGAGCAGCCGCTGGGCATGGCGGGTGTCACGCCCACGATCCTCGGGTTCTTCTCGGCCAGCTCCACGATGCTGTGGCCGAACACATCCTGGTACTTCGGCGGCTGCGGGCTCTTGGGCAGCACCTTGATGATCTCGCCGGTCTCCTTATTGAACAGGCCGGGCGCGTGCCACACCGTGGCGCTGCCGTTCTCGGCCGGTGCGTAGCCCTTGCCCTTCTTGGTGATCGTGTGCAGGATCTTCGGGCCGGGGATGTCGCGCAGGTCGCGCAGCACCTTCACCAAGTGGTCCACATCGTGGCCGTCCACCGGACCGAAGTAGCGGAAGTTGAGGCTCTCGAACAGGTTGCTCTGCTTCAGCAGCGCGCTCTTCACGGCGTTCTCCACCTTCTGCACGATGGCCTGCGCGTTGGGCCCGAACTTGCTCACCTTGCCCAGCAGGTTCCACACCTCGTCCTTCACCTTGTTGTAGGTGTGGCTCGTGGCGATGTCCGTCAGGTACTCCTTCAGCGCCCCCACGTTGGGGTCGATGCTCATGCAGTTGTCGTTCAGGATCACCAGCATGTCGGTGCCCGCACCGCCCGCATGGTTCAGCGCCTCGAAGGCCTGGCCCGCGGTCATCGCACCATCGCCGATGATCGCCACGCACTGGCGGTCCTCCTCACCCTTCAGCTTGCTGGCCACCGCCATGCCCAGCGCCCCGCCGATGCTGGTGCTGCTGTGCCCCACGCCAAAGGTGTCGTACTCGCTCTCGCTGCGCTTGGGAAAGCCGCTGAGGCCTTTATAGATGCGGTTGGTGTGGAAGACCTCCCGGCGGCCGGTGAGGATCTTGTGCCCGTAGGCCTGGTGCCCCACGTCCCACACCAGCTGGTCGTAGGGCGTGTTGAACACGTAGTGCAGCGCCACGGTCAGCTCCACCACCCCCAGGCTGGCGCCGAAGTGGCCGCCCTTCACGCTCACCACGTCGATGATGAAATCGCGCAGCTCGGTGCACACCTGCTGCAGCTGCTCCTCGGGGAGGGCGCGCAGGTCGGCCGGCAGCTGGATGCGCTCCAGCAGCGGGTAGTGGGGGACGGAACTCATGGCAGCAAGGGGTCTGGGGCAATGAACAAAGGTAACCGGCCTGGGGTTCACGGGGCGCTGAGGTTCAGCGGCTGAGACAATAAGAGGACAAGGTGGGATGGGTGTCGACATGCTCCATCATTTGGAAATATCTTCCATGGAAACTATCTTTACCCCGTCAACGAACCAAGACCCCGGGTCAACGTTCCTCTGTCGAACCCAACAAGAAGCACCCATGGACCGCAAGAACTTTCTCCGCAAGAGCCTCCTGGGCACCAGCATGCTGGTCAGCGGCGCTGCCGCCGCACAGCTCATGAAGAACCTGCCTGCCGGACAGGCAGGCGACATCGACGAGATCAAACCACTGGACCCGGTAGGGTTCGATCACCTCCCTCCAACACCCCCTGTACGCATGGGCAACATGGTATTGCACCGCGCCAGCGAGCGCGGCACCGCCGATCACGGCTGGCTGAAGGCCAACTTCAGCTTCAGCTTCGCCAACTGGTACGACCCCACCCGCATGCACTTCGGTGTGCTGCGCGTGATGAACGACGACATCATCGCCGCGGGCAAGGGCTTCGGCACGCACCCGCACGACAACATGGAGATCATCACGATCCCCCTGAAGGGTGCGTTGCAGCACAAGGACAGCATGGGCAACACCAGCATCATCAACGCCGGTGATGTGCAGGTGATGAGCGCCGGCACGGGCATCCTGCACAGCGAGTTCAACCCCTACAACGACAAGGATGCGAACACGCTGCAGATCTGGCTCTTCCCCAAGAAGCGCCAGGTGACGCCCCGCTACCAGCAGATGACGCTGGACCCCAAGGACCGCATCAACAAGTGGCAGCAGGTGCTGAGCCCTGACCCGGATGACGCCGGTGTGTGGATCCACCAGGACGCCTGGTTCCACATCGGCAAGTTCGATGCGGGGAAGAAGAACACCTACAACGTGAAGCGCAAAGGCAACGGCGTATACGCCTTCGTGATCGAGGGCAGCGCCACCATCAACGGCCAGCAGCTCGGCAAGCGCGATGCGCTGGGCGTGTGGGACACCGATGCGCTGAACATCGAGGTGGGCCCCAAGGGCGCGGAGATCCTGCTGCAGGATGTGCCGATGGAACTTTCTTGATGTGGAAGGGTGCAAGGGTGTCAGAGTGCGAGGGTGTATGCCCCCGTCGCCAAGCCTCTGACTCCCTCGCACCCTGACACTCTCGCACCCTCAAACTCTTCAACTGACAACCTCAACAACCATGGAAACAGCAACTGCAACGACCACCCAATGGGCCATCGACCCCAGCCACTCCGAGATCCAATTCAAGGTGAAGCACCTGATGATCAGCACGGTCACCGGAAGCTTCAAGGAATTCGGCGCCGAGGCCGAGCTGGAAGGCGATGACCTGACCAACGCCCAGGTGAGCTTCTGGGCCAGCACCGCCAGCATCTTCACCAACGACGAGAAGCGCGACGCGCACCTGCGCAGCGGTGACTTCTTCGACAGCGAGAAGTACGGGAAGCTCAGTTTCAAGAGCACCAAGGTGGAAGGCTCCGGCGACAGCTGGAAGGTGACCGGCGACCTCACCATCAAGGACGTGACCAAGCCCGTGACACTGAACGTGGAATGGAGCGGCACGATGAAGGACCCCTACGGCAACACCAAGGCCGGCCTGAACCTGAGCGGCAAGATCGACCGCAAGCAGTGGGGCCTCAACTGGAACGCGGCCCTGGAGGCCGGCGGCGTGCTGGTGAGCGACGAGGTGCGCATCCTGGCCGAAGTGCAGCTCGCCAAGCAGGGATAAGCGCGGGAGACCGCAAGGAAAGCGGAAAGGCCTGCTCCGGAAGGGGTGGGCCTTTCTGTTATTGTGACCCTGCTCAACGATCGATCGAGGCGGCTTGCACATCTTGCGGCATGTTGGACCTGCGCACCGAGGAAGTCCTTCAACTGCGCCGGAGCGTGGCGCGAACGCATGGGCAGGAGCGCTGGACCATGCTGCTCGCCGCGCTCGACCGCCCCATCCGCACCCCCAAGGCCCTCAAGGAGTGGCACGATCTGCTGCTCTTCCTGCTGGCCCATCCGATCGATGCCGCCGAGTATGATGCCGTGACCACTGCGTTGGATCGCGTGGCCGTCATCGCCCGCGACATGTTGCGGCGCGGTACACGCCACCGCCACAACTTGAGCAACTCAGGTCTGGAGGGTACACCGCTGCAAAGCACCTTCACCCATCGGCTTACGCGCTGGATGCTGGAACGCTGGGGCGATCGCATGGAGCTCTTGTCCGTGGAAGCCCCCATGGATGAGTTCGTCGAGCTGCTGCGCCTGCTGCTGCCACAGGCCGAAATGGAGACCGTGGACCAACCCGCGGTGGACGTGCATGGACTGCTCGACCGCACCTTCGGTCCTTCGCCTGCGGTGCAACTGTGGCGATTGGTCGATGGACTCGACAAGCTGCGTGTGGACGATCGTACGCGCGAACACCTGTGGGCGCGCATGCAGGTGTATGTGAAGGTGGAAGGCGCATCCGGCTGTGGGATGACCTTCGCGCGATGCCCGGTCGCAGCGCCGCACTACCTGTCCACCGGGTTGCAGCGCGGCGTTGACCTGCATGCGGTGGTGGATGAGCCCGTCGAAGGCCCGGTAAGCTTGTCGGCCGCCCAACGGAAGGCATTGATCGGTACCGCCCGCACCGTGCTCGCCACCCTGCACCGCGAGACCGACCCGGTGACATTCGCCGGAGCGGTGGAGTTCTTCGACATGGGCCGTGGTCTGCGCATCGCGCTCTTCCATCTCGATGTGGAGCACCGGCTGCCCTTCGACAGCTACGTGGGCTTCATGGCTTTCCGCAACGGTGTGCCCATGGCCTACGGTGGCGCGTGGATCTTCCCCGGCAGGAGCAAGGTGGGCATCAACGTGTTCCCCGCCCTGCGGGGTGGCGAGAGCGCCTGGTTCTTCGCGCAACTGCTGCGCCTCTACCGCCAACGCTTCGGGGTGGCCCGTTTCGAGGCGGAGGACTACCAACTGGGGCACAACAATCCGGATGGACTGAAGAGCGGCGCGTACTGGTTCTACTACCGCATGGGTTTCAGGCCGGTGACCAAGGCGCACCAACGCACGGCGGAGCGGGAGTTCAAGAAGCTATCCACCCGCAAGGATCACCACGTGCCGCTGAAGCTGCTGAAGGAGCTGGTGGAGCACGGACTGGAACTGGTCATCGCGGAGCATGATACACCCATCACCGATACGGCGGCACTCACCAAGGCCATGCAACAGCATGTGGTGGAGCGGTATGCGGGTGATCGCGCACTGGCCATGCGCCATGCTTTGGAGCGACTGGGGCGGGTATTGCCGCTGGGCGATCTGGCGGAATGGTCATCGCAGCAGCGCGCCGCCTTGTATCTGTGGGCGCTACCACTGGACATGGTGCCCGATCTTGAGAGGTGGTCAGCAGGTGAGCGGAAGCGGCTCGTGGCCATCATGGGCAGCAAGGGAGCGGTCTCGGAGACGAAGCACCAAGCGCTGCTTTCCCGGCTGCCACGGCTGCTGCATGCTTGGTCGGCCCTTGCAGGGTGACGTCCGTCACTGTCGTTGGCCTGTGGAACGTGGAGCTTTGACCCAACTATCCACGCGATCATGGCACTACCGCACTACGACATCCTCATCATCGGTGGCGGCACCGGTGGCATCATGACCGCCGCGCAACTGCGCCGCAAGGACAAGAAGCTCCGCATCGCGGTGATGGACCCCGCGAAGGACCACTGGTACCAACCGGCCTGGACGCTGGTGGCGGCAGGCACCTTCGACATGAAGGCCACGCGCCGCGACGAGGCCAGCGTGATCCCGCCCGGCGTGGACCACCTCAAGGAGTACGCGGCCACCTTCGAGCCGGAGGCCAACACCGTGCGCACCAAGGAGGGCAACGTCTATACCTACGGGCACCTGATCGTGGCATCGGGCATCCAGATGAATATCGACGACCTGCCCGGCCTGCGCGAAGCGCTCCAGACCGAATTCGTGTGCAGCAACTACCTCGACCCGGAGAAGACCCACCGCGTGATGAAGAACTTCAAGGGTGGCGTGGCGGTCTTCACCCAGCCCAGTACGCCCATCCGATGCGGCGGCGCACCCCAGAAGGCGGTCTATCTGGCCGATGAGTTCTTCCGCAAAAGCGGCGTGCGCGACAAGACCAAGCTCGTATTCGCCACGCCCGGCTCGGTGATCTTCGGTGTGCAGCCCTTCCGCGCCGCGCTGGAGGACGTGATCCGCAAGAAGGAGATCATCTTCAAGGCCTTCTACAACCCCGTGAAGATCGATCCGGTGAAGCGGGAGATCCACTTCAAGTGGAGCAAGCCGGGGGACAACCACTGCACGATCGCCGAGGAGCAAGGCTTGCCGGAGAGGATCGAGGGCGAGAGCACCATCGTGATGAAGTACGACATGCTGCACCTGGCCCCGCCACAAAGCGCACCGGACTTCGTGCGCCACTCCCCGCTGGCCTATGCCGATGGCCCGAACAAGGGCTGGCTGGAAGTGGACATCAACACCCTGCAGCACAAGCGCTATGCGAACATCTTCGGCCTGGGCGACAGCGCCGCCCTGCCCACCGCCAAGACCGGAGCGGCCATCCGCAAACAGGCACCGGTGGTGGTGGCCAACATCCTGCAACGCATCAAGGACGGCAAGCTGTCCCCTGTGAAGTACGAGGGCTACAGCAGTTGCCCGCTGGTGACCGGCTACGGCAAGATGCTCCTGGCCGAGTTCAAGTACGACAACGTGCGCGACAGCGACCCTTTATTGAGCAAGCTCTTTGACACGGGCAAGCCGCTGTGGAGCATGTGGGTGTTGAAGAAGTACATGCTGCCCTGGCTGTACTGGAACCGGATGCTGAAAGGGACGATGTGAGCACAGGGTCACCGGCCGCTTGAAGCGGAACGGCCCGCATCCTGCGATGCGGGCCGTCGTCTGCGATCCCGGTGTGGATCACTGCTTGATCACGGGATGTACGGACCCCATGTCCTGCCCTGCGATGCGCACGAAGTAGAGGCCGGCCGGCATGCCGGAGAGATCGATCTCCGCGCGCGCCTCCTGGCCCGGCATCAGGAATTGCCGCGGCGCAAGCACTTCGCGGCCGGTCACATCATGGATCGCGAGCGTGTTGTGTGGCGCGGCACCCGTTGCGGTCACCGTGATGGGACCTACCGTGGGATTCGGGTAGAGGTTCACCACTGGCGCATCCATTTCACCCATGCCAACGGTGGTCATGTCCACGAAAGTGACATCATCGATGTAGTAGCGCGTCTGGTCACCACCGGCGTAGGGATAGAAGTTGACCCCGCCGAGCTGGTTGGGACCTGCTGCGCCGTTGGACTGCACGTTGGTCTGCCACATGGCCGCCGGGTTGCCATTGATCGCCATGCCGGCCTGGTAGGTGTCCAGGTCGATCCCGATGGTGACATTGAACCACTGGTCCTGCGGGTACTGCACCAGCATGGCCGTCACGTTGGAGGTGTACTGGATGCCACCGTTCGCGCGGAAGGTCACGTCCACGGCCCAGCTGCCGGTGGAGACCATCTCCTGATGCTGCAGGTTGAAATAGCCACCGAATCCCTGGGGGATGTACATGTTCCACGAGAGGACATAGCTGCCGGAAGTGCGGTCGCCGAGGCGCAGGATGATGTCGCCGGGACCACCGTTCGCCGAGGTGGAATTGAACCGCGCACTGATGGTACCGGAAGCGGCCTGTTCATTGCTCAGCGGAACATCCTCCGCCATGCTGCCTGACCAGGTGGCCCAGGGAAGCCCCAAGGTGGCCACCAGCATCTGGCCGTTGTTGTAGGCGTCGAAATCCTCCGATATCAACACCACCTGGGGTGTGGCGATGATCGGGAGTGCGAGCGCGAGGATCAGGTGTAGGTGTTTGATCATGAGGATGAGGGTTTTGGTGAATGTGATGGAAAGTTAACATTTACTCCATGCGTTGCCCTTTCAGCGGGGCATGCGTTCCCGCATGCGTCATGGTCGCGTCAGATGAGCTCAACGGGCGATCATCAGCCGAAGCAGGGCCTGGTGATCTTGGGAGCGCACTTCCATCTGGTAGGGTCCCGGTTCCAGGTGGCCCACGGCGATGGCCCCTCCGGGTCCGGAGGTGATCGCTTCCAGCATGATCCCGCGCGCATCGTACAAGCGGACGGTCGCAGCGTGCTCCAGTCCCAGGATCCGCACAAGGTCCGAGGCCGGGTTGGGCGAGAGCCGCCATGGCGCTTCCGCCGCTGTCCCGCGCATGCCCACGGTGCTGTCCAGTTTCAGCGACCACAACCGGGCCGGTCCGCCGAAACCGCTCTCGCTGCTGATGTAGACCGAATCCGGCGCATGCCAGGCCACACCTTCCGTTTGCGTGAAGGGCAGTGCCACGTCGTGCCGGATCGCCTGGCCCTGGAAGAACCCGTTGCCGGAGTAGTCCGACAAGCGCCACACGAAGGGCATCAGGATGTTCGTGTAGCCGAGCAGCACCACGCGGCCCTGGACCGGGTCGTAACTGGCATCGGTGACCAGCCCCTGGGTGTCGAGGATCGTGCGTGGTGCGGCCAGGTGGTCGCCGGGGATCGCGGGCAGGGCGTATAGTTTCGTTCGCGCATCAAGCCACCGCTTGGTGAATAGGAACAGGCTGTCGTCCTTGGCGATGAAGGCCTCGAGATCCCAGTTGTTGGCCTGGTTGGCCGGGGTGAAGTCGGTCTGGTCCGCGTAGGCGAAACGGATCGTGTCCACCAATATGCTGGTGACACCGGGATCGATCAGTTGCGACAGCGGGAAACGGAAGATGCGCAGGTCGGTGCGGTTCCCCAGGTTGTTGCCGAAGTCGCCCACGTACACCCATTCCCCATCGTGTGTCACGGCCTCCCAGTCGATGTTGGAGGTGTTGGTGAGCGTTACTTCGCGCACCACCGCACCGGTGGCGGGTTCCACTTGGTACAGCTTCGCTTCGTTCCAACTGTCGTTGTGGGTCCAGAGCGCGCCGTCCACCACGATCAAGCCACTGGATTCCGGGACCGCAGGACCCAGCGTGCTCAGCAACGTGGGCGCCAGCGGCTGTGCTGCCGCGAAGAGCGGAAGCAGCGGAATGGCGAGGGCTAGTCGCATGGTCATGCAATGATAGGCAGCCAGGCAGGCCAAGGACGTGCGCTATCTTGCCCGGCGCAGCATCCGCCACATGCCCACCACGAAGCCTGACGTGACCAGGATCCTGTTCCAAGGCCTTGGTGTCGCGCTGCTCTTCAGCCTTGCCATCGATCTGCACCTCACCTTGAAGTATGGCGGGGTGGACCTGCGCGACAAGGTGGTGGGGGCGCGCAGCATCGTGGAAGGCCGTTCGCTCTACTTCGATCCCTGGCGCCCCGGCGAACCGGAGCGCTTCGCCGATCCCATGGTGCCGCCCGGGGCGGAGATGACACGCTATACGGGCACACCCTTCCAAGCCTTGGTGATGGCGCCTCTGGGTGCGCTGTCCTTCAGGCAGGCGCGCCTCGTCTGGCTCTTCGTGCAGTACGGTCTGCTGCTGCTCGCGATCATCCTCGCGCACCGGGCCTTCGCCATGCCGGGCCGCGATACCGTCATCGCCACCACCGCGATCGCCTTCGTGCTGCTGGCAAGCACCTCCTGGCACCTGCATGTGGAGCGCGGGCAGGTCTATGTCATCTTCACCTTCCTCATCGCGGCGCTGTTCTCCGCGCTGGCCCAGAACCGCATGGGCATGGCGGGTGTGCTTTGCACGCTGCTCGTCCTGTTCAAGCCCACCTACGCCGTGATGCTGCTGCCGCTGGTGTTGCGGCTCACCTGGCGCATGGCGGCCGGTGCGGCGGGGACCATCGCGGGCATGGTCGGCCTGTTCGCCTTGCTGCCCAACGGCCTGCGCGCCTGGGTGGAGTACCGCGACGCCATGACCATCTGGAGCGGCCTGATCGGCCGGGGTGAGCCGCCTTCCATGGCACCCGATGCTTTCGTCTATCCGGAAACGATCGAAGGACTCGCCAACCTGGGCCACCACCACCCGATGGAGTTCGAGAACGGCTCCATCGGCACCATCCTCTATGCCAAAGGCCTGTTGCTGCCGGGTTGGATGCCCTATGCGGTCCTCGTCGCCATCCTGTTGTTCGCCGGGCTGTGGTACGGCCGTTCGCTGTTGCGGGCCGGCCGCGCCGAGTTGCTGTTGCTCGGCTTCTGCTGCTGGACGGTGCTGATGATGCTGCTGCCCGTACCGCGCTTCGACTACCAATTGGTCCACTGGACCGCACCGGTCATCTTCCTGCTGCTCACCTGGCGCGAGCGCTCCTTCAACTGGAACATCGCGCTGCTGCTGGCCGCCGCCCTGGTGCTCGGGGCCTGGTCGCTGTTGCCGGTGAATGTGTTGCTCGCCGAGCTGGTCCTGCTGCTGGCCGCCTTCGTTCAGCTGCACCGGAGGCTGCGCACCGCAACACATCCGATGCCTGCTCCGGCGAGCTGAGCCGGCCCCGCGGTCCGGTTATCTTCGCGCCCTCTCCGCCAAGCGGCGGCCCGCCATGGACAAGCGTTTCCCGCAGTACGATGAACTCGACCTGACCAAGGTCGCCGAGGAGGTCCTGAGGACCTGGGAGGAAGAGAAGACCTTCGAGGAGAGCCTGCGTCTACGGAAGGACGCACCGCCTTTCGTGTTCTACGAAGGCCCGCCCAGCGCCAATGGCCTGCCCGGCATCCACCACGTGATGGCGCGCACCATCAAGGACATCTTCTGCCGCTATCAAACGCAGAAGGGCATGCGCGTGGAACGCAAGGCCGGCTGGGACACCCACGGCCTGCCGGTGGAACTCGGCGTGGAGAAGGAACTCGGCATCACCAAGGAGGACATCGGGAAGACGATCTCCATCGCCGACTACAACGCCAAGTGCCGTGAGGCCGTGATGCGCTACACCGATGTGTGGAACGACCTCACCAAACGGATCGGCTTCTGGCTCGATCTGGAGCATCCATACATCACGTACAAGACCAAGTACATCGAGAGCGTGTGGTGGCTGCTGAAGCAACTGCACGAGAAGGACCTGCTCTACAAGGGCTACACCATCCAGCCATACAGCCCCGCGGCCGGCACGGGCCTCTCCTCGCACGAGCTGAACCAGCCCGGCACCTACAAGCCGGTGAAGGACACCAGCGTGGTGGCCATGTTCAAGGTGGAGCGGGACGAGAAGAGCGAGTTCCTCTTCGAGGACGCTTTCGGCGATGTGTTCATACTGGCCTGGACCACCACGCCGTGGACCCTGCCCAGCAACACCGCGCTCACCGTGGGGCCCAAGCTGGAGTACGTGCGCGTGAAGACCTTCAACCCCTACACGCACGAGCCGCAAACGATGCTGCTGGCGAAGGCGCGGCTCAACGCGTACTTCAGCGAGAAGAACCAGGATGCTTCATTCGACGACTACAAGAAGGACGGCAAGAACATCCCCTGGACCATCATCGGCGAATGCACGGGCAGGGAACTGGAAGGCATCCGCTACGAGCAGTTGTTGAAGTACGCCCAACCCGCCGATGGCGATGCCTTCAAGGTGATCACCGGTGACTTCGTCACCACCGAGGACGGCACCGGCGTGGTGCATACCGCACCCAGTTTCGGCGCGGACGACCAGCGCGTGGCGAAGCAGCACGGCATCGGTTCGCTCACCCTGGTGGACCTGCAGGGACGTTTCACGAAGGAGATGGGCGAGTTCGCGGGCCGGTACGTGAAGAACGAGTACTACCCCGAGGGTCAGGCGCCCGATAGGAGCATGGATGTGGAGCTCAGCATCAACCTGAAGGAGATGGCCCGCGCCTTCAAGGTGGAGAAGTACGAGCACAACTACCCGCACTGCTGGCGTACGGACAAGCCCATCCTTTACTACCCGCTGGACAGCTGGTTCGTGCGCGTGACGGCGAGGAAGGACCAGCTGATCGCATTGAACAACGAGATCAACTGGAAACCCCAGAGCACCGGCACCGGCCGCTTCGGCAACTGGCTGGAGAACCTGCAGGACTGGAACCTCTCGCGCAGCCGCTACTGGGGCATCCCGCTGCCCCTCTGGCGCACCGAGGGTGGCGGCGAAACGATCTGCATCGGTTCGCTGAAGCACCTGAAGGAGGAGATCACCAAGGCCATCGCGGCGGGCGTGATGAAGGCCGACCCCTACGCCGCCTTCGACCCGGCGGACATGAGCGATGCCAACTATGACCGCATCGACCTGCACCGCCCCTTCGTGGATGACATCGTTCTGGTATCAGCCTCTGGCAAACCCATGAAGCGTGAGTCCGACCTCATCGACGTGTGGTTCGACAGCGGCGCCATGCCATACGCGCAGTGGCACTATCCCTTCGAGAACGAGGCTGCTTTCAAAGCCGCTTTCCCGGCGGCCTTCATCGCAGAGGGCGTGGACCAGACCCGCGGCTGGTTCTACACGCTGCACGCCATCGCCACACTCACGCAAGACAGTGTCGCCTATAAGACCGTGGTGAGCAACGGCCTGGTGCTGGACAAGCACGGCCAGAAGATGAGCAAGCGGCTGGGCAACGCGGTGGACCCCTTCGTGATGCTGGACAAGTACGGCGCCGATGCCGTGCGCTGGTACATGATCGCCAATGCGCCGCCCTGGGACAACCTGAAGTTCGACGAGGAAGGGATCAAGGAAGTGCAGCGCAAATTCTTCCGCGCGCTCTTCAGCACCTACAACTTCTTCGCGCTCTACGCCAACATCGATGGCTTTGATCCGGTCGCGCCGCAGGTGCCCATGGAGCAGCGCAGCGAGATGGACCGCTGGATCCTGTCGCGCCTCAACACGCTCATGTTCCTGGCCGACTCCGACATGCGTGTCTATGAACCCACCTCCGTGGCGCGCGCCATCCAGGATTTCGTGGTGGACGACCTCAGCAACTGGTACGTGCGCTTGAACCGGCGTCGTTTCTGGAAGGGAGAGCAGGGTGCCGACAAGCTCGCCGCCTTCCAAACGCTGTATCGTTGTCTGGAGGTGGTGGCCATGCTCAGTGCGCCCATGGCGCCCTTCTTCAGCGATCGCTTGTACCGTGCCCTGACAGGCAGGAGCGTGCACCTCAGCGATTGGCCTCAAGCGGACAAGTCGATCATCGACCACGAGCTGGAACACCGCACATCGCTCGCACAATGGCTGACCTCGCTGGCTTTGAGCATCCGCAAGAAGGAGGGGCACCGTGTGCGCCAGCCATTGGCGAAAATGCTGGTGCCGGTCACCAGCGCCCCGATGCGTGCGCGGTTGGAGGCCATTCGTGACCTATTGCTCAGCGAAGTGAACGTGAAGGAGCTGGTGATCCTCGACGCCAGCGCGAGCAAGCTCACCAAGAGGATCAAGCCGGATTTCAAGAAGCTCGGCGCTCGAATGGGTAAACTCATGAAGAGCGTCGCTGCTGAGGTGAACGCTTTCACCCAAGCGCGGATCGCGGAGCTGGAAGCGAAAGGCTCCGTGAAGCTGACGGTGGAAGGACAGGAGGTGGAGGTGCTGCGCGACGATGTGGAGATCACCGCCGAGAATGTGCCCGGCCTGAGCGTGGCCAGTGATGGACCACTCACGGTGGCGCTGGACATCACCCTCACCGACGAACTGGTGCGCGAAGGCATCGCCCGCGAGCTGGTGAGCCGCATCCAGGCCCTGCGCAAGGAGAGCGGTTTCGAAGTGACCGACCGCGTGGATCTGCGCATCCAGGCCAATGGCGACCAGCGTGTGACCGGGGCCGTCCGCGAGCACGCGTCCTGGATCCTTGCCGAAACACTTGCCGTAACCCCTGAGGACCAGGTGCTTGTGGAAGATCTGGCCAGAGGCGGTGAAGGGGTCCACGAGGTGGAGATCGACGAAGGCCTGCGTTGCGTGCTGCGCCTGGTGCGGACCGGCCGCTGAGCCCGCGATCCGGCTATATTTGCGGATCTTTCACGAAACCGGGACCGCCATGGCCAAGAAACCCGCACCCAAGAAGGCATCCAAGCCGGTCAAGAAGACCGCCAAGCCGGCCCCGAAAAAGGCCGCGGCCAAGAAACCGGCCAAGGCGAAACCCGCGGCGAAGAAGCCCGCTCCGAAGAAACCGGCCGCCAAGAAGCCGGCGCCCAATAAGCCCGTGGTGAAGAAGCCCGCTCCGAAGAAAGCCGCTGCCAAACCGGTGAAGAAGGTCGTGGCGAAGAAGGCCGCGCCGAAAAAGCCCGTAGTGAAAAAAGCGGCACCCAAGAAGCCCGTGGCGAAGAAGGCGGTCGTGGTGGCCAAGCCGAAGAAAGCCGCTCCCGCCAAGCCGGCCCCGAAGCCCGCACCCGTGAAACAGGCGGCACCGCCGAAGCCGGCACCCGCTCCGAAGAAAGTACCAGCACCGGCCCCGAAGGCCGTTACCCCCAAACCCGCAGTGACGAAGGAATCGAAGAAGGCGGCGGCCAAAGAACCCAAGGCCCCGAGCAAACCACTGGTCACCCAGCGCGTGGCGCCCACGCGCCCCATGGCCGCACCCGTGGTGAAGAAGCAGGTCTCCACCCTGGAGAAATCCGATCGCATCCGCTACAGCGACGAGGAGCTTAACGAGTTCAAGGAACTCATCCTGAAGAAGCTCGAAGAAGCACGCCGCGACTATGATCTGTTGAAGCAGACCCTGGCCAACACGGACAACAACGGCACCGACGACACCAGCCCATCCTTCAAGATGATCGAGGACGGCAGTGAGACGCTGAGCCGTGAGGAGACCGCGCAATTGGCCGCGCGCCAGGAGAAGTTCATCAAGCACCTGGAGGACGCGCTGCTGCGCATCCGCAACAAGACTTACGGCATCTGCCGCGTCACCGGCCGATTGATCAGCAAGGAGCGCCTGCGCCTTGTGCCCCATGCCACGCTGAGCATCGAGGCCAAGCAGCAGATGAGCAACTGACCGGCGCCGGGACCACGCATCCACAGGCCTTGAAGCGCGCCCTCCTCGTCATCCTGCTCGTCCTCGTGGCCGACCAGGCCCTGAAGGTGTGGGTGAAGCTGAACTTCTACTACGATGGCGCGGTGCCGCTCTTCGGCGATTGGGCCTACCTGCACTTCATCGAGAACCGGGGCATGGCCTTCGGCATGGAGTTCGGCGGCCGCTGGGGCAAGTTGCTGCTCACGCTCTTCCGCATCGCGGCGGTGGTCGCCATCGCCGTGGCGCTGCGCCGCATGGTGCGCGCGGGTGCGGGCACGGCCCTGGTCATCAGCGTGGCCATGATCCTCGCCGGCGCGCTGGGCAACATCATCGACAGTACGTTCTATGGGCTGATCTTCAGCCAGAGCACGCCCTTCCAGAAGGCGGTGCTCTTCCCGCCCGAGGGTGGCTATGCGCCGCTCTTCCACGGCGCCGTGGTGGACATGTTCTACTTCCCCATCTGGGAAGGGCGGCTGCCGCAATGGCTGCCGATCTGGGGAAGTGAGCATTTCATCTTCTTCCGGCCGGTGTTCAACATCGCCGATGCCGCCATCACCGTGGGCATCGGTTTGTTCATCGTGATGCAGCGGAAGGAGCGGAAGGAAGCGCTCGACCAGGCCACTGGAAGAGAAGTGGATGGGCCGGCCCCGAAACCACCAACCACACCTCACGGTTCCGAATAGAGCCGGACGCGAAGCCCCAGCATCTGCTGGGATCCGAAACTGATACTGGAGCCGAGGTCGCCGCCGAAGCGTGTGATCGTCCGGATGCCCGTGGACGCATCAACCTCTGTCCACCACGCAATAACAAGCGATCCCGCCGGTGCAGCACGCGTAATAGCCCGAACTGCAATTGACGCTGCAAGAGTTCCCACCGCTTTGGCTGCTGCACGCGGAAGAACCAGGTCCTCCACTGCCACATGCTTTGGGCATGCCCTCTTGTTCATTGACCGCAGTTGCGGACAGCAGTGCCCAAGCGGTCTCGTGATCGGTGGAAGCACTCTCCAAGTTCCAGCCGCCATCCAAAGACAAAATGGAAATGCCTATGACGCCAAATGTGGACGTTGTGCTGTCATCCTGCCCATCCACTGTGAACACTGTTACTTGACCACGTTCGCTAATGCACCTGACCTTGCGGCCTTCATCCACGACCTCCACGTGCCGGAACACACCCGGTATCCCATGTGATGGAAATATTCCCTCACTGCCCTTGTCCAATACGATGGCGCGCAAAGCCAAGGCATTGTTGCCGGGGGTTGTTTCAAATAACACGACCTGGCCAGCATGTCCCAATGGATGCGATCTCCATGGTGTGGCCATAGTCACTTCGTCCGGTGTGCGCGAAGAGGTCGCGTTTGGATCCTTGGAACATGAAGTCACAAGGGCCATGGTAGCTGACACCGACATCGCTATTTGCATCGATCTGAAAGCATTCGGCATGGCTCTGATTCTTTGATGTTGGATCAACCATATGGATGTTCCTAGCTCAAGGCCAAACCGACTTGTATCGACAATTGCATTGGAATGGCGATGATCAAATTCGGGGGGGGGGTGATTATCAGCGTGTTGCACCATAGCCAACTTGCATGGCCAATTCTTTCGATCCGACCTGGGCAGGTCAGATCCATAGCTGCACCAACCACGCCTCAAGGTTCCGAATAGAGCCGGACGCGCAGCCCCAGCATCTGCTGGGATCCGAAACTGATACTGGAGCCGAGGTCGCCGCCGAAGCGTGTGATCGTCTGGGGCCGAAGCTCGAAGCACAGGTCCATGCGCCGCAGGAAGTCGCCCTGCCGCGCCAGGCGGAAGGCGAACCCCAGCACGGTCTGCACCGTCACCCAGCCGCCGCCCTGGTTGCGGTAGCGTTGCTCGCGCTCTTCATGCGTGTGGCGCGATGCGGAGCCGTAAGGGTAGCTCACATCGGTGGTCACCGTATGGCGCACGGTGGTCCGGGCATTGAGCACCGCACCCGCGCCCACACCACCGCCGCCGAAGAGCGACCAGCGCGATGGGCCGGAGGTGCGGAAGACGATCGCCGCCTCCACCCCCAAGCGTTCCGCCTGGTGACGATACTGGTACTCCTCGGAGCGTGTGCTGTCCACCACGAAGTATTGGCCACCCGTGGAATAGAGCGTATCCACCGGCACGCGATCCGTGCGTGACCAACCCAACGTGCCGGCGGTGCCACTGGCATGGTGGATCCCTGCGCGCAACTCGGGACCGGGCTTCTCGCCGTTGTGGAAGGGGTGCAGGCCCAGCGCGATCAGAAAGGCCGGGGCGGCATCGAAGAACCACTCGCCGCGCCGCATGCCGTAGCCGCTCAGTTCCTCCGGCACCAGCGTGCTGCCAGGGGTCAACTGTCGGAAGTCCTCGGGGAAGAGATCGTACCGCTCCAAGGTGGAGCCACCGGA
Organism: Flavobacteriales bacterium; assembly: GCA_026129465.1. Classification (NCBI taxonomy): domain Bacteria; kingdom Pseudomonadati; phylum Bacteroidota; class Flavobacteriia; order Flavobacteriales; species Flavobacteriales bacterium. The sequence continues at coordinate 2,890,647 of JAHCIA010000001.1, forward strand.
AAGCAGTTGCACCGATCCGAGCATGCCGGGCGGCCAGGGACCATGGGCGGAATAGTCTTGTGCCTGTATGGCTCCTGCGGCCATGGTGGCGGCCAGGACCCATGCGCAACGCCGGTGGCGAAAGCGGCTCATGCCTGGGCTGCGGCCGGGGATCCCTTCAGAAAGCCGTGCGTATGCAAGTGCTCCGCGATGCGCACCGCGTTGGTGGCGGCACCCACGCGCAGGTTGTCGGCCACCACCCACAGATTCAGCGTATTCGGCTGGCTCTCATCCATGCGCAGCCGGCCCACGAACACCTCATCGCGGCCATCGGCCAGCAGGGGCATGGGGTATTCGTCCTTCGCGGGATCGTCGAGGAGCTCCAGACCGGGGGCTTCGCGCAGCAGGCACCGCACTTCATCCAAGGTGAAGGGTCTTTCGAATTCCACGTTCACCGCCTCGCTGTGGCCGCCGGTCACGGGCACGCGCACCGCCGTGCAGGTCACGCGGATCGCGGGGTCCAGGATCTTGTGCGTCTCGTGCACCACCTTCATCTCCTCCTTGGTGTAGCCGTTGTCGAGGAACGCGTCGCAACGCGGGATCACGTTGCGGTCGATGCGGTGCGGGTAGGCCTTCTCGCCTTCGATGCCGGCGCGTTCGTCCTCCATCTGCCGCACCGCCTTCGCGCCGGTGCCGGTGACGCTCTGGTAGGTGCTCACCACCACGCGCTTCGCGGTGAAGGCCCGGTGCAGTGGCGCCAGCGCGAGCACGAGTTGGATGGTGCTGCAGTTCGGGTTGGCGATGATCCTGTCCTCTGCGGCGAGCAGGTGGCCGTTGATCTCCGGCACGATCAGCTTCTTGTCCGGTAACATGCGCCAGGCGCTGCTGTTGTCGATCACCGTGCAGCCCGCTTCCGCGAAACGCGGCGCCCATTCCAGGGAGGTGGCGCCACCGGCGGAGAAGAGCGCCAGGTCTGGCTTGCGTGCCACGGCTTCCTCCATGCCGATCACGGGCACTTCGCGGCCGCCGAAGCGCACCTTGCCGCCCACGCTGCGTTCGCTGGCCACGGCCAGCAGTTCATCCACGGGGAAGCGGCGCTCCTGGAGCACCTTCAGCATGACCCCACCGACCAGGCCGGTGGCACCTACGACCGCTACTTTCATGATGTTCGGGAAACGTGCGCCGGGGGCCGAAAGTACTACCTTTCACACCCCTCCAAAGGCATGCTCCGCACCACGCTCATCGCACTTTTCGCCGCCTGCATCGCACTGCCGGTCCGCGCCCAGTTCACCGACGGTTTCGACGACGGTGACTTCACGAACGATCCCACCTGGAGCGGTGACGCGGGCCTGTTCACCATCGTGCAGGAGGCCGGCAGCAACATGCTGCGCAGCAACAGCCCCGGCGCGGCCACCTACCACTTGAGCACACCCAGCCTACAGGCCGCCAATGCGCAGTGGGAGTTCTTCCTCAACCTGAAGTTCGCCACCAGTGGCACCAACTACGTGGACGTCTATCTGATGAGTCCGCAGGCCGATCTGATCCCACGGCCCGAAGGCTACTTCGTGCGCATCGGCGATACGCCGGACCACATCGTGCTGTACCGGCGTGTGGGCACCACCAACACCGCGCTGGCGGAAAGTCCGAACGGCACGGTGGGCAGCAGCAGCAACAACCCCTTCCGCATCAGGGTGACGCGTGACGCGGATGACCTGTGGACCCTGGCCTACCAGCCGGGTGGCACGGGCAACTTCACCCTGGCGGGCACGGCCACCGACGCCACCTTCAACAGCTGCACGCACTTCGGCGTCCTCATCGTACAGAGCGCCGCCGCCGGGCCGATCAACAACCACTTCTTCGATGACTTCATCGTCGGCAACATCCCCGTGGATGGGACGCCGCCCACGATCGTCGGCGTGGATGTGGTGGACGCGACGCAGGTGGACGTGCGCTTCGATGAACCTGTGACGCTCCCATCCGCCAACATCGCGGCCAACTATGCCCTGGCACCCGCGATCGCGATCAACTCGGCACAACAGGATGGCGTCGATCCCACCAAGGTGCGGCTGGTGTTGGCGCAGGCCATGCAGAACGGCACCACCTATACCCTCACGGTGAATGGTGTGGAAGATGCCGCTGGCAATGCCACGGTGGGCGCCACGGGTCAGTTCCTCTATTTCGTCCCCGATGTGCCCGCCTACCGGGAGGTGGTGATCAACGAATTGATGCCGGACCCCAACCCACCGGTGGGACTGCCGGACGCGGAGTACATCGAACTATTCAACGCCACCACGGACAAGTACTTCGACCTGGCGGGCTGGCGCATCACCACCCTCAGCACGAGCGCCACACTGCCCGCGCATCCGCTCGGCCCCGGCGATCACGTGGTGTTCGTGAACAACGCCCAGCTGCCCAACTTCTCCGCCTTTCCGAACGTGCGGGGATACAGCTTGAGCAACACGGCGCTGCTCAACGCAGGTACCACTGTGACACTCGAGGCGCCCGGCAACGTGGCGATCGATGTGGTGGCCTACACCTCGGATTGGTATCAGGATCCGGACAAAGTGAATGGGGGCTGGAGCCTGGAACAGGTGGATCCCTATGCGCCGTGCTCGGGCGCCCAGAACTGGCGGGCTTCGGTGGCGTCGCTCGGCGGTACACCGGGATCGCCCAATTCGGTGTTGCAGACCACACCCGATGACACGCCACCGGCCCTTGTGCAGGCGCAGGTGCTGTCCGCCAACGCGCTTCAACTCGTCTTCAGCGAAGGACTGGACGGTGCGAGCATCCCGGGCGCCACCTACACCATCACGCCCTTCGTGCCGGTGACGTCGGTCCTCCCACAGCCGCCGATCAACCAGCTGGTGCAGGTGCTGCTCGGCGCTCCCCTGGAGGAGGGGGTGATGCACACGATCACGGTGACCGGCGTGGCGGACTGCTCGGGCAATACGATCGCCACGGCCAACAGTGCGCAATTCCTCTTCTTCACGCCCGCCGCGCCCGCCTTCCGCGATGTGGTGATCAATGAGCTGATGGTGGATCCCACGCCCACGGTAGGTCTGCCCGATGCGGAGTACATCGAGCTCTTCAACACCACCACGGACAAGTTCTTCGATCTGGCGGGTTGGCGCATCACCACGCTCACCACAAGCGCCACACTGCCGTCGTACGCCCTGCTGCCCGGGGAACATGTGGTCTTCGTGAACAATGCGCAAGTGCCGAACTTCTCCGCCATACCCAACGTGGCGGGATACGGTTTGAGCACCACGGCCCTGCTGAACGACGGCACCACCCTGACACTTGAAGGACCTGGCGGCGCGCCTGTGGATGTGGTGGCATACACCTCCGCCTGGTACCGCGACCCCGCCAAGAGCGATGGGGGCTGGAGTCTGGAGCAGATCGACCCCTATCTGCCCTGTTCCGGCGCGTTCAACTGGCGCGCCTCCACAGGGATCGCGGGCGGCACGCCGGGTGAGGCCAACGCGGTGCTGCAAGTGGCGCCCGATACGGCACCGCCGGTCCTGGAGAAGATCTTGCCCCTGTCGGAAACGCTCTTGGAGCTGGTCTTCAATGAAGGGCTGGGCGGAGAGAGCGTGCTCGACGCCACGTATACCATCACGCCTTTCCTTCCCGTGAATGGCATCATATCCCTGCCACCGATCAACCAACGTGTGCAGTTGATCCTCGGTGCGGCCATGGAGATCGGCACGATCTACACGCTGGTGGTGGAAGGTGTGGACGATTGCTCCGGCAATGCGATCACTGGGGCCAACAGCGCGCAGTTCGCGCTGCCCGAAGCGCCGGAGGCGGGCGATGTGGTGGTGAACGAGGTACTGCCCAACCCGATCACCACCGGCGGTGAGTATGTGGAAGTATACAACCGCAGCACCAAGGTGTTGAGCCTGCAGGGCTGGAAGATGGCCAACGAGAGCGGTGGGGCGGTGGCCAACCCGCGCGTCATCAGCAACGAGCCGCTGCTGCTCTTCCCGGGTGAGTACATGCTCTTCACGCGCAACCCCTTCGTCACCGCGCAGCAATTCCCTTTGGGCCGCAGCGGGCGTTTCGTCACCGTGAACCTGCCGAGCTACACGAACACCAGCGGCGTGGTGGTGGTGCTGAGCGACCAGGACGATGTGATCGACCTGTTCCGCTACGATGACAAGCTGCACTTCCCCCTGCTGCGCAACGTGAAGGGCGTGTCCCTGGAACGTCAGGACCCCGACCGCCCCACCGACGACCGCACCAACTGGCACAGTGCCTCGGAGTATGTGGGTTTCGGCACACCGGGCTACGAGAATTCGCAGTATGCGCCCGCCCCCCGGCCCACCGGCGAGATGACGATCGAGCCGGCCATCTTCAGCCCCGACAACGATGGCTACCAGGACGTGCTCACCATCGCGTTCCGCTTCGACCAGCCGGGCTTCGTGGGCACCATGCGCGTGTATGACATCGCCGGGCGCGAAGTGCGCAGGTTGATGGACAGCCAGTTGCTCGGTACGCTCGGCGCCGTGTCATGGGACGGCATCCAGGACAACGGCAGCAAGGCGCGCATGGGCCCATACATCGTCCACTTCGAGGTGTACGACCTGGCCGGCAACGTGGAGACCTTCCGCAAGACCGTCACCCTCGCCCACCGGCTCGACTGAGGCGTATCCTTCAGTCCAAGGCGTTGCGCGTGACCCAATAGCGCCAGGCAAGCAGCAGCTTGTGGTGGCCGCCAAGCCGCATCATGCGTTCAGGGCGGACCTTCGGAAGCAGCAGCTTGTTCAGCCTTGCCAAGGTCAGGAAGAAGGCCCTGCGCATGCCCTCATGGTTCGCCCACCAGCTGGAAGAGTTCCTTCAGGTCGGGCGTGAGGATGATCTCCGTACGGCGGTTGCGCGCCCGGCCATCGGCCTCGCGGTTGCTGGCCACGGGGATCCACTCGCCGCGGCCCGCCGAGGTTACCCGCTTGGGGTCGAGCTTGTGGTCCGTGGTGAGGATGCGCACGATGCTCGTGGCCCGTGCGGTGCTCAGTTCCCAGTTGTCCTTGAACCGCCCGCTGGCGATGGGGATCGTGTCGGTATGGCCCTCCACCATCACGCCGATGTCCGCGTTGGCGTTGAGCACCTGGGCCAGCTGTCCGATGGCCTCCTTGCCCTTGGGGTCCACGTCCGCGCTGCCGCTCTTGAACAGCAGCTTCTCGCTGAGCGACACGTACACCTTGCCGTCCTTCATCGTTACGGTGAGTTCGTCGCTCTTGAAGTTCACCAGCGCGTCGGCCACCTTGCGGCGCAGGCTGTTCAGCGCGTTGGTCTGCGCGTCCAGCTTGCGGTTGAGTTCGTCCATGCGGCGCACTTTGTCCAGCAGTTCGGCGTCCTTCTTCGACAGCATGGCCTCGCTGTTGGTCAGTGATTTCTGCAACAGCTCCAATTCGCCCTCCAGCACCTTGGACTTGCCTTGTATGGCGGCCAGATCGCTCTGCGTGGACTTCAAGCCACCTTCCAATTGGGCGATACGCGCCACCTGGCGGGTGCTGTCGGCCTGCAGCCGCGACACATGGTCCGTGGCGGAGACGTACTTCTTCTTGGCCACGCAGGAGGGCAATACGAGAACGAGAACCAGGGCGGGATAGAGGATACGTGTGATCATGAGGACAGGGTGTTGGTCGAGGGAAAATTAGTTCATCGGTGCAGATGGTCCACATGCTCGCCTGGCCATTGCAGTTCGATGGTGGCATGATGCACGCCGAGTTCATGGAGGGCATGGCGGGCGAGTTCCTTGATGGCATGGGATTCCTCCAAGGAGCCGGTCGCCACCTCCAGGTGCACGCTGGCCACCACGTATTCGCCATCGAGGCTCCAGGTATGCGCATCGGTCAGGGCGCGCACACCGGGAATGGCCAGGAGCGCGGCCTCCACGCTGGCGGCCGCCACGCCATGGGGCTGCGCCTGCATGAGAATGGCGGTGCCTTTGCGCAGCGTGCCCATGGCGTTCACCAGGATGTAGGCGCTGATGCCCATGGCCAGGAGTGGATCCACCACGGCCCAGCCCGTGAAGTGGATGACGATGGCGCCGACGAGGACGGCCGCCCAGCCGAGCACATCCTCCAGCAGGTGCAGGTAGGCGCCGCGTTCGTTCAGCGTGCGTCCACCGTGCAGGCGCCATGCGGCCAGGCCGTTCATCAGCAGGCCGAAGACCGCGATCGCCATCATGCCGGTGGAGTGCGGTTCCACGGGCGCGAAGAGGCGCGGGATGGAGACGGTGAACATGAACACCGCGCCCACGATGAGGATCACCGAGGCGAGCCAGCCGCCAAGCATGCTGTAGCGCGCATAGCCATAGCTGTAGCGGATATCCCGGCCGCGCGTGGCCACGCCCTGCAGGTACCACGCCGCGCCCAGCACCAGGCAGTCGCCCAGGTCATGCACCGCATCGGTGAGTACGGCGATGCTGTTGGTGAGCCACCCGCCGATGGCTTCCACCACGGTGAAGGCGAGGTTCAGGAAGAACGCGGTGCGCAACGCGACGACCGAAGGCGGCGGAGGGGGAGTGGTGCCGTGCGCGTGCTGGTGGTGGCCGCCCATGCCGCCAAGTTAGACGGGAGGCGCATGAAGCGATCAGCCCACCACTACGCGGCCGGTCTTGCGTGCCAGCTTGGTCTTCACCTGGATCAGCCGGTTCTTTTCCGCCAGCACCAGGAGTTGCTCCTCATAGGGGACATCGCCGAGCTTGTCGTCCAGGTCGCGCAGCAGCCGGTCCACACGACGTTCCTTGAGGATGTCCACGGCCTCCTCCAACGCGTCGTAGAGCTCATGGCTCTCGTGCCGCACATGGATCTTGTGCCGTGCCTGCCAGTTGGGACTGAGCAGGTGCCGCTCCGTGAGGAGGTCGATGGCCGTGCGGCGCCATTGTTCCTCGTCATGCCCCACGTAGCGCGTATTGTCCACGTTCTGGCCCAGGTTCAGCGAGTGCCGGTAGTCGAGATAGATGGCGAGGAGGAGCGGATCGTCGAAGAGGATGTCGTCCAAGGCCAGCAATTCGAACATCACTTCGGCGAGTGAGCTCTCATCCACGGTCGTGGCGCCGTTCTCATCCTGCACGGGCACCATGATGCGTTGGTGGCCGTAGTTCAGCAGGATGCGCAACAGGTCCCGTTCCTGCGGCGTGGTGCCAACATCCTCCAGGGTCTCCTGCGATGGCGCGGACAGTGTGGCGATCGGTTCATCGGCCATCGCGGCATCCTCATGCCTGCGCTTGTGCCTGCGCCGAAGCGCCTTGTTCATCTCGCTGATGAGGGCCTGTTCGGAGACCTCCAGCATGCGCGCGCATTCCCTCAAATAGAGCGCGCGCAGGATCTGGTCGGGCACCAGCGCGATGCTGTCCACGATCTCGTGGATGGCCTGTGACCTCTTCACGGGGTCCTGCCCCACATCGGCCATGAGCAGCGCCGCCTTGAAGACCAGGAAATCCTTCGCCTGTTCCTCGAGGTACGTGCGCACTTCGCTGCTGCCGCGCGCCTTGGCGAAGCTGTCAGGGTCCTCGCCCTCGGGGAAGGTCACCACCTTCACGTTGAGGCCCTCCTGCAGCACCAGGTCGATGCCGCGCAAGCTGGCCTTCATCCCGGCGGCGTCACCGTCGTAGAGGATGCATACCGTGGGGGCGTAGCGCTTGATCAGGCGAACCTGGTCCTCGGTGAGGCTGGTGCCGCTGCTGGCCACGGTGTTGACGATGCCGGCCTGGTGCAGCGCGATCACGTCGGTGTAGCCCTCCACCAGGTAGCAGAGTTCCTGCTCGGCAATGGCCTTCTTGGCGTGGTGGATGCCGTAGAGCGACCGGCTCTTCACATAGAGGGCGCTCTCGGGGCTGTTGAAATACTTCGCCAGTTTCTTGTCGTTGCGCAGGGTGCGCGCACCGAAGGCGATGGGCTGGCCACTGAGCCCGAGGATGGGGAATATGACGCGCCCTGCGAAGAAGTCCCAGGCGGTGCCGTCCTCGCGCCGCTTGATCCAGCCGGCCTTCTCCAGCAATTCCGGATCGAAGCCATGTGCCAATGCCGCGGTGGCGAAGGCGTTGCCCTGTTCGGGCACATAGCCCAGCTGGAAGGACCGGATGGTGGCTTCGCTGAACCCGCGCTCCACGAAGTAGGAGAGGCCGATGCGACGCCCTTCGTCGGTGTTCCACAGGTGCTCCACGCTCCACTCCAACGCCCAGCGCTGGATCACGGCCAGCGCCTCACGCTCGTTCTGCTCTTCCTGCTGCTCGGGTGTCGCCTCCTCTTCCGGCAGATCGATGTTGTAGCGCTTCGCCAGCCAGCGGATCGCCTCCACGTAGCTCAGGTGCTCGTGCTTGCGCAGAAAGCCGATCGCATCGCCGGACTCGCCGCAGCCGAAGCATTTGTAGATGCCGAGGTTGGGCGTGACGTTGAAGGAGGGCGTCTTCTCGTTGTGGAACGGGCAGAGGCCCAGCCAGCGCGCGCCCTTGCGCTTGAGGGCCACGAATTCGCCCACGACCTCCTCCACGCGCATGGCGTCCTTCACCTGTTGGATGGCGTGGGGCTGGATCATGGAAAGGCGGTGCGGCGGGGCGGTGAATTTACGCCCGGCGATGGGTGCCGGACGGCGCTCAGCGCTGTTCCAGGATATGGCCGAGCGTGTCGTAAAGAACGGTCTTCAGGTGCGTGCCGTCCGCGCTGTAGAAGTTCCACTCGCCCGTGGGGTTCCCTCGGTGGTATTGGCCGGTGTAGTAGGGCAGCCCGCTTTCATGGTAGACCTCCGTGGAGCCGTGCTGGATCCCCTGTTCGAACTGTCCCCGGCTGCGGATCATGCCGTTGGGGAAGAAGGACGTCCAAGTGCCATGGCGCAGACCATCCATCTTGGGGCCGCGCATGCGCAGGGTGCCATCGTTGGCGCGGATCTCCTCCATGCCATCGCTGGTCCGGACGGTTCCTGCGGTGTCCGCGACACCGTCAACGGGCTTGTCCGCCGACCGCTGCGGTGCGCCCGCGGGTCGGTCGCAGGAGCACAGGATGGACAAGGCGATGGCGATGGCGGAAGGGCGGAGGAGCATGGCGTTCATTTCGTTCTTTCCACGGTGAAGCGCACCAGTCCTTCCAGCGCGTCACGTGCTTCCGTACGCGGAAAATGGTGGAGTTCGGCCAAGGCCAGATCGCGGTAGTGGACCATGCGTTGGTTCGCGTGCGCGATGCCGCCGGCCTCCTTCACCAGTTCCACCACGCGCGCCACGGCCCGCCCGTCCTGGTTTCGGTTCTTCACGGTGTCCACGATGCGGCGCCGCTCGGCCCGGTCCACCTGGCGCAGCGCATGGATCAGCGGCAGGGTGAGCTTCTTCTCCTTGATGTCGAGGCCGGTGGGTTTGCCCGTGTCCTGGCCCGCGCCATAATCGAAGAGGTCGTCCTTGATCTGGAAGGCGATGCCGGTGAATTCGCCGAAAAGCCGCATGCGCTCCACCTCCTCCTGCGGCCGTCCGGCGGCACTGGCCCCGCAGGCGCAGCACGCGGCGATGAGACTGGCGGTCTTCTGGCGGATGATCTCGAAGTAGGTCTCCTCGCCTAGATCCAGGTCGCGGCTCTTTTCCAATTGCAGCAGCTCGCCCTCGCTCATCTCGCGCACGGCCCGGCTCACGATGCGCAGCAACTCGAACTCGCCCTTGTCCACCGCCAGCAGCAGGCCCCGGCTCAGCAGGTAGTCGCCCACGAGCACGGCGATCTTGTTCTTCCACAGGGCGTTGATGCTGAAGAAGCCCCGGCGCATGGCGCTGCCGTCCACCACGTCATCATGCACCAGGGTGGCGGTGTGCAGCAGTTCGATGAGGCTGGCGGCGGTGAAGGCGCTCTCGTTGACCGGCCCGAACTGTCGGGCGCTGAGCAGGGTGAACATGGGCCGCATCTGCTTGCCCTTGCGCTTCACGATGTAGTGCATGATGCGGTCCAGGAGGGCCGTCTTGCTGCGCATGGCCTCGCGGAAGTGTGGCTCGAAGGCCTTCATTTCCGCCGCGATGGGCCGTTGGATCTCCTCGAAGCCGCGCATGGTGCGGGGCCAAAGATCGTGATCATGGGCGCGCGCCGGCCGCCGATCCGGGGACCGGCGCGCCGGAAAGCATGGTGTGCCATCGCATAACTTCGCTGTGGATGCGGATACCCTCCCTGATGACGCGATCGGCCTGCGCTGCGGCCCTTGGCTTGGCGGCCCTGCTGGCCCATGGCCAGTCCAAGGACGCCAGGGCCCGCGTGCTGCTGCGCAAGGAGCGGATGGCGGCGCAATTCGACACGGTGAACGTGGTGAAGAACGTGGTGAAGGCCAACCCCTTGCTCTTCCTGCGCGGCGAGATACCGCTCTACTACGAGCGTGCGCTCACCTACAGGCTGAGCATGGAAGTGGGGGTGGGCGTCACCCTGCGCAACTACATGGCCATGACCTTCATGGGCGATGATGCCGATGACTTCGGGGCCGGCACGGAGATCATTCCCAACCTCAGCTACCGGATCGCCGCGCGTTTCTATTTGGAGGACGACCTGGAACCCCAGGGCTGGTATGTGCAGCCGGAGTTCGGCCATCTGGTCTACGCCAAGGACATCCGCGAGGTGGGCCCGAACGGTGTTTTCACGGAGGTTCGCTACCGGGACCAACGCACCTTCAATGATGTGCGTGCCCTGCTGGGCTACCAGATGTTGTCGAGTTCCAGCAATTGGCTGATCGACGTGTATGGCGGTGTCGCCTTCCGGGACCGCAACCTGCGCAAGGTGCAGGAGAACCTCGATCCCGCCACACGGCTCTATACCTACAAGGTGGTCGAGTCGAACGACATCATCCCGGCCTTTTTCCTGGGGGTGAAGGTGGGGGTCGGCTTTTGACCGGGAGCTTTGGCTTCCCTCTACTTCAGCACCCGTTCTCCGTCCTTCAGCGCCGGCTCGTTCTTGTTGGCGAGTTGACCGCAGGCCGCGTCGATGTCGCGACCCCGGCTGCGGCGGATGCGCGCGATGATGCCCTTGCGGTCCAGGTACTGCTGGAAGGCCTCCGCATCCCGGCTGTCCGTTCGGCCGAACTCGCCGCCATCGATGGGGTTGTACTCGATCAGGTTCACCTTGGCGTGTACGTCGCTGGCGTAGCGGACCAGTTCCTGCGCGTCCTGCAGCGAGTCGTTGAAGCCGCGCAACAGGATGTACTCGAAGGTGACGGGCAGCCTGGTGGTGCGCGTGTAGTAGCGCAGGGCGTCCTTCAGTTCCGCGAGCGAGTTCTGCTCGTTGATCGGCATGATGCGGTCACGTTTGGCATCGTTGGCGGCGTGCAGGCTGAGGGCGAGGTTGAAACGTGCGCCGTCATCGGCCAGCTTGCGGATCATCTTGGCGATGCCGGCCGTGCTCACCGTGATCCGTTTGGCGCCCATGCCCAGCCCGTCAGGCGCCGTGATGCGTTCGGCGCTGCGCAGCGTCTCGGCATAGTTGAGCAGCGGCTCGCCCATGCCCATGTACACGATGTTCGTGAGACCCTGCTGGTAGTACTTCCGCGCCAGCCGGTCGATCAGCACCACCTGGTCCACGATCTCGCCGGCGCTGAGATTGCGGATGCGCTTGAGCTTGCCCGTGGCGCAGAAGCTGCACGTGAGACTGCACCCGATCTGGCTGCTGATGCAGGCCGTCAGCCTTGTGGGGGTGGGGATGAGCACGCCTTCCACGATGTGTCCGTCCCACGTTCGGAAGGCGCACTTCACCGTGCCGTCCTGGCTGCGCTGCTCCTCGGCGAGCACCAGCGGTCGCAGCACCGTGCGCTCCGCGAGTTGTGCGCGGAAGGCCTTGGGCAGATCGCTCATGTCATCGAAGGCGTGGGCCTGCTTTTTCCAGAGCCACTCCCATAGTTGCTTGGCGCGGTAGGGCTTTTCACCGATCTCCGCGACGAGCGTTTTGGTCTCGTCGAACGTGAGCGCGCGGATGTCGGTGCTACGATCCATGACCTGAAGCTACATTTGCTTGGCCCAACGCGAGTTCCGCAAGGCGCATGTCCATCGCCGTGGTCACCTTCAGGTTGTTCTCCTCGCCCTCCACCAGCGCCACCTGCATGCCGATCCGCTCCACCAGCGTGGCCTCATCGGTGAAGGTGGGATCGTAGGGGAGCTCGAAGGCTTTGCGCAACAGACCCGTGTGGAAGCACTGTGGTGTTTGCACGGCCAGCAACCTGGAGCGGTCCAATGCGCGCGAGCCATCGGCCGTGGTCTCGCGGATGCTGGGCACCACGGGTACCACGGGGATCGCGGCGGCATGCCGGTCCGCGGCGGCGAAGCAGCGTGCGATCAGATCCACACTGACCAGGGGCCGCACACCATCGTGCACCGCCACCAGGCCATCGCCCCGCACGTGCGCAAGACCCGCCTTCACGCTGTGCCAGCGTTGCTCTCCGCCGGCGACCACCTCATGCTCGACGAAGAAGCGATGGCCCATGCACAGCGCCTTCCAGATGTCGAAGTGCTCCTTGGGCAGCACCACGATCAGCGGCATTTCCGGATCGAAGCGGTGGAGGGCTTCGATGGTCCACATCAGCAGGGGCTTGCCCTGGACCGTTTGGAATTGCTTGGGCACGGGCCCGCCCAAGCGTGTGCCACTTCCTCCGGCGACGATGATGGTGGAACGATCCATGGATCCTCACCGCTAAGGCGCGGTGGCGCAAAGGAACGCAGAGGTGAAAAAAGCCGGGATCCGCTTTTCCAGCGGCCCTCCGCGCCCTGGCGTCTCTGCGGTGGGACCGATCAGATGATCAACATCGCGTCCCCGTAGCTGAAGAAGCGGTACTTGTCCTTGATGGCCACCTTGTAGGCGTTCCACACATGCTCGTAGCCACCGAAGGCCGCCACCTGCATCAGCAGGGTGCTTTCGGGCATGTGGAAGTTGGTGACCATGCTGTCGGCGATGCTGAAGTCATAGGGCGGGAAGATGAACTTGTTCGTCCACCCGTTCATGGGCTTCATGTGGTTCTCGGTGCTCACGCTGCTTTCGATGGCGCGCATGGTGGTGGTGCCCACGCAGCACACCCGCTTGCGGGCATCCTTGGCCCGGTTCACCACGTCACAGGCCTCGCGGGTGATGATCACCTGTTCGCTGTCCATCTTGTGCTTGGTGAGGTCCTCCACCTCCACGGGGCGGAAGCTGCCCAGGCCCACGTGCAGGGTCACTTCGGCGAAGTGGATGCCCTTGAGTTCCATGCGCTTCATCAGTTCGCGGCTGAAGTGCAGGCCGGCGGTGGGGGCCGCCACGGCGCCTTCCTCCTTGGCGTAGATGGTCTGGTAGCGCTCGGCGTCGCTCGGCTCGGTCTCGCGGCGGATGTAGCGCGGCAGCGGCGTTTCGCCCATCTCGGTGATGGCGTTCTTGAACTCGTCGTAGGTGCCGTCGAACAGGAAGCGCAGCGTGCGGCCCCGGCTGGTGGTGTTGTCGATCACTTCCGCCACCAGCTCATCGTCCTTGCCGAAATAGAGCTTGTTGCCGATGCGGATCTTGCGCGCCGGGTCCACGATCACATCCCACAGCAGACTGTCGCGGTTCAGTTCGCGCAGCATGAACACCTCGATCTTGGCGCCCGTCTTCTCCTTGTTGCCCCACATGCGGGCGGGGAAGACCTTGGTGTTGTTCAGCAGGAAGGTGTCGCCCTCGTCGAAGTAGTCCAGGATGTTCTTGAACTTCTTGTGTTCGATCTTGCCATCCTTGCGGTGCAGCACCATCAGCTTGCTGCCATCGCGGTCCTTGGTGGGGTAGAGGGCTATCTGCTCCTTGGGGAGGTCGAACTTGAAGGCGGTAAGTTTCATGGAAGATGTGGGGCTTACGGGCCCTGCCGGTTTTTGCGAGGGGGGCGAAGATAATGCCGTGGTGAAGCGAACGTCAACGCGATGTGCGGCTTGCGTCGCGGGCATGTTCCATCGGCACGGAATGCCGGTTCTGACGGGCGTTTCAGCGCTTACGTCGATCGCCCGATCCTGCGCTCAACGAACCGGTCCACGCTCCTTGGGCGGATGGTGTGGGGCGATCCGTTCCGACCAGGCCGCAGGTGCCAGGGCATCCTCTACCCGGTAGGGGCCTATGCGGGTGCGCCGCAAAGCGCTCAAGTAGGCCCCGCTGCCCAGCGCCTGGCCGATGTCGTGCGCCAGTGAACGTATGTAGGTGCCCTTGCTCACCTCCACTTCGAAGTCCACCTCGGCGCCGCGGATGGATGTGATCTCCAGCCGGGGGATCTGGACGATCACTTCGGCCATTTCCACCAAGTGGGCGCGCTCTTCGTCGCGGGCCAGGAAGTAGGCGCGCTCGCCTTGGAATCGCTTGGCACTGTGGGCCGGTGGGCGTTGCCGCACTTCGCCTTGGAAGCGCGCGAAAGCGGCATGGATCGCGGCATGGTCCAGGTGTTCCCATGGCCCGTGCGGCACCGGCTCGGTCTCGCGGTCGTAGCTGGGGGTCACCTGCCCCAGCGTGATCGTGCCCGCGTAGGTCTTCGGCAGCCCGATCATTCCGGTCAACATCTTGGTCATGGGCCCGTACGCCAGTATCAGCAGGCCGCTGGCCAGGGGATCCAGGGTGCCGGCGTGGCCCACTTTGATCTTGCGCCCGGCGGCGATGCGCATGGCTCCGCGCAATTTGCCCACCACATCGAAGCTGGTCCAGGTGAGCGGTTTGTCCACCAGAAGGAGGCCGCCGGCCTCGGGGTCGAATGCGAACGCTTGGGGATCCCGGCCCTGTTCCATCACACCATGCGCATGGGCACGTCCAGCAGGTACATCAGCACAATGGCGCCACCCACCACGATGCGGTACCAGCCGAAAGCCCGGAAACCGTGGTCGCTGAGGAAGGCGATGAAGCCCTTGATGGCGAGGACGGCCACGATGAAGGCCACCACATTGCCCACGGCGAAAAGGCCGAGGTGCCCGTTGTCCAGCGCGCCACCATCCTGCACATAATCAAACAGGCTCTTCACCGTGGCGCCCAGCATGGTGGGCACGGCCAGGAAGAAGCTGAACTCGGCGGCGTCCTTGCGGGTGAGGCCCTGGGTGAGACCGCCGATGATGGTGGCCGCCGAACGCGACACGCCGGGCACCATGGCCAGGCATTGGAACACGCCGATGAGGAAGGCGCGCCGGTAGGTGATGGGCCGAGACGCACCATGCTGTCCACCAGGCACCCACCGGTCTATGAATAGGAAGACCACACCGCCCACCAGCAGCGCCACGCCCACCACCAGCACATTTTCCAGCAACAGGTCGATCTGCTTCTTGAGAAGGAAGCCCGCGAACACGGCCGGAATGATGGCCACGGCGAGCTTCATGTACAGGTCCGGACCCTGGAAGAATCGCTGCCAATAGAGCACGATCACCGACAGGATGGCGCCAAGTTGGATGGCCACGGTGAAGAGCTTGACGAAATCGTCCTGCTCGATGCCCATGATGGTGGAGCCGATGATCATATGTCCCGTGCTGCTCACGGGCAGGAATTCGGTAAGGCCCTCGATGATCGCGAGGATGATCGCCTCCAGGAAGGTCATTGGGCGGCCTCGTCGTCGCGGGTGCGCTTCAGGATGGCGTAAACGATGAAGAGGTAGCCGGCCAGCGTGACGATCGGCGCCACGGTGATCCTCCGAGGATGGAAGATGGTGCTCTCATCGAAGACCTCCGGGTCGCCGCTGCCGCCGCCGCTCATGAGGATGAACCCGACCGCCACCACCGCCAGGCCGATGAGCAGCAGCCTGTAGTTCGTGGCCGTGAAAGGCATGTCGTTCCAATTCGTGTTGCGGGCCATGGGCGCGGGCTTCAGCTCCAGTGTATGTCGTTGTGGTCCATGCGAAGGTAGCGGCCCACGGCGAACCAGGTGCTCGCCAGGGCGATGAGCAGGCCGGTGGCCAGCACCGTGGCGAAGAGCAGCGCCAGGGTCGGCATGTCGGTGAAGGCCAGCACGTCGGGCACGTAACGCTTCAGCAATTGCAGCAGCCCGGCCAGCAGGCCCAGCGCCAGCAAGGCGCCGAAGACGCCCTGCCAGAAACTCTGCCCCAGGAAGGGCCGCTTGATGAACCATTGCGTGGCGCCCACCAGGTGCATGGTGCGGATCAGGAAGCGCTTGCTGTAGATGGCCAGCCGGATGGTGTTGTTGATCAACGCCACGGCGATCACCAGCAGCAGGGCCGTGAAGCCCAGCACCACCAGGCCCAGCCGCCGCATGTTCGCGTCGATGTTCTCCACCACGGCCGCGTTGTAGGCCACCTCCTGCACGCGCGTGTCGTTCTTCAGTTGCTCCACGATCCAGCGCAGGCTGTCCGGCGCCGCATGGCTCGCCTTCAGGCGCAGTTCCACCGAGGGCAGCAGCGGGTTGCTGCCGAGCACGCCCAGGAAATCCTCGCCCAGGTCCTCCTTCAGGCGTTCCGCGGCCTCGTCAGCGGTCACGTAGCGCGTCTCCCGTGTGAAGAGTTCGGTGTCCAGTTCCTTGCGGAAGCGCATCACGTCGGCCTCCTTCAGGTCGCGTTTCAGGAAAAGTTCCACGCGCACGTTCTCCTTGAAGTAGTGCTCCAGGGCCTGCGCGTTCAGCACCAGGAAACCCAGTACGCCCAGCATGGTGAGGACCAGTCCGATGCCGATGACGCTGCTTACGCCGGCGGTGCGGACGCGTGCACGGTAATGCCTGTCGATGCCCATGGAACGGCGCCAAAGGTAGGCGGCCCGGCGCGCCCTCTACATTTGCGCGCGGCAGCCGGAACAACATGGCCTACGAGCACAAGAGGATAGAGGAAAAGTGGCAGGACGAATGGCGGAAGCGCGGCACCTACCGGGTGAGCGAGGATCCGCTGTCGGGCGGACCCAAGTATTACGTGCTGGACATGTTCCCCTACCCCAGCGGCGCCGGCCTGCATGTGGGGCACCCGCTTGGCTACATCGCCAGCGACATCGTGGCGCGCTACAAGCGGCACACCGGCCACAATGTGCTGCACCCCATGGGCTACGACAGCTTCGGCCTGCCCGCCGAACAGTATGCCATCCAGACCGGCCAGCATCCTGCGAAGACCACGGCGGAGAACATCGCCCGCTACCGCGACCAACTGGACCGCATCGGCTTCAGTTTCGACTGGAGCCGCGAGGTGCGCACCAGCGACCCGGCCTATTACAAGTGGACGCAGTGGATCTTCCTGCAACTCTTCGACAGCTGGTACGACCACGGACAGCAGAAGGCGCGGCCCCTCGTCGAGCTGGTGGAGCGATTCGCACGGCAGGGGTGGGACGCTTCCGATACCTGCGTGCTTACCGGAGACATAGAAGAGGACCTTGAAGCATTCAGTGCCGCGGATTGGAACGCCTTCGAGGAGCGCACCCAACAGCGCATCCTGCAGCACTTCCGGCTGGCCTACCTGAGTGAGGCCTGGGTGAACTGGTGCCCCGCGCTGGGCACCGTGCTGGCCAACGATGAGGTGAAGGACGGCGTGAGCGAGCGCGGCGGCCATCCCGTGGAGCGCAAGCGCATGCCGCAGTGGAGCATGCGCATCACCGCCTACGCGCAGCGCCTGCTCGATGGATTGGACGGGTTGGACTGGAGCGATAGCATCAAGGAGGCGCAGCGCAACTGGATCGGCAGGAGCGAGGGTGCGCTCGTTCGCTTCAAGCTGAAGGATGCCATCGGTGATATCGAAGTATTCACCACCAGGCCCGACACCCTCTTCGGTGTCACCTTCGTCACCCTCGCCCCCGAGCACGAGTTGGTGGAGGTGATCACCCCCGCCGATCGCCGCGACGAGGTGATGGCCTACGTGAACACCGCGAAGAACCGCAGCGAGCGCGATCGCATGGCCGATGTGAAGAAGGTGAGCGGCGTGTTCACCGGGGCCTACGTTTCGCACCCGTTCACCGGCCAGGACATCCCCATTTGGGTGGGCGACTATGTGCTGGCCGGCTATGGCACCGGCGCGGTGATGGCCGTGCCCGGCGGCGACCAGCGCGACTGGAATTTCGCCACGCACTTCGGGCTGTCCATCGTGGCGGTGACCGAGGGTGCCGACATCACCCAGGGCGCCGACGAGAGCAAGGAAGGCACCATCTGCTCCGAGGGCTTTTTGAAGGGCACGCCCGTGAAGGAGGCCATCCCGCGCGCCATTGCGGAACTGGTGAAGCTGGGTGCCGGCGAGCGCCGCATCAATTTCCGTTTGCGCGATGCCGCCTTCGGCCGCCAGCGCTATTGGGGCGAGCCCATCCCCATCTACTACAAGGACGGTGTGCCCTGTGCGATGCCGGAAAGCGCACTGCCGCTGGAATTGCCCGAGGTGGACAAGTTCCTGCCCACAGCCGAAGGCGAACCACCGCTCGCGCGAGCCGCGAACTGGACCTACGAAGGCCATCCGCTGGAGACCACCACCATGCCCGGCTGGGCCGGCAGCAGCTGGTACTTCCTGCGCTACATGGACCCGAAGAACGAGGGCCGCTTCGCATCACCGGAGGCAATCGACTATTGGCAGCAAGTGGACCTGTACATGGGCGGCAGTGAGCACGCCACCGGCCACCTGCTCTACTTCCGCTTCTGGACCAAATTCCTGTACGACCGCGGCTGGATCCCCTTCGATGAGCCCGCCAAGAAGCTGGTGAACCAGGGGATGATCCAAGGGGTGTCGGCGAAGGCAACAGTGATCCTTGCGATTGATTGGAACCCGCGTGTGAACGCTGGTGAGGAAATACTCACTAGGAACGATCGGGGATTGCGCCCGATGATTTCGGAATCAATTGCTCGGGAACTCGACCAAACGGGTCATGCTGATGAACTGAGCACCCAATGGGGTAGCTATACAGGACAAACCCGAAGCTTCGCTTGGAACAAGGGCTCAGTCTATGTTCCCATTGACTACGTGGGAGAAAAGGACACTGTGGATGTCCAGAAGCTCACCCAAGACCCTTCGTTTTCAGAGTTTGAAGTGGTTACTGGGCCGGAGAGCGTCTTCATAGTTCGAAGAGAAGTCGAGAAAATGTCCAAGTCGAAGTTCAACGTGGTGAACCCCGACGACATCATTTCGAAGTACGGCGCCGACACCCTGCGGCTGTACGAGATGTTCCTGGGCCCCTTGGAGCAGAGCAAACCCTGGGACACCAACGGCATCGAGGGCACCTTCCGGTTCCTGAAGAAATTCTGGAACCTGTTCCACGGCGCCGATGATGCATTCACCGTTTCGGACGACGCCCCCACCAAACCCGAACTCAAGACCCTCCACGCCACCTTGAAGAAGGTGACCGAGGACATCGAGCGGATGAGCTTCAACACCAGCGTGGCGCAGTTCATGATCGCCGCCAATGAGCTGGTCGCGCTGAAGTGCAACAAGCGCGCGGTGCTGGAGCCGCTGGTGGTCGCCCTGGCGCCCTTCGCGCCGCACATCGCCGAGGAATTGTGGGAGCGGCTGGGACATACCACCAGCGTCACCGTGGCCGTTTGGCCCCAGTGGGACGCCCAATACCTGGTGGAGGACAACTTCAGCTACCCGATCAGCTTCAATGGCAAGACACGGCTGCAGCTGGAGTTCCCCGTCGCCCTGAGCCAGCAGGAGGTGGAGACCGCCGTGCTGGCCAACCCCGAGGTGCAGGCCCGCCTGGAGGGCAAGGCACCGAAGAAGGTGATCGTGGTGCCGAAGCGGATCGTGAACATTGTGGTATAGGCATGTTGGAGGTTGATGGTCGGAGGTGGGATCGGCACAGCCCTTGCCCATGGGGGGTCATGGCACGCACTTCCACCCTGATCCTGTGCGGGCTCGGCTTGTGTACGCTGGGCTTCACGCAAGTTGGTGGCCCTGCGGTCGCGGGCAACGCCCCTCCGGCCGAAAGCCCTGCCAAGGAGACACTGCCGCTGCGCAGCATACGCCACGATGCCTTCCGCCCCGGCGAGAAGCTCACCTACGTGGTCCACTACGGGTTCATCAATGCCGGTGAGGCCGTGGTGGAACTGCGCGACATGCCGCGCACGATCAACGGCCGCAAGGTGTGGCAGGCCGTGGGCACGGGCCGCAGCCTGGGCGCCTTCAACACCTTCTACAAGGTGGACGACCACTACAGCAGCGTATTCGACGCCGAGGGGGTCTTCCCTTGGGTCTTCAGCCGCAGCGTGAGCGAGGGCGGCTACGAGTTCAAGCAGGACTACGTGTACCACCAGCACAAACGGCAGGTGACCACCCAGCGCGAACGCACGCATGATGTGCCGCCCAGCGTGCAGGACATGCTCAGCGCCTTCTACTACGCCCGCACGATCGACTTCAGCCGCGCCACGCCCGGTGACATCTACGTGATCGACTGTTTCCTGGACGATGAGTTGTGGCCATTGCGCATGAAGTACATCGGCCGGGAGACCATCAAGCTGCGCAATGGCACGTACAAGTGCCTGAAGTTCCAGCCGGTGGTGCAGGAGGGCCGCATCTTCAAGGGCAACAACGACCTGAATGTGTGGGTGACCGACGACGGCAACCGCATCCCGGTGCTGGTGCAGGCCAAGGTGCTCGTGGGCTCCATCAAGATGCAGCTCACCGGCTACGAGGGGCTGGCACACCCCATCGCGAAGAACTGATCGCGCACGTTTTCACGCCCCCGGCGTGGAAATGATCCCCATCGCCCCGGCGTTGCGCCCGGGGCGATGTGCTTTCTTGCCCACCGATGCGCAAGAAGGGGTGGATGTTGACCGGTGCGGTGCTGCTGCTGCCCGTGGCCTACCTGCTGGTGGGCGTGGATGTGCGGCCCAAGGAGGAGTACGTGGAACCGCCGATGCCCGAAACCGTGGACAGCGTCCCACTGCCACCGAGTGCCTACGGCATCCCCATGTCGGGCTTCGTCCTGGAGCAAGGTGTACTGCGCGCAGGCGCCAACTTAGGCGGCTTGCTGGGCGAGCACGGCGTGCCGATGACCACCGTGCACGAGCTCGTGGAACTGGCCAAGCCGCACTTCGATGTGCGCCGCATGCGCAGCGGCCAGCCCTACGCCTTCATCTTCAGCGATGACAACGACCATGTGCCCAACCACTTCGTGTACGAGTCCGACGCGGTGGAGTACGTCGTCTTCGACCTGCAGGACAGCCTGAACGTGCGGGTGGGCCGGCGGCCGGTACGCACGGTCGAAGGCAGCGTTTCCGTGGCCGTGACCGGCGCATTGTACAACGATCTGTCGCGGGCCGGTGCCGATCCCATGCTGGCGCTGCAATTGGCCGACGTGTTCGCCTGGACGGTGGACTTCCACAAGATCCAGAAGGAAGACGTTTTCACCGTGGTCTATGGCCAGCAGGAGGTGGATGGACGCCGGCATGGCATGCCCCGCGTGACGGCCGCGCGTTACACCAGTGGCGGCCGCGTGCTGCAGGCGTTCCTGCATGAGCAGGAGGATGGCGCGCAATACTTCGATGAGGAGGGGAACAGTCTGCGCAAGGCGTTCCTGAAGGCGCCACTGAAGTTCAGCCGCATCTCCTCGGGCTTCAGTGGCCGGCGGCTGCACCCGGTGCAGAAGGTGATGAAGGCGCACCTGGGCACCGACTACGCCGCGCCCTACGGCACGCCCATCCTCAGCGTGGGCGATGGCGTGGTGGAGACCACGGGCCACACCGGCGGCAACGGCAACTTCGTGAAGATCCGGCACAACAGCGTGTACAGCACGCAATACCTGCACATGCGCAAGATCCTGGTGCGGCAGGGGCAGCGGGTGCAACAGGGCGATGTGATCGGTGAGGTGGGCAGCACGGGCCTGGCCACAGGACCGCACGTGTGTTTCCGCTTCTGGAAGAACGGCAGGCAGGTGGACCACCGCAAGGAGGAGTTCCCCAGTGCCGAACCCATAGCCGAAGCGCAACGGCCAGCCTTCGAGCGGATGCGCGACGGCTATGTCACGCGGCTCGACCGCCTGGAGGCGAAGGGTACTCAGGAGCGCTTGGTGAGCTTCTGATCCCCGGCCAGCGCGAGGATCTCCTGGTAGGTGTGCGTGCCACCCTGGTCCAGATGTGTGGCATTCAACAGGGCTTGGGCCAGCACATCATGCGGCATGGGCTTGTAACGAGCGGGAAGCAGGGGCGCGAAGAGCCGGCCCAGCGCGATGCCGATGCGCTCACCGGCCCGGTGTTCCTGTCGCGGGCCGGTGAGGATGGAAGGCTGGAACAAGTGCAACGCAGGGAGCTCCAGCGCCTTCAACTCCGCTTCCATTTCACCCTTTACCCGGTTGTAGAAGACGCGCGACCGTGGATCGGCGCCGATCGCACTGACAACACCTAACACGGGAATTCCTTGCGACTTCGCCCAGCGCCCGAGGCCCACCACCAGATCCTTGTCCACGTGGACGAACTTCGCCTTGTCGCCACCCACCTTGCGGATGGTGGTGCCCAGGCAGCAGACCACCGCGTCCAACCGCTCGGGACGGAGCGCTTGCAGGAGTTCCTCATGGCGCCATTCCTCCAGCTTGGGATGATGCGTTCCCAACGGCCTCCGTGTGAGGGCGATCACCCTGCTGAAGCGATCATCAACCAGGGCGAGCTTGAGGACCGTGGAACCGATCAGACCGGTGGGGCCTGCGACAAGCAGGGAGCGTGACATGCCACGAATTTCGGTGCGTATTGTAGTTTGTAATATAAACAAGTCTATATTTGTCCCATCCAACACCAACAACCATGGACAACACCCTCACCCCCGAACAGAGTCTTCGGCTGATCGAGAGCATGATCGGCCAGGCCAAGAAGAGCTTTTCCCGCGTGAGCTTCTACTTCCTGCTCTGGGGGGTGCTGCTCACTTTGGCCATGCTGGCCACCTATCTGCTTCGCGACCTGCCCAATGCCGTGGGCCAGGGCGCTCCCTGGGGCGTGGCCGGCATCGGAGGCGGCATCATCAGCGGTATCCATGGCGCCCGGCAGGGAAAGCGGGAGCCGGTGAACAATCCCATGGATGGCCTCATCGGGTGGCTCTGGTCATCCTTCGTCATCACCATGTTCATCACCATCGTCATGAGCGTGATGGACCAACGTGACCCGGCCGCGATGATCACGTTGCTCACGGGTATTCCCACGTTCATGACAGGACAGATCATGCGCTTCAGGCCGCTGATCATCGGCGGGGTCATTTTCTGGCTGGCCGCGATCGCCATGCACATCACGCAGGATCCGCTTGTGCTCACCTTGCTGTACTGCGGGGCCATGCTGCTCGGCTATATCGTCCCCGGTATCATGCTCAAGCGCCAGGAAGATGGCCTTCGCACCGCTTGATCCCATCCTGCACAACCAGTTGCGGCTCGCCATCATGAGCCTGCTGGTGGCCGTGGAGGAAGGCGACTTCAACTTTCTGTTGGAGAAGACCGGCGCCACGCGCGGCAATCTCAGTGTGCAGATCGGCAAGCTGAAGGAGGCGGGCTACATCACGGTGGTGAAGGGCTACAAGGACAACTATCCGCACACGCGCTGCAGCATCACGGCCCAGGGGATCAAGGCCTTTGAGAAATATGTGGCGGCGTTGAAGGACTATCTTGGCGAATGAGTCGCGCTTGCCAGCGGCTGGTGTATATCCATGCTCCGGAAAGCGTCCTACCTCTTTCTCGCTGCCACGCTGCTGCTGGCCGCCTGTGCCAAGGACCCGCCCCAGCCGCCCAACAACCCGGCGCCACCGCCCCCGCCGCCGGACGACCCAACGTTCGAGTTGTCGCTCGATGGTCCGATCGGTTTCCAGATGACCGCCGGTGGGAGCACCACCACGTGGGTTGAAGGCGGTGAGTTCGTGGCGCTGTTCGGCATGGATGGGGAGACCGGCACGCCCAGCACACGCATCTACACGGCCGGACTGGAAGCGGATGACGCACGCTTCATCGCATTCCGGGTGGGCACGCTCACCTACGATGGCCCGGTGGTGACGCCGGAGGAATTCCATGGCTTTCTATCGCCCGGTGCACGGCCCCTGGCACCCTTGATGCCCTTGCCTGGCGGAGTGGTCATCGACCATCGCGATGCGTCCGGCGCGTTCTGGTCCACCGTCTGTGGCTCGGCGGCGCAGGGGGGCGGCTTCTTCACCATCACCGATATGGCCACCGGAAGTGATGAACTGGGCATGTGGGTGCGCGTGGTGGCGGAGTTCCAAGGCACGCTGTACAACTGCGCCACCGGGGCCTCCATGCAGATGACCGATGGTGGCGCGGTGCTGGAGTTCTGGGAGTTCTGAGCAGAGGAGTGCTCAACCTTCCACCTGCTCCACCCACATCCCGTGCTCCTTGATCAGCGCGATCAACTCGTCCACGGCCTGTGCGCTGGGCACGTTGCGCTTCACCACTTCCTTCTCGCGGTAGAGCGTGATCACACCGGGGCCGGTGCCCACGTAGCCGAAGTCGGCGTCGGCCATCTCGCCGGGGCCGTTCACGATGCAGCCCATGATCCCGATCTTGACACCCTTGAGATGGCTGGTGCGTGCGCGTATCCGCGCGGTGGTCTCCTGCAGATCGAAGAGGGTGCGGCCGCAACTGGGGCAGCTGATGTACTCGGTCTTGCTGATGCGCGTGCGCGTGGCCTGCAGGATGCCGAAGGCCAGCCGGTTCACGGCCGCATCGTGGCCCACGCCTTCGGGCGCGATGAAGACGCCATCGCCCAGACCATCCAGCAGCAGCGCGCCGAGGTCCGTGCTGGCGTGCAGCTGCAATTGCTCCTCCGTGATGCCGCCGTAAGCGCGGCCGATCACCACCGGCACATCACAGCCTTGGTCCATCAGCTCGAAGAAGAGGCGGCGCTGCTCGGCGTTGCCGTGATCGTTCCACGTGTCGATGAGCAGTACGGCGGTCGCGTCGCTCTTCACCTTGGCGATGAACTCCGGACCCAGTTCCTTCAGTGTGCAGTGGATGAAGTTCAGCTGCGGATGCGATTCCATCCCCGCGAGGTAGTCCTTCGCGCTCACCTGCGGATAGTGGCGCTCCTTGTCCTTGTCGCCCAGCCAGGTGGCGTGCTCCTGCACGATGCCCAGCGTGCCGGGGATCTCGAAGCCGATGCGGTGCTTGCCGATGAACGCATAGTCGCAGGCCTGGTCCGCCAGATTCCACTTGTCCAGGGGAACACTGTAGGCATAGCCCCAGCTGAAGAGCGAGGCGGGTGTGATCCTCTCCTTGGCGCTGAGGTCGGCCATCACCACCGGTACATGGCGCGCACCGATGTTGAGCACTTCACGAGTATGGCGACGTTGGTGGCTGAAGGGATCGATCGGTAGCTCTTGCACCTCGGGGATCGGGTCGCCTCGCCGTGTACTGTAGCGGTCGGCCAGCGCGCGGGCCACGGGTATCTCCGCCTCGGGCTCCTCGGTGAGGCTTACGCGGATGGTGTCGCCCAGCCCGTCCTCCAGCAATGCGCCGATGCCCACCGCGCTCTTGATGCGGCCATCCTCGCCATCGCCGGCCTCGGTCACGCCCAGGTGCAGCGGGTAGTTCATCCCCTCGCGCATCATGTGGTTCACCAGCAGGCGGTAGGCCTGCACCATCACCTGCGGATTGCTGGCCTTCATGCTGAGGACGATCTCGTGGAAATCCTCATCGCGGCAGATGCGAAGGAACTCCATCGCGCTCTCCACCATGCCCAGCGGGGTGTCGCCGTAGCGATTGAGGATACGGTCGCTGAGGCTGCCATGGTTGGTGCCGATGCGCATGGCCGTGCCGTGCTCCTTGCAGATGCGCACCAAAGGCGTGAAGCGCGTTCGGATGCGGTCCAGTTCGGCCTGGTACTCGGCATCGGTGTACTCGCGCACGTCGAACCGCTTCTTGTCGGCGTAGTTGCCGGGGTTCACGCGCACCTTCTCCACGATGCGGGCGGCCGTCTCGGCGGCGTTGGGCGTGAAGTGGATGTCGGCCACCAAGGGCGTGTCGAAACCCGCCGCGCGCAACCGAGTCTTGATCTCGGCGAGATTCTCCGCGTCCTTCTTGCTGGGTGCCGTGATGCGCACCAGTTCGCAGCCCGCCTCGATCATGCGTATGCTCTGGGCCACGGTGGCCGCGGTGTCCATCGTGTCCGTGGTGGTCATGCTCTGCACCCGGATGGGATTGTCGCCCCCGATGCCGATGGAGCCGATGCGCACGGCGCGCGTCCGCCAGCGTTCATAGCGGGACAAGCTGGGGCAGTACTGCCAGGGGGCGACGGTGGAGACGGACATGGCCGGTATCGAGGCGCGAAGATACCCGGGAACAAGCCGGGCCCCGGCTTGGTTCAGCCCTTCAGACGGGTGCGTCCATCCTTGGGCGTGTAGCCCGCCTCCAGCGTCCAACCGGCGCTTTCCACGATGGCGCGCAATGCTTCGACCATGACGCCGCGCTGTTTGTCAGCCTCGTCGAACAAGCCGCTGGTGGGCACCTTGTCCAGCACCTGCTGCCGCGCCTTCGTGTTGAGTGCGGTAAGTTCCTGCGGGGAGAAGCGGTTGAATATCCCGTTGCTGATGTCGTAGTAGTCCACCTCATGTTCGATGGACAGCACCTGCGGTTCGGGAGGCGCCAGCAGGGTGACGGTGCGTGTGGCCTCGTCGGTGGTGATGCGCATCCCGTCCAGGTCGTAGCCCACGCTCACCCGCGCCTTCACGCGCAGAATGGCCTGCTTCTCGGTGAAGCCTGGCACGCTGTAGCGCCAGTTCCAGCTGTCCTTGTGGTGGTAGAGTTCGTTGAATTCGCCCTCCACGGTCACCAATTTGAGCACCGGCCGCATGCGCTCAATGAGCACGCTGGCGGACACCCGCTCACTGCCCTGGCCCGGGCGGTACACCTCACGTGTGATGAAGAATGCGAGTAGCGCGGTGGCGATGATGGCGAGGAGGAGGGTGATGCGTCGCATGGCAGGTGACGCGATCAGTGCGACAATGGTGCCACACCCGCCATGCGCCGGGCTTCGCGCTTGGCGAACCAGCCATTGGTGAAGAGGCAGGCGAGGATCAGCGCGAAACCCGCGTAGCTGCCCAGGTGCAGTTTCTCATCATCGCCCCAGATGACCAGTGCCAGCACGATGCTGTAGACCGGCTCGAGGTTCACGGTGAGGCTCACGGTGAAGGCGCTCAACTGGCGCATGACGGCGATGCCCGCCACGAAGGCGAAGCTGGTGCACAGCAGGCCAAGGACCAGATGCCACAGCACCTGGTCGCCGGCCAGCGACCACAAGGGCGGCGGCAACGTCCCTTCCACGGCCATCCACACGCCCACCACCACCGCCGCGCCGAACAACTCATACAGGCCGATGCGCCCGCTGTGGTCGCGCTTCACCAGTTGACCGTTCACCACGGTGAACCAGGCGGAGAGCAAGGCCGAGGTGGTGGCCACCAGCATGCCCATGCGCTGGCCGGTTTCCAGGCCGAAGATCATGACCAACGCGGCGATGACCAGAGAACCGAGTATCAGTTCATAGGGCCGCACACGGCGCTTGTTCCAGATCGGCTCCAGCAAGGCGGTGAAGATGGTGCTGGCGGCGAGGCAGGTGACGGCGATGGACACGCTGCTGATCTTGATGGCATGGAAGAAGGTCCACCAATGCCCGGCGATGATCACGCCCGTGAGCACATGGTGATGCCAGTCGCGCCGGTTGGGCAGCACGGGGAAGCCCATCCACCAGCCGGCGAGCAGCAACCCCAGCACACCGATCACGGTGCGCATGTACACCACCTGTTCGGCGTCCTGGTCGATGAGCCTGCCCAGGATGCCGGTGAGGCCCCAGATGAGCACGGTGATGTGCAGGAGCAGCAGGGCATTGTGGCGGCTTCGCATGCTGCTGGTGTGATCAGTGGATGGCTTCGCGTGCTTCACGAAGCTCTTCCGTACGCGCGCGCTGCCGCTCGATCTCCTGCCGTTTCGCGGCTTGTGCTTCGGCATTGCGGCGCAGTCCATCCTTCAATCCGGCATCACGCTTTCGGGCCTGTTCCATCGCGCGCTGCGCGGCGGCATGCCGCGATGTCAACTTGTCATGGTGCTTTTCCCGCGCCTTCAGTTCCTTGACGCCTTCCTCGGTGTGCGCCTCGCGCAGCGCTGCCCGCCGTTCCTCGGCATGCGTCCTGGCCACTTCGATCTCCTGTGCCAGCCGTGCCTGGTCCGCCACGGAGGTGCTGTCGCGCTGCCGGGCCTTGGAGCGCTGCATCTCCATGCGCCCCTGCTCGCGCTCCAGCATCGCCAGTTCGCCGCGCATGCGGGACAATGTCCGATCGGCCTGCAGTACCGCTTCGTCCGCGAGCCGGATGCGCAGGGCCAGGGCTTCGCGCCGCACGAATTCGCGCGCGCCCCGGACCATGGCGCTGTCGCTTCCCGGCCCGAGCCAGCCCATCGTGGTGAGAAAGGCCACATGCAACGTGGTGCTGCCGCTGCCTCGCGGCTGGTCGCCTTTCACCAGCACGCGCATCGTATCGTGCGAGATCTCCGGGATCAACGCCGTCATGCCGATGATCTCCTTCTTGCCGCCCACCTTGTGGCTCACGCGCTTCAGCACGCCGCGCCAGTGGTCCTCGATGGTCCGCGTACCAGCACCGTGGAAGGTCACGGCGAAGGTGGGGTGGATGCCG
This sequence comes from Flavobacteriales bacterium, assembly GCA_026129465.1. NCBI lineage: Bacteria > Pseudomonadati > Bacteroidota > Flavobacteriia > Flavobacteriales > Flavobacteriales bacterium. The sequence continues at coordinate 2,919,099 of JAHCIA010000001.1, forward strand.
TCGCTGAAGGCGAAGGAGCGCTTCTCCACGGTGGTGGCATCCTGTGCGGCGCACGCCAGGGAGAGGCCCATTCCGGCCACGATGCAGCAAGCGCGGATCATGCTTCGTCCACTTGGCTCACGCCTCCGCTCACCACGAACTTCATCACATCGGTGGCGTTGGCCGGGATGGGGGTGATGTTCGCCATCGGCACGATCACCAGGTTGCCGCTCCAGGCGAAGGCGTGGGGCAGGTACACGGCCACCTTGCCGCCGGCGATGCCCAGATGCGACAGGTCGTCCTGCGTGATGAAGCCCACGCGCTCCACATCCATCGCGGAGCCGAGCCTCACCAGCACCGGCCGGTCGAATTTCTTCTTGTTGCCCACGAGCGCCTCCACGATGTCCTTCAGCGCGCCGTACATGGTCTTCAGGAAGGGGATGCGCTGCAAGGCCTCCTCGATGAGGTCGGCGAAGGGTTGGAACAAAAGCGAACTCGCCAGCCACCCCGCGCCTGTGATGATCGCCAGCAGCAGAATGATGCCCAGCCCGGGGATGTCGGTCTCGATGAGGCCATCGAGGAAGGCCAGTGAGCGCCAGACGGCCCAGACCGTGAGGGTGGCGGGCACGAGCACGAGCAGGCCTCGGAAGAAGTAGCTGAGGAAGATCTTGCCGATACGGCGTGTGGTGAGGCTCATGGCGGGGTGGATGGGCCCCGCAAAGCTATCGGACCGTCCTCACGCGCCCTGCTCCAGTTCGCGGCGAGCACGGGCCGGCAGTGAAGCCCGCACCAGGTCGTAACTGTGGCGCGCCAGTTCAAGAAGCAAGGCCGCCGGTACGCTTCCATCGGTGGTCACCGTGTTCCAATGCGCCTTGTTCATGTGGTAGCCCGGGGTGATGCCACCAAAGCGCTCGCGCAGGTCGATGGCGCGTTCCGGGTCGCACTTCAGGTTCACGCTTGTGAAGAGGTCCACATCCATCAAGGCGAAGATCTTGCCGCCCACGCGGAAGGCCAGGGTGCTCGCATCGAAGGGCAGGTCCTCGGTGAAGCCCGGGAAGCGCGCGCAGTGGTCGCGGAATTCCGCCAAGGTCATGGCAGCAAGGCGTAGAGCACAGGCCGGCTGGGGGCCGCGTCGTTCATGAAGTTCGCCACCTGCAATTCCAGCAGGTAGTCACCATCGCGCACTTCCCGGGGTATCCGCAGCAATTCGGAGATGGTGCGTTCCTGATCGGTGCTGTTGGGGAAATCCCAGAAGGCATGGTGCGCGGCCAGCACACCGCCATCCTCTTCGCGGTCAATGCTGGGCAGGTCCAGCAACAGGTGTTTCACGCCGATGCTGCGCAGCCAGGCGCATGCGGTGCTCTGCAGATAACAGGGGTTCGATCCGCTCCAATCGCGTGTGGTGGCGTCATCGCGGTGTGGCAGGGTGCGCACGATGATGGCTTCCGGGGGGCGTTCGCTCACCACGTTGCGCAGTTGTTCCAAGGTGATCACCTGGTCCTCCCTGGCATCGGGTGCGCGCCGTGTTTCGGGCAACAGGCTCACCAGTTGGGCGGTGAAGAAGTAGCGCTTCAGCAAGCCGCCCACCGGATGGATCTCGGGACTGATGTGGCCCACGCTCTCGGTGTGGGTGCCGTGGCCGTGTGGATTGAAATGGATGTCTCGGAAATTCACCGGGGCACCATCCTGCACGCTGAAGCGCGTGTCGCCCATGCGCACGGGCTCCATCGTCACCGGGCCCACGTACCATGCCTTGGTGCGGCCCTCGCCCGCGTGCAGCGGCAGACTCAGGTCGATGGGTTTCGACAGGTCCACGCGGAAGCTGCGGCCGTGGTGGGTGATCTCAGCGATCATCGTCGGTGACGAACAGGTCCGATGCGATGCGGTCGGCGTGGTGCCTGCCCGCCCTGGTCAAAGCTAAGCGGCCCCCTTCCAGGGTCAGGTTCCCTTGGTCGAGGTGTTTCCGCAGCAGGCCCTTGTTGACCCGCAGGGCGTCGATCTCCAACTGGTCGGTGCGCACGCCCGCGATCGTACGCAGGCCGGTCATCAAAAGTTCGTTGGTGCGTTTCGCCGGGGTCAGTTCCTCCTCGTCCCACCAGGGATCGCCGCGTTCAATGGCCTGTGCGTAACGCAGGTTGTGGGCCAGGTTCCAGCGACGACTTCGACCGTCGTAGCTGTGCGCCGATGGACCTGCCCCCAGGTAGGGCACACCCTCCCAATAGGCCGCATTGTGGCGGGATCGGTGGCCCGCCCGCCCGAAGTTGCTGATCTCGTATTGCTCCAGGCCGGCCTGCGCCATGCGGTCCATCAAGCGATCGAATTGGGCGCTCTGGTCCACATCGTCCGGCATGCGCAACAGGCCCAGGCGCACCTGGTGGTCCAGCGCGGTGCGTGCCTCCACGGTGAGGCAGTATGCGCTCAGGTGCGGCATGCCGTGGTCCAGGGCGATGGTGAGTTGCTCGTCCCATTCGGCAGTTGTCATGCCCGGCAGGCCGTAGATCAGGTCGATGGTCCAGGACGCGAACCCTGCGCCGGCGATGAGCGCGATGCTGTCCATCGCTTGTCGCGCGTCATGCGCCCGCCCCATCCATTTCAAGCGCTCATCGCGGAAGCTTTGTGTGCCCAGGCTGATGCGCGTGATACCGAGTTCCTTCCACATCGCGAGACGGTCCGGCGTGATGTCGTCCGGATTGGTCTCCAGGGTGATCTCGGCACCGGGTTCCACACCTTGGCGTTCATGTATCACACGCATGAAGCCCGTGATCTCATCCTGCTCCAGCAAGCTTGGTGTGCCACCGCCGAAGTAGACCGTGCCGAAGGGCCCATCCACCTCCCCCGAGCGAGCCTCCAATTCACGGTGCATGGCGGCCAGCACGCGTGACCGGGCGCCCATGCTGGTGCTGAAGTGGAAGTCGCAATAGTTGCAGGCCTTGCGACAGAAGGGGATATGCAGGTAGAGCCCCGCCATGGCTCAGGTGGGTTCGCTCACCAACGCCGAACCCAGTACACCGGCATTGAGCGTGATCCGGAAGGTCGTGCCCTTGCCAGGCGCGCTGCGTTTCACCACGATGCGGCCCTTGTGGTATTCTTCGATGATGCGCTTGCTCAGCGAGAGGCCAAGCCCCCAGCCGCGCCGCTTGGTGGTGAAGCCGGGGCGGAACACGGTGGCGTGCTGCGACGAAGGGATGCCCTTGCCCGTGTCGGTGACGTCGATATGCACCACGCTCGCCTCGGGCACGATCTCGATCGTGATGGCGCCTTCCCCTTCCATGGCATCCACCGCGTTGCGGATGAGGTTCTCGATCACCCAACTGAAGAGCGCACGGTTCAGCGGCACCTGCGATTCCGTGTCGGACGGCTGCTGCACGTCGATCCTCACCCGGCCCGGCAGCCGCGGCCGCAAGTAGAGCACCGTGGCGCGCAACGTATGGTAGATCCTCTCCGGGGTCAGTGCGGGCGCCGAGCCGATCTTGCTGAAGCGTTCGGTGATCACCTCCAGCCGGTCCACATCCTTGCGCATCTCGTTGATGGCCCCGGGGTCCACGCCCTGTGATCGGAGCAGTTCCATCCAGGCCATGAGCGAACTGAGCGGCGTGCCCAACTGGTGCGCCGTCTCCTTGGCCATGCCCACCCACACCTGGTCCTGCTCCGCCTTGCGGAATACGCTGAACAGGGCGTAGGCCACCAGCAGGAAAAGGCAGATGATGGCCAGCTGCACGTAAGGGAAGTAGCGCAGCTGCGTGATCACCAGCGATTCCTCGTAGAAGATCCAGTGGCGCCCCTGTCCGGGCAGTTGGATGGCGATGGGCGCGTTGGCCTTCTCCATGGCGGCTATGCGCGCCAGCATGGCCAGGCTGTCGGAGGCGATCTCCTCGTCGATGTTGGTGTGCTCTATGATCCGTGTGCGTGTGCTGTCGGTGTAGATCACCGGCACGGCGGCGGTGCCCATCACTGTTTCGGAGATGAAGGAGCTGATGATGCCGTCCATCACTTCCTGCAATTCGGTGAACACGCGCGAGTCCTTGTAATAGAGGTATTGCTTGTCGCGCGCCACGTCGATCTCGATGGGCTCGCCACGCTGCGCCATCAGGGCCACCTCGGCTTTCAGCAGCGCCGGGTCCCTGGAGATGCGCTCCGGCAGATTGCGGTGGAAACGCGGTTCGCCCTTGCTGTCGGTGATGATCACCGGGATGGTGGTGTTGTCCGTCACCACCTTCAGCACGAAGGTGAGGTCCACATCGCGGCCGCTCACCAGCCGTTGCTGCGCCTCGCCGAGCAGTTCGGCCTTCTTGCGCTCCTCATCACGCAGCCGCTCGAACAGCCGTTCCGTGTAGTTGACCAGCTCGGCGCGGTTCTGCACCGCCTCCGCCCATAGGCGCACCTTGCGGCGCTCGCCCTCGCGCACATTCTCCACGATCTGGTTGCTGTACCAGAGCGATGCCGCCACCAAAGCGAAGGCCACGGCGGCGAGCACCAGTTTCCAGCGTTGCTTGCGCGAATAGAGGTCCATGCGTTCCGGCGGCCGTGAAGATCGCCAATGCGCGGCGGCCCGCTTCAATCCTCCACCTTGAACCGCTCCTTTTCCTCCGGCTCCTTGGCCTTGTCCAGCAGTTTGCCCAGCCCACGCTTGGGTTTCTCCTCCTTCTTGGCATCTGTCTGACCGGGCGTCCGGCCATCATCCCACTCCACCTCGAAGCTCGGGGTGTTGGCGGGTGTCGCGGGCTTTTCGGCCTTGGTGTCGTCGCGCCCCTTGAAAAGCCCGAGTTCTTCGCGCAGGATGCTGCGCAGTTCGTCCTTCTCCTGCTGGAACTGGTCGCGCCGGCGCTGGCTGGCCATGGCGCGGTCATTGGCGAAGCGCGGGTCGTTGGCGGTGCCGTACATGTGCAGGAAGATGCGCATGCCGGTGCCATCGTCGATGATCGGGCCGAACTCGTCCTTCGCGGGTTTGCCCAGGCGGAAGAGGTCGCCAAGACGGAAGTCCAGGTGGTGATCGATGCGGTCGTCGAACCAATGGGTGCCACTGAGGCGGATGTCCAGCGTATTGCTGCGCACCTCCATGGCGGGGATGCGCACGGCGCCATCGCGGATCTCGATGCGGTTCTCCAGCCTGGCGAACCGAACATCGGCGAGCCGGTCGCGCAGCGCCTTGGTGTCCACGAAGGGGGATACGAGCTTGTTCTTGCGCAAGTGGTCGGCGATCTCCAGCAGGGGCTTGTGGTCCTTGATACCACCGTCGTCCACGATGATGTCGATAGTGCAGACGAGGCGGTCCATGTCCAGCGCGAAGCTTGGTTTGAGGGGTGCGCGCATGGAAATGCGGGCCTGCGCCGTGCCGCTGAGGTGGCGATGGCCGATGAAGTCCTGGCCGAAGTCCTGGAATTCCCGGAAGAGGGCCTTGATGTCGATGGCCTGACAGGTGGCATCGATGGCCAGGGGGAAGGAGGCGCCGCCACCGGGGCGCGCATCGAGTTCGAGGCTGCCGAGCACGGCGCCCCTGGCGGTGTTGAAGGTCACGGGCGCCACCCGCAGCATGCGGTCCTTCAGACGCATGCCGCCGTTGATGGCCGTGGCTTCGAAGTCCTCGAAGACCAGTTGGTCCACCTGGGCGCGCAGGTCCAGATCGATGGTGGCGGGCAGGCTCAGCACATACGGATTGATGTTCGCCGTGCTATTCGCGGACCGCTCATCGGTCAGCAGGGCGGCGAGGTCGATGCGCGGGGAGGAGAACTCGGCCTGGATGGCGAGTTTCTGGTCGTTGAACAGGAGGTAGGGCACCAGGTCACGCAGATCGCCACGCAGGGCCATGGCGTTGCCTTGGATCACGGCTCTCGGGATGTCCACCCGGGCGTCGTTCCCCTGCAAGGCGAGGTCCGCATCGAGGTGCTCCACCCGGTGGCGGATGCCCTTCAATTTCAGCGTGGCATCGCGCAGGGATGCGTTGCCCGAGATCTTCAGGGCCTTCAGGTCGGCCACACGGAAGTCGGCCACATCGCGCAGGCGCCCCTCCACGCTGGCATCCGCCCGCACACGCCCGCTCACCTGTTCCAAGGTGTCGATCCGTGCGATGCGGAGCAGGTCGGCCAGGGCCATGTCCGCCCGGAGGCTGGCCTTCAGCGGCGCGTTGGTCAGGCCCTTGCTGTCCCATTCCGCCGCGAAGGAGCCGCCGCCACTGCGCGCCTCCAATCCGCTGATCAGCAGCCGTTGAAGATCGCCCCGGGCATTGAGTTCGATGGCCACTTCGCCCCGGACATCCGTGAGTACCGCGCCACTTCGTTTCTCCTTCAACCTGCCGCCCGTGACCTTGGCTCCCACCGACAAGGCCGGGGCGTCCATGGGCCCGGCGTAGCGCAGGGCGATGTCGCCGGTGCCTTTCACCACGTAGTGGCCCAGTTGCGCATGCATCGCTTCCGGCAGCAACTCCAGCACACGGTCCAGCGGCAGGCCGAGTCCATTGGCGCGCAGGTCCACGGTGCGTTCCCGTTCGGTGCCGGTAATGGCCAGGGCCACTTCCAGGGGCGCATCACCAAGGTCCACCGTGCCGTGTGGGATGCGGAATGCACCTTCCTCACCGCCGAATCCGAGGTCCAGTCGCAACTGGGCCTGCCGCTCGCCCACGTGCCGGGTCTCGCCCTGGTCCCAATGCCGCAGCGCCAGGTCGCCTTCCAGCCGCAGGGTGTTCAGGCCTTCGCCGAAACGTCCCGTGAGCGACATGTTGCGGCTGTGCGCCGCCACCTCCAGTTGCGAGCGGTCATCGCGGTAACGCAGGTCCAAGCGATCCATGCTTACGCGCCGCAGATCCACCGTGCCACCGCCGGTGGCGCTGCTGTCCTGCTTCCAGACGAGGTAGTTCTCACGCCCGTTCCCATCCAGCCCCGGTCGCAGGGTCACCCGATCGCCATGGATGCGTTCGATGGTGTGGTCCTTCCGGAAGAGCCCCCAAATGCTGAACTCCAGAAAGAGTTCACGGGCGAAGAGGAGGGTGTCCGCGGCCTGACCGTCGGAACGTTTCTCCATGGCCAGCACATCGTGCAGGCGCAGGCCGGCCATGGGGAAGCGCGCGATGAGGGTGAGGTCCATGTCGCGCACGGACACCGGCGCATCGAGCTGATCGTTGATGGCGCCCACAAGTGCGGCCTTCACCTCGGGTTCGTAGTGCTTGGCCAGGAACACCAAGGTGGTGAGGGCCACCACGAAAAGGACGGCGGCGAGGAGCAGGATCTTCCGGAGACGGCGGAACATGGGAACGGCGCAAGGTATCCGCGTGCGCAGCGGGATAACGGCCGATCGCGTGCCGTTCGTTCACAGCGGCTTGTGGGCCGGTGGGATCAGCGCCGTTTGCTGAGGAAGAGCACCTCCTTTTCCGTGAGGTGCCGCCACTTGCCCCGGGGCAGGTCCTTTTTGGTGAGGCCTGCGAAGACCACGCGGTCCAGCTTGACCACCTGGTAACCGAGGGACTCGAACATGCGGCGCACGATGCGGTTGCGGCCCATGTGCAGCTTCACGCCCACCTCGCGCTTGGTGGCGCCGGTCACGAAGTCCACCTCGTCCGCCTGGGCGGGTCCATCCTCCAATTGCACGCCCTGCACCAGCTGTTGCATGTGGGCCTTGGTCACGGCCTTGTCCAACTCCACATGGTAGATCTTCTCCGCGCCGTGGCTCGGGTGGGTGAGCTTCTTGGCCAGGTCACCGTCGTTGGTCATCAGCAGCACGCCGGTGGTGTTGCGGTCCAGGCGGCCAACGGGGTAGATGCGTTCCGGACATGCCGCGGTCACAAGGGCCATCACGGTACGGCGGTCGCGCTCATCGTCGGTGGTGGTGATGAAGCCCTTGGGTTTGTTCAGCAACACGTAACGCTTGGTCTCCATGCTGATGCGCTGGCCGCCATAGTGGACCTTGTCGCCGGGCATCACTTTGGTACCCAGTTCGGTCACCACTTGGCCGTTCACCGTCACCACGCCGGCCTTGATCAGGTCGTCGGCTTCACGGCGGCTGCAGATGCCGCTTTGGGCCAGGTAGCGGTTGAGGCGGATGAGACCATCACTGGGTGCCGGGGCCTTGTGCCGGGCACCCTTGCCATGGATGTGCCCCCGACCCACCCCGGGTGGGCGTCCGGCGCGCTGTTCCCGTTTCTCGCGTTTGCGGTCGTCCCGCTCCTGCTTGTACTGCTCCTTCACGGATGGCCGTGCGGGCCTGTCCGCCCGGCTCCCCCGGTCCGCTTCGTCCCGAGGCCTTTCACCACGGCGGACCGCTCCGGACGGGCGTCCGGAGCGCTGTTTCCCGTTCTCGCGTTCGCGGTCTTCCCGCTCCTGCTTGTACCGATCCTTCACGGATGGCCGCGCGGGCTTGTCCACCCGGTTCCCCCGGTCCACTTCGTCCCAAGACCTTTCACCACGGCGGACCGCGCCTGGGGGCCGGCGACCGGCGCGTTTGGAGCTGCCTTGGCCATCCGGCGGTCGCGAAGCGGGTCGCTGGGCACCATTACCGCGCCCAGTGCGGCCTTGGGGGTTCCTGCGGGACTTATCTCGGTCGGTCATGTAGGGTGGGATAGAAGGCGTCAGTGATGTGGTGGATGTATGGTTTGCCACCGGGGTGCAGGATGATGCTGATGATATCGAACCGGAGGCCGAGTTGGCATCCGGTCGCTTCCACATAGGCATTGGCCGCCTTGAGGATCTTGCCGCGTTTGCCCTTCTTCACTGCTTCGGCGGGTTGCCCGTATTGGTCGCTGCTGCGGGTCTTCACCTCCACGATCACCAGTTCCATGCCCTGCCGTGCGATGATGTCCAGCTCGTGCCGGCCATGGCGCCAGTTGCGCTCAAGCACCTCCAGGCCATGCTCCTCCAGGAAGCGGCTGGCGATGGTCTCACCCCGGTCGCCGGTGACGTTATGCTCGGCCATGCGTCGATAAGTCGCTTGCGTAACCCTGACCCAAGGGGTCCGTTGAAGGCCAAAATTGGGGAACTTTCCGCCTGATCCAAGGAACCCTGCGAACCCATGCGAACCTTTCCTCGCCTCGCCTGCATTTCAGCCCTGTTGTCTTTGTCGCTGATGTCCCCGCTGATGGCCCAGGCCTTTGAGGGGATCATCGAATTCACCAAGACGACCGGCCCCGTGGTGACCAACTACAAGTACCATGTCAAGGGCGATCGCATCCGCATCGAGGAGATCAGTGCCCGCGGCGAGGTGCAGGGCATCATGCTGGTGGACACGCGCGACAAGACCGTCACGGCCATCAGCCCCGAGCGCAAGCTTTACATGGACGTGCCCAACATGCGCCTGCCCAAGGATGTGAAGACCGTGGTGCAGAAGACCACCGAGACGATGACCTTCGCCGGCTACACCTGCGAGAAGTGGGTGGTGAAGAGTCAGGCCGAGGATCGTCAACTCACCTACTGGGTGGCGGCCGACCAGTTCAATTTCTTCATCCCCTTGCTGGAGACCCTGAACCGCAAGGATGAGCAGGCCGTGTTCTTCCTGCAGGTGAAGGATTCGAAAGGTGTGTTCCCCATGCTCGGCATCGAGCAGAAGTTGGATGGCGCGGAGATCAGCCGCTTGGAGGTGACCAAGGTGACCAAAGGCGCCCAGAAGCCGGCCCTGTTCGAGATCCCCGGCGGGTACAACAAGTTCGAGCGGAATTAGGCCGCAGTGGTCAAGCGTAGCTCAGCGTCGCGCCCATGGGGGTGACGCTGAGCTTCGCTTTTGCGCCCATTATGAGCGCCCGGTTGTCGGCGACATGCCCGGCCGGGAAGCCAAAGCACACTGGGTAGCCGTAAGGCGCCACCGCCTCGGCGATCATGGCCTCGGCTTCCATGCCGAAGGGGTCCTTGTCATCCTTGTCGCGCATGCCGCTCATGCCCCCCACGATCAAGCCTGCCAGCTCCTTGAACCAGCCGCCGTGCTTCAGGTTCTGCACCATGCGGTCCACATGGTACCGGAGTTCGTCCAGGTCTTCCAGGAAGAGGACCTTGCCCTTGGGGTCGATGTCGAAGGGCGTGCCGCGCAGGGCGTAGAGAATGGAGAGGTTGCCGCCCACAAGTACACCCTCGCACTGGCCAGCGCGCTGAGTATCGAGTGGTGAGTGGTGAGTGGCAGGTCTCGCCGAGTCCACTCGCCACTCACCACTCACCACTCGATACTCCCCCCCGAACAACACCCTCCGCAAACTCTCCCTGCACTCCTCCGTTTTGATCCCGATCGCGAAGGGCATCTGGGCATGCAGGGAAGCTACACCCAGCCCATGCAACGCATTGTGCAACACGGTGATGTCACTGAATCCGATGACCCACTTGGGGTTCCGCTTCAAGGGTGACAGGTCCACCCGGTCCATGATGCGGATGGTGCCGTATCCGCCACGGGCGCACCAGATGGCCCGCACCGCAGGATCCTCTATGGCGGCTTGGAGATCGGCGGCGCGTTCGGCGTCGATGCCCGCCTGCTGGAAGTGTCGGCGGCCAATGCCCGCGCCCAGCTTCACGCGCAGGCCCCAGCTTTCCGCCAGGGCGATGCCGTCGCGCAATTCATCCCTGGAGATGGCACGGGCCGTGGGGATGATGGCGATGGTGTCGCCGGGCCGGAGGGAGGGAGGGATGATGACCATGGGGCGAAGAAAGGTGCTTCCCGCCCACAAGGCCACCACGCGGTCGTCATCGTTCCACCACCAGTCTGTGTGTGACGGCATGCCCGCCATGCAGCACGTTGACCAGATACGCGCCTGGTGCCAGGGATGTGAGGGGGATCTCCATCCGATCCTGCGCCGCACGCTGTTCCAACATCACCCTGCCTGTCACGTCCAGCATGCGCACCACGGCACCCACGGGAACGTCGCGAAGGCTTGCCACCTCGGAAGCCGGGTTGGGGAACACGCCGAAGATGAAAGGGGCCTCCTGCTCGCCCACGGATGCGCCTGTGGCATCACCATTCAAGCGGATGATGTATTGGTTGGTGGGGAAGCCGTCGCCCAGGGTCAAGCCCTGTCCCTGGTAGGAAGCGTTCTGCGTCACCACCAGGATCCTCCCATCTGCCTGCAGGGCGCAGTGATAGGCCAGCGGGGCGTTGCCGAAGCCATTGGCCGTGTCGAAGGTGCTGTCCAGCGTGCCATCCGCGTTGAGGCGCATCACACCGGATATGGAAGTGACCCCATCGTATGCGTTCAGGAAGTAGCCCGTCACGATGATCTTGCCGTCGCTCTGGATGGCCACACCGGTGGGGTATACGCCGCTGATCTGCGAGTTGGTGGCCGCATGGAAGCTCACATCCGGCGTGAGGTCCGCGTTGTAACGCATGATCTTCACGATGCTGGAGGTCTGAAGCCCGGCCACCACGATCTTGCCATCGGGCTGGATGGCCGTGCGCGGGTGGACGTCGTCGAAAATATTGGAGCTGTGGATATAGCCGGTATGCACGAACGACTCGTCCCGCGAGCCGTCGGAGTTCAGCACGGCAAGGCCTCCGGGCCAGTTGTTGAAGCGGCCTGCCACCAGGATCTTCCCATTGGGCAGAACCTTGATATCCCTGATGTTCGTCGGTGCCTGACCGGCATTGAAGGTCCCATCCACCGCGCCATCCGGAAGCAGGCGGCTGATGCCCGTGCCATGGGTCCCGGTGCCGTAAGCCCCGGCGATCAGGATCTTCCCGTCCGGCTGCAACGCGATGGCGTTGATCGTGGGGTTGTTCTCAAAGCCCGCGTTGAAGCTCATGTCCTGGCTGCCATCGTTGTTCAAACGGATGATGCCGCGCTGGTTCACACCGTTGGAGAAGTCCGTGAACTGGCCACCGACCAGGTATTTGCCATCGGACAACTCCACGGCCGATCGGATACGCAGATAGTAGTCCTGGTCGAAGTCGGGCCCGTCGAAGGTGTTGTCCCAGGAACCATTGGCATTCAGGCGTACCACACCGCTCATGGTGGTATGGAGCGGGTCGTGCAACGAACCGAAGAAGAGGATCCTACCATCGGAAAGCGGCAGTACCCTGGTCAGCGGGAATTCGTTCGGGCTGAAGCTCAGCGCGCCAGCGCCGGACAGGTCCAGCACGAAACTTTCGTCGCGATGGGTGTTGGGGGTTTGAGCGTGGGAGAGCAGGGGTAGCGCGAGCAGGCTGCCAAGGAGCAGTGCGTTCTTCATGGTCATGTTGTCCTCGGCAAAGGTCCCTGGAGGCCATGGGCGCAGCATACGGTGATCGCCGTAGCGCGCTACGGCGATCACCGCCATTCACCCGCTCTTCCAAGCGTACTCAGAAGCGTGCCACCAATCCACCCTGCACCACGCTCTTGGCACCGCCCACCTCGGCATAGACGCCTATGTTGCTGGCCAGGAAGTATCGCGCGCCCAGCGTGAACTCGAAGCCGAAGGGCATCAAGCTCTTCAGTTCCACGCCGCTGCCACCATGGGGCCCCGTGGAACTCAATTCCCAGTTGGCGTCGCGGTAGCCCAGCCCGAAACCGAAGTAGGGGTCGAAGCGATCGCTGTTGCCGAAGTGGTAGTTCAGGCGGGCCAGGGCACTCCAGGTGGAACGCTTGGTGGATTCATGATAGTAGTTGATGTTGCTCTGCTCATCCGTCACATCGTAGCGGTATGACCATTCGTTGACGGCATAGGCCAGGTTGAGGCCCAGCCCGATGCGGTCGGTCACGGCGTATTCGTACTTCAGGTAGAGCGGCCCGACCCCCTTGTGGTCGAGGTCCAGGTAGTCGTCGAAGCTCCGATTCAGGTTGCCCAGGAAGGTCACGGCGCCGTGGCCCACGGAGATGGCATGGCCGCCTTCCCGGAAGCCCTGGGCCTGCAGGGTGGTGTGGCCCATCATGCCGGCAAGGGCACCGAGGGCGATGAAGGATCTGATGTTGGTTCGCATGGTGTTGTGAGTTGTTCGAGGCTTGTGACGCCCGGGCCGTTCGCTTGTTACAGGCCCATGATCCGCCCAGCCGATACCTTCGCCGACCGTTGGTCCCATCGCATGAAACCGCCTACCCGCCACACCGTCACCGCCGCGCTGCCTTACGCCAACGGCCCGCTGCACATCGGCCACATCGCGGGGGCCTACCTGCCGGCCGACATCTACGTGCGCAGCTTGCGCCAGCGGGGCAAGGAGGTGCTTTTCGTCTGTGGCAGCGATGAGCATGGCGCGGCCATCACCATGCGGGCCATCAAGGAGGGCACCACCCCGCAGGCCATCGTGGACAAGTACCACGCGCTCATGGGCCGGGCCTTCACCGACTTCGGCATCCACTTCGACATCTACCACCGCACCAGCAGCGCTCTGCACAAGGAAACCTCGCAGGCGTTCTTCCTGCGATTGCACGAGCAGGGCGCCTTCACCGAACAGCGTGAGGAGCAGTACTACGATGAGGAGGCGAAGCAATTCCTGGCCGACCGTTACATCATGGGCACCTGCCCCAAATGCGCCAACCCCGATGCCTATGGCGACCAGTGCGAGAAGTGTGGGAGTGCGCTCAGTCCCAAGGACCTCATCGATCCGCGCAGCACGCTCAGCGGCGCCAAGCCCGTGCTGCGCCACACCAGCCACTGGTACCTGCCCATGGAGCGCAGCCAGCAGTGGATGGAGGACTGGATCAACACCGGTAAGCTTGACGGCGACCAGCAGCACGATCCCACCGAGTGGAAACCGCAGGTGCTGGGCCAGTGCAACAGCTGGCTGAAGGACGGCCTGCGCCCGCGCGCCATGACACGCGATCTGGATTGGGGCGTGCCCGTGCCGCTGCCCAATGCGGACGGCAAGGTGCTGTACGTATGGCTGGATGCGCCCATCGGCTACATCAGCGCGACGAAGCAGTGGGCCCTGGAAAATGGCGAGGACTGGGAGAAGTGGTGGAAAGCGGATGATACCCGCCTGCTGCACTTCATCGGCAAGGACAACATCGTCTTCCACTGCATCATCTTCCCCATCCTGCTGAAGCTGCACGGTGGCTTCGTGCTGCCACAGAACGTGCCAGCCAATGAGTTCCTCAACCTCGAAGGGCGGAAGATCAGTACCAGCCGCAACTGGGCTGTGTGGCTGCATGAATACCTGGAGCGCTGGCCCGGCCGGCAGGACGAGTTGCGCTACGCGCTGGCCACCATCCTGCCCGAGTTCCGCGACAGCGAGTTCACTTGGAAGGACTTCCAGGACAAGAACAACAACGAACTGGTGGCCATCCTGGGGAACTTCGTGCAGCGCGTGTTCGTGCTGAGCCACAAGTACTACGGTGGCAAGGCGCCGGCCAGCGTGGGCAACATTGACCTGGATGTGGCGCTGTGGAGCGCGATCCACGCCCAGGTGGAGGAGGTGGCCGCGCAGGTGGACGCCTTCCGTTTCCGCGATGCGCTGCTGGCCGCGATGAACGTGGCGCGCGCCGGCAACAAGTACCTCAGCGACAACGAGCCTTGGAAGCTGGAAAAGACCGATCCGGACCGCACGCGTACCATCCTGCTCAACAGCCTGAATGTGGCGGCCGTGCTAAGCATCGTGTTGGAGCCCTTCCTGCCCCACACCACCGCCACGCTGCGTCGCATGCTGGGCATCGGCACACTGCCTTGGGGGGACGCCTTCCGTACGGACCTCATCGGCCCCGGCCAGGAGTTGGGCAAGCCCGAACACCTTTTCAAACCCATTACCGACGTGGAGATCCAGCCGGAGATCGATCGTCTACACGCCACCGCACCCTTGGAGCAACCTTCAACCTCTCAACCCTCAACGTCTCAACCTGCCAAGCCTCCGATCACCTTCGACGACTTCACCAAGCTGGACCTGCGCGTGGGCACGATCGTGGCGGCGGAGAAGGTGCCGAAAGCCGACAAGCTGCTGAAACTTGCGATCGACATCGGTGAAGCGGAACCGCGCACGGTGGTCAGTGGCATCGCCATGCACTACGCGCCCGAGCAGTTGCCCGGCCAACAGGTGGTGCTGGTGGCCAATCTGGAGCCGCGCAAGATGCGTGGGGTGGAAAGCCAGGGCATGGTGCTGATGGCCGAGGATGCCGATGGAAGGCTCGTGTTCGTAGAGCCCAAGGAGGTGGTGAAGCCAGGTGGGGAGGTCCGGTAGGGCCGGGTTCTATCTTTGGTTCATGGCGACCGACAAGACCAAGCTGGAGATCGTCAAGAAGGTGCTCGCCTTGACGGATGAGACGGCCTTGGAGAACCTGCATGCTTTCCTCACGGCGGAACCTGCGGCTCCATGGGGCGATCTGCCAACTGAAGTGCGAGCGTCACTTGAGCGCAGCATGCAGCAACTCGACCGGGGAGAAGGACGGTCGCACGAAGCGGTGATGGCCAACGCAAGATCATGGTCGAAAGCATCCGCTGGGCGCCGGAAGCAGAAGCGGGCTTCCTCCAAGTGATCGCTTACCTGCGTGCTGAATGGTCCGAGCGCGAGGCGATGCGTTTCATCCAACGCACGGATACCATGGTGCGCATGCTGATGCGCTTTCCGGGCATGTCGCGCAAAGGCCGCAAGGGCACACGAGAAGTGCTTGTCACCAAGCACAACATCATGTGTTTCCGGGTGAAAGGGAGCGAATTGCAGATCGTGGGCTTCTGGGACACACGCCAACATCCACGGAGAAGGAGGATCACCCCGCCGTGACCACCTTCACGGGATCCACTTGATGCTCGAGAAATCCGGACGCCGCTTTTCCAGGAAAGCGTTGCGGCCCTCTTTCGCTTCCTCGGTCATGTAAGCCAGGCGCGTGGCCTCGCCGGCGAAGACCTGCTGGCCCACTAGTCCGTCATCGAGCAGATTGAAGGCGAACTTCAGCATCTTGATCGCCGTGGGGCTCTTGGCCAGGATCTCCTGCGCCCATTGCCAGGCGGTGGCTTCGAGTTCGGCATGCGGCACCGCGGCGTTCACCATGGCCATTTCGTATGCCTGTTGCGCACTGATGTCGCGGCCCAGGAAGAATACCTCGCGCGCACGCTTCTGCCCCACCATCTTGGCCAGGTAGGCGCTGCCGTAACCGCCATCGAAGCTGGTCACATCGGCATCGGTCTGCTTGAAGATCGCGTGCTCCTTGCTGGCCAACGTCATGTCGCACACCACGTGCAGGCTGTGTCCACCGCCCACGGCCCAGCCGGGCACCACGGCGATCACCACCTTGGGCATGAAGCGGATCAGCCGCTGCACTTCCAGGATGTTGAGGCGTGGCATGCCGCCCTCATCCACGTAGCCCTGGTGGCCGCGTGCGCGTTGGTCACCGCCGCTGCAGAAGCTCCAGCCGCCGTCCTTGGGGCTGGGCCCTTCGGCGCTGAAGAGCACCACGCCGATGCTGGTGTCCTGATGGGCATCGTGGAAGGCTTCGAGCAGTTCGCTCACCGTGTGCGGGCGGAAGGCGTTGCGCACCTCGGGTCTGTTGAAGGCGATGCGCGCCACGCCCCTGCATTTGCGGTAGGTGATGTCGGTGAACTCCTTCGCCGTGCGCCACTCCGGCGGCTCGGCGGTGATCTGCATGCGGGCCTTGGTCATGGGGGTGGTCGCTTGTGGTCCAGTAGGCGGTCGTCACGCGCGTTTCTCCGCGTACACGAAGTAGTAGCTCGGATAGAGGAATCGCAGGAAGGGCCGGATGCCTAAAGCGAGCCGTGGTGGCGAGGCCCAGGGCTCCCTGCGCAGGATGGTCCAGCCGCTTTTCTCAAGCAGCCAGTCGAATTGACGGGGCTCGAACTCATGGTAGTGGCGGTCCCAAGGGTCGGTCTTGCTCCACCAGGCTTTGGCGAACCACACTTTCAGCGGCACGGAGCAGACCAGCTTGATGCAGCCCCCTGGAGGTGGCTGCACATGACGCAACAGGTTGAAAGGTGCCAGCAGGTGCTCGAACACCTCGAATGAAGTGATGCAGGTGATGTCGCTGAGGTCGAGCCTGGCATGGTCCAGGTCCAGGTCTTCGCCTTGCGTGTTGCGCACAGCGAATCCCTTGTCCCGCATCATGCGCGAAAATGGATTGGGTACGCCCAGGTCCATGATGCGTTCTTCTCGGCCGATGCAGCTTTCGAGAAAAGCCATCGTTCTGCGGTAGCGCCGATCGGGCACGCGCCCCGCGTACATGCGTTCGCCTTCAGCTTCTGTGGACATGCGCGTGCTCAAAGGTACCGGCGCTCAATCCCTCGCGATGACGAGGGGTTGTGCGATGCTGTTCCCATTCACCCGTATCAGCACCATGTACATTCCTGTTGCCAACCCCTCCAAGGCGATCGGCGTCCCCAGGTCGTGCGCGGCGAACGACCGCACGGGTCTTCCGTCCTGGTGCCTCAGTTCCACATCGGCACGCGGCAGCGGGCCTTCAATGCGGAAGTGGTCCGCGGCTGGGTTGGGCAGGATGCGCCAGGCATCGCGTTCCAGCGTTCCCACATCCACGGTGGCGAGGTCCAGCACATTGATATCGTCCAGAAATAGGTCGTTGCCGCCACCGCTGGTGAAGGCGAAGCGCACCACCACATTGTCCGTGCGGTAGGGCTGCGGAATGTTCACGATCAGCTCCTCGCGCCAGTTCTCGTAGGCGGGTATGAAGCCCTGTCCGCCCGTGGGTGGTGCGGTGGCCAGTTCCGCACCGATAAGCGTGCGGCGCACCAGCCAGGAGGTGCCACAATCCCGGCTGATGCTCACCACAAGTTTGTCGTTGTCGCTTGGCTGGCGCTGCGCATGCGCGATGCGGAAGCGGATCACCGGGTCGGGTACCTGCGAGAGATCGAGGCGAGGCGTGTGCAGCGTGTACAATTCGCCTGGCGCGACATTCACCACGCGCACCGATCGGAAGCCGGAAGCGGCCGCCATGTCGGTGAGTTCCCAGCAGGGACCCGCATCGCATTGGTTGAACAGATCGCTCGCCTCCAGCGCGGGCATGCCTTCGAAGCCTTCGATATAGGGCAATGGAATGCCCGTGCTCTCCAACATGCGGAAGAAGCGCGGCCTGGTCACGGACATGTTGTTCGCGCCATCGCCCACGTCCAGGGTCACATCGAAATGACCGCTGCCGTTGTAGGTGAAGACCGGATCGCGATCGGTGAGGACGGGTCCTTCGCCCGTGTTCCATGCCCAGCTGATGGGGTCGTGGTAGGAGGCGTCTTCCAGGCGAACGACATCCCCCGCACAGAAGAGACGACGCGGTGCCCGGAAGTCGGCTTTGCACAGGCCCTGGACGTCCGCGAGTCCCGTGAACGCGAGATTCTCCGGGGTCCACAGGTTGTCGCGCCCGGCCACAGGACTGTTCAGCGCGGCATGCACGCGTGCTTTCTGGCCTTCGGTGAACATGCGTGCGCAGTAGGCGTAGTCCATGAAGTTCTGCACGTTGTCCACCTGCCCGTCGCAACTGGTGGCGTTCAGATTGCACACGCTCCAGCCGATGGTGGCCGGGGTGTCGTCCACCTCATCGCCGATGTCGCAATTCTCCGCCAGGCCCACCGGTTGGTAGAAGAAGCCCGGCACATTGTTCCCGCCCCATACGTGGTAGAGATCCAGGTAGTGGCCGGCCTCGTGCGAGAGCACCACCGAACGAAGATCGTCGCTGGTGCCGATATTGCCGAAATAGCTGCCTTGGATCACGATGCCATCCCAATGGGGCTCCTGTGCGGCCTGGGAAGGCATGAGCGCGTGGCCCGCCAGGCCCGCCGCGCCGCGCGTCACATAGATGTTCAGGTAGCGGTCGGGCGGCCATTGTGCCAGGCTCTTCACCTCGTGGTTGCCCGGCACGGTCAGTGGTGAACGGATCCGCTGTATGCCGCTGTGGCAGTTCCCCTGCGGATCGCGCCGTGCGAAGCCGAACTCCACCTCCATGTCCGCGGCGAGGGGTTTGAACATCGGTATGATGTCCACCGTGTCGGGATTCTGTTTGCGCCAGTTGCGCGTGAGGATCTCGATGCCATTGCGGATCTGCGCCTGCGAGATGTTCTCGGTCCCATCGTCATGGACCACATGCACCACCACGGGAATGCGATATGGCGATTGGGCCTGGAGCGGCTTGGCCAAAAGCAGCATGGCGGGGAGGGCGAGAATGGATGTGCGAAGCATGCCGCAAAGTAGTCCGGGATACCGGAGACTCAGCGCGTGAGCACCACCTTCACATGCCGTTGCCCCTCGTTGCTGTCCAGCACCACGTGCAGAAGCTGGGCGGCCAGATGTCCGAGGTCGGTGTTCCAGCGATGCTCCCCGGCGGTGGCGGATCCATCGAAGAAGCGGTGCACGATGCGGCCATCGGCGCCGAGCACATGCACCTTCAGCCAGGTGTCGCGTATCAGCCTGGCTTCCACTTGGAGCATGCCGCCGGTGGGATTGGGTCGTACGCGCAATTCGTGCATTGGCGGTTCGATGGCGGCCGGCACGGAGGTGTTCACCGGTGTGCCGCGCCGGAAGACCTGGTTGCCGCTGATGAACGCCGTACTGTCATTGATCCACAGGAAGCGGTTGTGCTCGGTGCCAAGTACCGTCGCCCCCCAGCTTGCCCCGCCATCGAGGCTCTCGAAAAGCAGGGAACCACCGCCGGTGTAAACATGGTCGTTGGTGAGTGCGCCGATGAGCTGGATGTAGCTGTAGAAGTCGGCCACGATGCCTTCGCTCCAGGTCAGGCCACCATCATCGGACCAGGCGTATCGCGTGTTGCCCAGCGCGGGATTGCCCACGATCGAAGCGTACCAGCGCTGCCCGTCGATGGTGTGCAGTTTCCAGATGTACTCGCCGGTCTGGTTGGTCCGGTGGCGTTCGGTCCAGGTCTGTCCGCCGTCCGTGGTGCCGATGATCACCCCCCCGCCGTCGGCCTCGGGTGTTCTTCCGCAGGCCAGTCCGGTCATCGGATCGGTGAACCAGATGTCCACCAGGGCGCTGGCATGCGCGCTCATGTTCGCATGGCTCCAAGTGCTCCCGCCATCCTCGCTACGGATGATGAAGGCCGGACTGTTCCATATGCCACAACCAACTATCGTCAGCGGGTCCGGTGCGGTGAGTCCGCAGATGCCGGGTATGGGCTGTGGCAGCAGCGGCGCGATGTTCACCCATTCGGCGCCGCCATCCAGCGTGCGCATCAACTTGCCGTTCAAGGTGCCTGCGAAGGCCTTCAGCGGATCGATCGCCAGCACGCTGCGCAGGTATCCCACCTGCGAGGCTTGCAGCTGCCAGCTGTCACCGCCGTCGGTGGTGTGGTGTATGGTGCCCGATCCGTTCACCACCCAGCCGTGCAAGGGGTCCGCGAAATGGATGTCGTCATAGCGGCCCACGCCCATGGGCAGTGGCAGCATCTGCCATTGCGCGGCCACTGGCGAAGCGAGAAGCGATCCGATGGCGATGAGGGAAGCGGGAATGGTAGGTGGCATGTGTGGATCGTGATGGTCGGCGCAAGGTATCCGGCATGCGGGCTGGTCAACGCACCGTTGCCTGGACCACTTCGCCGTACAATTCCAGATAGCGCCGCGCCACGTTGCCCATCGCGAATTTTTCCTCGGCGCTACGGCGTGCGGCCCTCCTCAAGCCATCGCGGTCGGCATGGCCCAGGCACCATTGGATCGCTGCCGACAGTCCACCAGCATCCATCGCCTTGGCGAGTGCGCCGTTCACGTGGTGCTGCACCATGTCGGCGTTGCCACCGATATCGAAAGCGGCCACAGGCGTGCCGCAGGCGAGGCTTTCCACCACGGTGTTGCTCAGGTTCTCCTGCAGGGAGGGCAGCACGGTGACATCGGCGCAGTTGTAGAGCGCGCACAGGCTCGCATCATCGTGGAGATGGCCGAGGTAATGGGCGGGATGCCCCAGGTCCGGCGGGTCCATCGGGCGTTCGGCGCCGAAGACCACGAGTTCGGTGTCGCCTTCGGGCAGGGCGCGCAGCGCGGCGGCCAGTTGGATGAAGCCCTTGCGCAGGTCGCCCGTGGCGTTCACCGCGCCGAAGAGCACGAGCCGGCGGCCCTCGGGCAGACCCAGGGACCGGCGCGCGGCAAGGCGGTCCATGGGCTTGAAGATGTCCGTGTCGATCGGGTTGGGCAAGTGCACCACGCGCTTGTCGCGCAGCAACCGGCTCTTCGCCGCGCAGCGGGCCATCCAGCCGCTCAGGCCCACGATCGTGAGGTGCGGGAGTTGCTCGAAGGCGGCGAGTTTGCGTTCGAAGACCTCATGGCTCAGGTCATGCTCGCGCGGCGAGCCCAGAACCGGACAGGCTCCACAGTGGCTATCCCACTTGCCGCAGCCTTCATCGTAGTGGCAGCCACCGGTGAAGGCCCACATGTCGTGCAGCGACCACACCAACGGTTTGCGTATCGCGGCAAGGTCCTCCACGCGCAGCATGCCGCCGTTGATCCAGTGCAGATGCACCACGTCGGCGTCGCTGGCATTGATACGACGTACGACGCCCGACCAGGGCACATGGGCGGGGGAGAACATCACTTCGCGGCCACGTGGATAGCGCTTGATCGGCAGCATGTCCAGCGTGGGCCGCAGTCTTGCCCAGGCGTGGGCTGGACCTGGAGCGGGCCCCAGCACGTGCGGGTCGTCACTCTGCCGCTGCTGCACCAGCATGCGGGCGTCGGCGCCCTGGGAACGAAGTGCCAGCAACAGGCGCTGGGCGGCGCGCGCGGCGCCGCCTTTGATGTCCGTGGCGTTGACGAGCAATGGCCTCATGCACGTCGCAACAGGTTCGCGCTCCACCGATAGAGACGGTTCATGGCGCGGGTGCGGAAACTGTCGAGTACGAAGAAACGGCGGTCCAGCCAGGCTTCATAACCCCGGCCTTCCAGCGGGCCGCGAAGCGGGAAGACCATATCGCCACGCGGCAGGGCGGCATTGGGGTCATCCGGATTGGCCGTATGCGTGGCCTCCGCGCTGAAGCCGATGTTGGTGATCAGGTTCACGTGCGGGTAGAGGAAGTCCTGCCCGCGCCGCTGGCACATGAAGTTGAACTGGAAATCCCAGGTGTCTATCTCGCCCACCTGCACCGCGTCGAACACGGCCTTCAGGAAGCGCTTGGTGGCCTTGCTTTTCGCCGCGATGCGCGGCAGGACCTCGGGGTCGCCCGTCCAGTCCTTCATGTCCACATCATAGTGCCGCCATACACGACGCCAGCTGGCCCAACCCCAGATCAGCGGATATCCGACGCGCCCGTATGTGTCCGCCGGATGCCTGCTGTGCACCGGCCGGTAGTCCCCGGTGATGCCCGCGATGTCCTCATCATCCTTGTGCTTCTCCAGCAATTCGGCGCAGTAACGGAAGAAGCTCGGGCTGGGCAGGCAGTCGTCCTCGAGTATGATGCCGCGTTCCTCCTGCTCGAAGAACCAGGTGATGGCACCGCTCACGGCACGTTTGCATCCGAGGTTCGCTTCGCGGAAGAGCGTGAGCGTTTCGCAGGGCCAGTCGATGCGTGTGAGGATCTCGCCGCGCAATGCACGCACCACATCGCCCTCGCCGTCGCGGTGCGCGCGTGGTCCGTCACTGGCGATGTAGAGTCGTGGCGGCCGTGCGGCACGGATGGCCTCGAACACACGCAGGGTGGTGTCCGGACGGTTGAAGATGAGGAACAGCACGGGTACGCCGCTGGGCGTTTCGGGAGCGCTCATGGTCATTCTACGGCGCGAAGATGGCGCGCTGCTACGCGGCTTGGCGCCCGACCACCGTCGCGCGATGCACGAAGCGCTGTGGACGGCGGTCCGCAGCGGGCGAAGCATCTACTTTTGCCGCCGCAACAGGCCCCATAGTTCAACGGATAGAATAGGAGTTTCCTAAACTCTAGATCCAGGTTCGATTCCTGGTGGGGCTACAACCATGGACCATGCTGCGCCGCGCGTTGCTCAATGACCGATTCATCCTGGCGGTGATCCTGCTGAACGCGGCGGTGATCTTCACCCAGGGTTTCACGCCACCGGCACCCTGGACCTTCCGCCTGGAGGCGGTGGACCACTTGTTGACCCTGGTGTTCCTGCTGGAGGCGGTGGTGAAGATGCGCACGTGGGGAACCCGGACCTACATGGCCAGCGCGTGGAACGTGTTCGACCTGTCGTTGGTGCTGCTGGCCCTGCCCGCCCTGCTGTTGTGGTTGATGCCGGTGGAAGGTCTCCGGCTGGACTTCCTGCTGGCCTTCCGCATCATGCGCGTGTTCAAGTTCTTCCGCTTCATCCGTTTCGTGCCGCGCATGGACCACATCATCGCCGGCGTGAAGCGTGCCGCACGGGCGTCGGTGCTGATCGTGTTCGCGTTCTTCATCTTCAATTTCATCGTGTCGTTGATCTCGTGCTTCCTGTTCCGTGAATTGTCTCCGGAACATTTCGCCGACCCGTTGATCAGCTGGTACTCCATCTTCAAGGTGTTCACGGTGGAAGGCTGGTTCGAGATCCCTGACGCCATCGCCGGGGAAGCTTCGCCCGTGGTGGCCTTTTTCACGCGTCTCTACTTCATCGTGATCCTGTTCTTCGGCGGCATCTTCGGCCTGTCGCTGGTGAATTCCATCTTCGTGGACACGATGATCAGCGACAGCAACGATGGTCTGGAGCGGCGCATGGAGGCGCTGGAGGCCAAGATCGACCGGCTGCTGGAGGATCGGCGCTGATCGTGTTCCCCCCTCAACACGGCGCTGTGTGAAAATGCGCATGTCTCGCGACGAAGCGAGGTGAAGGCCCCGTCTACCTTCGGCGTGGCCGTGCGTGCGAACCGCACGCGCCGATCGTCGCCGACGCATGCGATCCATACTTCCCGCGCCCATCCTGCTTTGCATGGCGACCGTGGCCATGGCCCAGCCGCCCAACAGCAGTTGCGACCAGGCCGCCCTGCTGTGCAATCAGCAGTCCCTGCCGGGCAACAACACGGGCGCGGTGGGCCTGCCGGGTTTCTGCGCCGGCACCACCAACCTGCTCTGGTACGTCTTCACCACCAACAGCCAGGGCGGTCCGGCCAATGTGAACATCACGGGCATCACCTGCCCCAACGTGCAGGGCATGTCCAACACACTCACGGCCGTGGTCCTCTCAGGCGATGGCTCCTGCCTGCCCGCATCCTTTTCCGCCGTCAGCGATTGCCAGTCGGGTAGCGGGGACTTCACGCTGGTGACACAGCCACTGCTGCCGGGCACGCAGTATTGGCTGGTGGTGGCGGGCAACGTGGGCGGCGGCTTTCCCATCGCCGCGCAATGCGGTTTCGACATCTGGCTGGACGGCGAAGGGGTGGACATCCCCGGTGTGGATTTCGGCACCGGCGGGGATGTCACCATCGGCGTTGGGGAGAGCGCGCAGTTGAACGCCTTCGGCGGACCGCCCTACGACTGGTCGCCCACCACCGGGTTGAGCGGCAGCGATATTCCCGACCCGATCGCTTCGCCACAGGGCTCAACGGTCTATACGGTGACCACCGAGATCAACGGCTGCGTCTTCACCGGCACGGTCAACGTCTGGGTGATCCGGCGCATCGATCCACCCAACACCTTCACACCCAACGGCGACGGCATCAACGATGTGTGGGAGGTGCCCGGCATCGCCGACTATCCCGGTGCGGAGGTGACCATCTTCGATCGTTGGGGCCAGCGGGTATTCCGCAGCATCGGCTACCGGGAGCCCTGGGATGGCACCAACAACGGCGCCAGGCTGCCCAGCGGCACCTACTACTACCATATCCAGTTGAACCAGCTCGAGGGGGTATCGCCGCCTTATACGGGCTTCATCTCCATTGTGCGATGAGGGCGCCCATCCTGGCCGTGATGCTTCTCGCCATGGGCGCACCGGCGGCGGCGCAACAGCTGGCGCAATACTCGCAGTACGTCTTCAACCAGTTCAGCATCAATCCCGCGGTGGCCGGCAGCAAGGACTGCATCGATGTGCGCCTCGGCTACCGCAAGCAATGGTTGAACTTCCCGGGGCAGCCCACCACGGCATGGGCCAGCCTGAACGGTGCCATTCGTCCGAAAGGCAAGCCTTACATGGCCAACAAGCATGGGGTGGGCGCCTTCGTGGAATCGGACAACGCGGGCAATTGGGGCTACACCCGATTCGTGCTGGCCTATGCCTACCACATGCGCATGTCCCAGGAGACCTACCTCGCCTTCGGGGTTTTCGGCGGCGCGGAGCAGATCAAACTCAATGTGGGTGAAGTGACGCTCACCGACTATGACGACCCCGCCATCGATGGGCGGGCCAGCGTGGTGGTGGCGCCGGAGATCACGCCCGGCATCTTCCTCTATGGCAAGAAAGGCTGGGGTGGGCTGGCGATGCACCACGCGCTCGGCAACGAGATCGACGGCATCGGGCTGGAATCGCGGCTGGCCCGGCATTTCCTCATGAGCGGCGGCTACCGGCATGTGCTCAGCAAGAAGACGAGCCTTTCGCCCAGCGCCATGATGAAGTTCGCCGGTGGTGCCCCGATGGCGTTGGACATCAATGCCATGATCGAATGGAACCGCACCATCGGCCTTGGCGCCGGCTACCGGGGCGGCGATGCGCTGGTGCTGATGATGAAGCTCGCCTTCCTGAAGTACTTCCAGTTCGGATACAGCTACGATGTGACCACTTCCAAGCTGCGCATGGGAGGATCCAACACGCATGAGATCATGCTCGGCATCATCCCCTGTGGCAAGGACGATCTGAAGAAGAAGATGATCAACTGCCCGGCCTTCGATTAGACCATGGAGCGAAGCACCCTGCGGGCCATCGCCCGGACGATCATCACGGCCTGCCTGTTGGCCGTAGCCATCTCCACCATGGCGCAGACGCCGCGCACCAAATACTGGACGGGTGGCAGCGGGGATTGGAGCGATGGCGCGCGCTGGTCCCTGACGCCTGATGGCCCGGGGGGTGCGGGCGTGCCCAGGGCCGATGAACATGTGATGATCGCGCCCGCGCGCGAGGCCGTGGTGCTGCTGCCGCGGAACGCGCAATGCCGCGACCTGCATGTTTCGGGGGAGAACGCACCGGTGACCATCGTCGGCCAGGTGCGCGATGTGCTGGAGATCTCCGGCCAGTGGAAGATGACTGGCGATGCGCGCTGGGACCATCGTGGGACCGTCCGGTTGAATGTGCGCCGGGAAGGCGTGGAGATCGACACGCGCGGCATACCCATTGGCAGCGAAGTGGTCTTCGATGGTGCCGGCGCATGGTCCTTGGCAAGCGACCTGGTCCTGCTCGATGACCGCGCCCTGGTGCTGAAGCAGGGCACGGTGATGGCCAACCGCGGCCTGGTGCGCGCAGCCGAATTGCGTTTCGACGGCAAGGCCGCGAAGTCCTTCCTCGCCGGAGACGCCATGCTGATGCTCGCGCAGCTGCCGGCCGGGCCCATGCTCAAGACCTACGTGCAGCCGGGCAATGCCACCTGGGTGGCCGGTGGCACCATGGTGAAACCGGACTTCGGGGTCGAGGTGGGCGCCGGCCCAATGGACATCAATGTATGTGGCACGGGCCCGGGGCAGACACCCTTTGTGGTGGACGCCCAGGTGGTGACCGATTACAATGGCTTTGGTGTGCGTTGCCGGGGCGAGTGCAACGCCACAGTGACGGTGACCGTGACCGGCGGCGTGGGGGGCTTCACCTACCAATGGCTGAACGGCGGCCCGGCCACGCAGACCTGGACCACGGCCTGCGGCGGCCCACAGATCGTCATCGTCACCGACATCGGCCAGGGCGTGTCCTGCCCGGTATCGGTCACGGTGTCCGAGCCCGCGCCCCTGGGGGTGATCTTCTTCGGGGGCGGTACGCCGCCCACCTGCCCCGATGTGTGCGACGGCTCGCGGCAGGCCCTGGGCATCGGCGGCGTGGCGCCCATCACCTACAACTGGAACAACGGCGCCGGCACCGGTTCATCCTTCAACGGCCTTTGTCCCGGTGCCAACACCCTGGTGGTGACCGACGCGAACGGATGCCAGTTCGACACCACCTTCGTATACGACCTGCAGCCCATACAGCCCAACCTGCTTTTCTCGGGCACCAGTTGCTTCGGGGCATGCGATGGTTCGGCGTCGGTGGCACCACAGGGAGGCACACCGCCGCACACGGTGCAGTGGTCCCCGCAACCACCCATAGGGCAGGGCACCAACAGCGTGAGCGGCTTGTGCGCTGGCAACTGGGAGGTCACGATCACGGACTTCAATGGTTGCGACACCACGGTGCAGTTCATCATCGATGAACCGCCGCCGTTGGACATCGCCGTGATCCTGGACGATGCCAGTTGTTTCGGCGCCTGTGATGGCAGTGCCACGGTGATCCCCTCCGGTTCGCCCGGGCCCTTCACCTTCCAATGGACGCCAGCGCCCGGCACGGGCCAGGGCACCGGTTCGGCAGCCGCGATGTGCGCCGGGGAGTACAGTGTGCTTATCGTGGATCAGTCCACGGGCTGCGATACCACGCTGCAACTGACGATAGACTCCCCGCCCGCTTTCGAGGTGGATCCCACGGTGACCGATGCGACCTGCTCGAACGCATGCGACGGGGTCATCTCCTGTCCGGTGATCTCCGGCGGATCGCCACCGCTGAACTTCATCTGGTCGCCGAACCCACCCCTGGGGCAGGGCACACCGACGGCCAGTGGATTGTGTCCGGGCCTTTGGTCGCTCACCATTACGGACGCGGCGGGTTGCGACACCACGCTGGTCTTCGATGTGGGCGCGCCACCGCCACTGGTGGTAGTTCCATCGCAAACGGACCTGACCTGCTACGACAGTTGCGACGGCACGGCCACCGCACCCACCAGCGGCGGCACACCGCCATACACCTTCGTGTGGTCGCCCACACCGCCATTCGGCCAGGGAACCGACTCCGCCAGTGAACTCTGCGCGGGTCTGTGGACGCTGACGATCACCGACTTCAATGGCTGCGACACCACGCTGCAGTTCTTCCTGCTGGAGCCACCTGTGCTGGAGCCGAATCTGGCCTTCACCAACGTCACTTGCGCGGGTGTGTGCGACGGCACGGCCACGGTGGATCCCACGGGCGGCACGCCGGGCTACATCTACGAGTGGATCCCCAACCCACCACAAGGTCAGGGCACCTCTTCGGTATCTGGTCTTTGTCCGGGCGTCTGGATCGCTTCGGTCACCGATACCAATGGCTGCAAGGAGATCCGCCCCTTCACCATCGAAGATGCCACACCACTGGAAGTGGACCTGAGTGTGCAAGCGGCCACCTGTCCGGGCATATGCGATGGAAGCGCGGCGGCGAATGTCACCGGGGGTACGGAGCCTTACACGTATGTCTGGTCGCCGGAACCGGGCGCTGGTCAAGGCACGCCAAGTGTGACCGGACTCTGCGGACAGAGCTACACGCTCACCGTGACCGACGCATTGGGCTGCGATACCACCATCGCCTTCACGGTGGATGTCCCCGATGCGATCGAGGCGAACGCGGTGATCACCACGATCCAATGCGCGGGTGACTGTGACGCGAGCATCACGCTCTCGCCCTCTGGAGGCACCGGCATCTACACGTACGACTGGTCGCCACCGCCGCCGAATGGCCAGGGCACTTCCACGGCCAGCGGGCTTTGCGCAGGCGACTGGACAGTGACGATCGCATCGGGCGCGTGCGACACCACCATCACCTTCAACATCCCCGAACCGCCGCCGCTGGACGCGGGACTCACCACGCTCGATCCGAGTTGTGCCGGTGATTGCGATGGCAGCGCAACGGTCGATCCCGCCGGCGGCACACCGCCCTACACGATCATCTGGGATCCAGTGCCAACCAACGGGCAAGGCGGCACCACGGCCACCGGTCTTTGCCCCGGCAATCATGTGGTGACCGTGACCGATGACCTCGGCTGCGATGTAGTGCTGCCCTTCGAGATCCTGGGGCCGCAACCCATCCTGGTCAGCCTGGTGCTCACCGATGCCGGATGCGACAACGCCTGTCTGGGTACGGCCACGGCCACGGTGAATGGCGGACAGGAGCCCTACACCTACGATTGGCAGCCACCGCCACCCATCGGCCAGGGAACACCCAGTGTGTCCGGGCTCTGCCCGGGGCCCTACACACTCACCGTGTCTGATGCCGCTGGCTGCGACACCACGGTCACGTTCATCATTCTGCAGCCCTCGGGCATCATGGCGGTTCCCACCGTCACCGACGCGAGCTGTTTCGACAACTGCGATGGGGCCATTGATGTGGCCACCATTGGCGGATCCCCACCCTACACGTTCACCTGGACGCCCGATCCTCCAGCGGGACAGGGCACGCCCAACGTGAGCGGATTGTGTCCCGGCGTCTGGACGCTCTTCATCGCCGACGCGATCGCCTGCGACACCACGTTGCTGATCACGGTGGGCGCGCCAACGCCGATCATGCCGAATGAAAGCTCCACCAATGAAAGTTGCGCCGGACCGTGTGATGGTACCGCCACGGTGACGCCCACCGGTGGTGATGGTTCGTACATCTTCGTCTGGTCACCGCAACCGCCGAACGGGCAGGGCACATCTACCGCCAGTGGCTTGTGTCCCGGAAGTTGGGGCGTGACGATCACCGATGCTTCGGGATGTGATACCACGGTCACATTCCTGATCCTGGAACAGCAACCCATCGATGCCGGGCTGGTGACCACGGACGTGATCTGCCATGGCGATTGTGATGGCACGGCGAGCGTATCACCCACCGGCGGTGTGGCGCCATTCACCGTCCTGTGGTCGCCGGAACCCGGCGCGGGCCAGGGCACGCAGAACGCCACGGGCCTCTGCCCCGGCGCATGGAGCGTGACGATCACCGACTTCGCGGGTTGCGACACCACGCTGCTCTTCAACATCAACGAACCACCGGCGATCACGCTTGACCTTGTCAACACGGCAGCGGATTGCTTCGATCCATGCAGCGGCACCGCCACGGTGGACGCTGCCGGTGGCACGGGCGTCCTGGTCATCCTGTGGCAACCCGATCCCGCCACGGGCCAGGGCACCGCCTTCGCCACGGGGCTGTGTGCGGGCACGCCCTACACAGTGACGATCACCGACGAGAACGGCTGCACCATCTCGCAGGGATTCACCATTGAACCGTTCGACGAGATCCAACCCAACAGCAGCAGCACACCGGCGAGCTGCCATGACGCCTGCGATGGCACCGCCACCGTGGGCCCCATCGGTGGACAGGAACCATACGCCTATGTGTGGTCGCCGGAGCCGGGTGCGGGTCAGGGCACGACGCAGGCCACAGGCCTCTGCCCGGGGGTGACGCAGGTGACCATCACGGACGCCAACGGTTGCGAAACCGTCGCTTCGATCCTGATCCTCGCGCCCGAGCCGCTTGATGTACAGGCGACGGTGACGGACCTGGATTGCGGTGGTGAATGCAACGGAAGCATCGTGCTGGATGCACAAGGCGGTACGCCACCCTACACCTACAGTTGGTCGCCGGTTCCACCCAACGGACAAGGCGACAACGTGGCATTCGACCTGTGCGCCGGTACTTGGAACGTGACCGTGACCGACGCCAATGGCTGTGTGACCACAGCGGGCTTCGACATCAATGAACCTCCCGCACTGGTGGTGACCGTCGCCATCACGCCCAGCGAATGCCAGCTCTGCAATGGCGGAGCACAATTGACCATCAGCGGTGGCACCATTCCGATCCTTGCGGTATGGACGGATGCGCAGGGCAACACCGTGGCCATTGGCGACAATCTGGCGAACGTCTGCGCGGGCATCTACTCGGTGACCGTGACGGACGACAACGGCTGCCAGGAACAATTGGTGGTGTCCATCTCCGACAGCGACGGGGAGGTCATCGCCGCATCCGCCACCGGGGCCAGTTGCCACGATGCCTGCGACGGTTCGGTGAGCGTGGTGGTCTACTGCCAATTGCCGCCCTGTGTCATCGTGTGGACGGACGCCAATGGGGATCAGATCGGCGATCAGCCCACGGTGACCGATCTCTGTGCGGGCACCTACTATGTCACGGTAACGAACGCGGATGGCTGCGTGTCGATCGATCCGGTTATCGTGACCGCGCCGCCGCCGATACAAGTGGTGATGTCCGCTGATGATGCGACGTGCGCCGGCGATTGCGACGGCTGGGCCTTCGCGATGATCTCCGGCGGCACGCCACCCTTTAGTCTGGATTGGTCGCCCGAACCGGGGTCCGGGCAGGGAACACCTTTCGCGAGCGGACTATGCGCCGGTACGTACACGCTGACCATCACCGATGGCGCCGGATGCGCCGCTTCCTTCGATGCCGCGATCGACAGCCCCGAGCCGCTGACGGTGGACGAGACGGTGGAAGGCAGCGCCTGTGCCGGCGATTGCGAAGGCTTCATCACACTGGATGCGCAAGGCGGCACAGCACCCTATACCTATGTGTGGGATCCCGTGCCACCGAATGGGCAGGGTGGAAGCAGCGCCACAGGCTTGTGCGCGGGCACCTGGAGCGCCACGGTGATCGATGCGGCGGGATGCAGCATCAGCCTGAGCTGGGAATTGGGCGAGTCCGATCCGATGGAGCTGACCACGGGCAGCACACAAAGCACCTGCCCCGATTGTGACGGTACCGCTTCCGTGTCAGTGGCCGGTGGAACGGGTCCATACACCTACGCCTGGACCCTGGCCGGTCAACCCGTCGGGGATGAAGCCGAGCTGCAGGACCTCTGCGGCGGACTCTACACGGTGACCGTGACGGACGCGGCCGGATGTGGCGCACAGGCCGTGGTGGCCGTGACGGACGCCAACGCCGAGGTGCTTTCCACGAACGATGGACAGGTGGGCTGCGCCGGTGATTGCGACGGTGTGGTGTCAGTGGATCTCGTCTGCTCCGCACCAGCCTGTGTCATCCAATGGTTCGATGCGGATGGCGCACCCGTGGGCGATGGCGACACCGTCAGTGGCCTGTGCGATGGCGACTACTTCGTGGTGGTGACGAACGCTGATGGCTGCGTTTCCATCGCCACGGCCACCGTCACGCCCAGCACCATCATCGCGCCGGTCTTCAGCAGCACGCCCACGAGTTGCGTCGGCGCATGTGATGGCACGGCCACTGTGGCGCCCACCGGCGGACAAGAGTCATTCACCTACACCTGGAGTCCTGAGCCGGGTGGAGGCCAGGGTACGTCGCAGGCCACTGGACTTTGCGCGGGCGTATACGCCGTAACGATCACCGAGGGGTCCGGTTGCGACACCACCGTCACCATCCTCATTGTGGATCCGCAACCCCTGTCGATCAACGCCTTCACCCAGCAAGCGGATTGCTCCGGCGCGTGCAGCGGCAGCGTGTCGGTGATCGTCACCGGCGGACAAGGTCCCTACGACTACTTGT
This sequence comes from Flavobacteriales bacterium, assembly GCA_026129465.1. Lineage (NCBI taxonomy): Bacteria > Pseudomonadati > Bacteroidota > Flavobacteriia > Flavobacteriales > Flavobacteriales bacterium. Next base: position 2,951,225 of record JAHCIA010000001.1, read on the forward strand.
GGGACCCCGTACCATCCAATGGACAGGGCGATGCGTTCGCGCAGGGCCTCTGTGCAGGGGTGGTGACGCTGACGGTGACGGACGCGAACGGCTGTTCCATCACGCAGCTGTATACCATCAATGAGCCTTCACCCATCGTGATCACGGCCACCACCACACCGAGCGCATGCGGGGAATGCATCGGTACGGCGAGCGCCAGCGCTCAGGGTGGCACTCCGGGCTATGGCTGGTACTGGACGATCGACGATGTGATACAAGGCACGGGCAGCAGCCTCACTGGTCTGTGCGCGGGGCTCTACTTCGCCACCGCCGTGGATGCGCAAGGTTGCACGGCCACGCAATTCGTGCCACTGGAGGATGTGGACGGCGAATCAGCCGCCACCACGGACGGCATCACCACCTGCCCGGGCGATTGCGATGGCGCGGTGTCCGTGAGCGTGGATTGCCTTGATGACCCGTGCGACATCACATGGTACGACACACAGGGCAATGAACTCGGCGGTGGCGCACAACTTGGTGACCTGTGCGCCGGGCTTTACATCGCGGTGATCGTGAACGCGTCGGGTTGCATCACCGTTGATTCGGCCTTCGTGCTCTCGCCCGATCCGATCCTGGCGAACCTGGGCACCGCGCCGACGAGCTGCTTCGGCGAATGCGACGGCACGGCCACGGTGGGCCCCACGGGTGGCGCGGGTGGCTATGTGATCGAATGGGTGCCCGAACCGCCCAATGGCCAGGGCGGCGCGCAGGCAACGGGTCTGTGCGCTGGCGACTATTCTGTGATCATCACCGATGCGGCGGGCTGCTCCATCACGCAGGGCGTGCTCATCCTTTCGCCGGATCCCATCAGCCCCAATGCGGTGCTCACCATCGCCACCTGTGCCGGTGATTGCGACGGCTCCATCGTGCTGTCGCCCAGTGGTGGCAATGGTGACTTCACCTACTTCTGGAACCCCGAGCCACCCAACGGCCAGGGCACCAACAGCGCCACCGGGCTTTGCGCGGGTTCGTACGCGGTCACGATCACGGATGCGAACGGATGCACCGCTGAATACACCGTGGTGTGGAATGATCCGCCCACCCTCAACGCCTTGGTGTCCCACACGGACAACGGTTGCTTCGGCGATTGCCAGGCCACGGCACAGGTGGATATCACCGGTGGTGTGCCGGGCTATGCGATCACCTGGTTCGATCCCCTGGGTCAGATCATCGCGCAGGATGTCACCGATGTCAGTGGCCTGTGTGCCGGTGACCACCAGGTGGTGGTGACCGATGCGAACGGTTGCGAACGCATCACATCCTTCACGGTGGGCCAGGGAGTGGAGATCCTGCCGAAACTCTCCACCACGAGCGAGACCTGCTTCGGGCCGTGTGACGGAAGCGCCTTCGTATCACCCAGTGGCGGTGCTGGAGGTCCATACACCGTATTGTGGCAGCCTGAACCGGGCTTTGGCCAAGGCACCACGCAGGCAGGTGGACTCTGTGCGGGCACCTGGCAAGTGACCATCACCGACGGTGCTGGATGTGTGAGCAACACGGAGTTCGAGATACTCCCCTACATCGCGATCACCGACGATGCCTTTGTGACGCATGTGGCATGCGCGGGCGCCTGCACCGGCAGCATCCTGCTGGCCACCTCGGGCGGTCTTGGTCAACTGGACTATGTGTGGTCGCCCGCGCCGCCCAATGGGCAAGGCACCGCCAATGTCACCGGCCTATGTGCGGGGGCCTGGTCGGTCACGATCACCGATGCGGTGGGCTGTACGCAGGTCTTCAACTACATCATCCTGGAACCGCCGCCCATCCAGATCGGAATCGGGCAGATCACGCCGGCCAGCTGCGCCAATGTGGCCGACGGCGCCATCACCACCACGCCATTGGGCGGCACGCCGCCATACACCTACGGTTGGACGGGCCCAGGCGGCTTCGTCTCGGACCAGGAGGACATCAACGGCCTGCTGCCCGGCACCTACTTGCTTACCGTCACCGATGCGAACGGCTGCTCCGAGGTCGCCTCGGTGCAGGTGCTGGCCCTCACCGTGGTGGTGGCCGATGCGGGATCGGACCAGGAGGCTTGTGCCGGCGGTAATATCATCCTTGATGGCAGTGGCAGCATCGGCGCCACCAGTTGGACCTGGTTCGACGACCAGGGCGATGTGGTGGGCCAGGGCGCCGTAGTGGTCCTCAGCGGGCTGCCGCCCGGCCCGCACACCTTCACACTGCTGGTATCAGACGGGCCCTGCAATGACACCGATGAGGTGACCGTGGTGGTGCTGTCCCTGCCGCTGGCCAACGCTGGTCCGGACCAGACGATCTTCGTGGGTGATGTGGTCACCCTGGGTGGGAACCCCAGTGGCCCACAAGGCTCCGCATTCAACTGGCAGCCCGATTCGCTGTTGGCCAACAACACCCTGGCCAACCCCAACAGCCAACCCACGCAGACCACCTGGTTCGTGCTCACCGTGACGGCGCCCGACGGTTGCGTATCGGTGGATTCCGCCCTGGTGACCGTGTTGCCCACGATCGACATCCCCACAGGCTTCACGCCCAACGGCGACGGTTGGAACGACGCGTGGATCATAGACAACATCGACCAGTTCCCCGAGTGCGAGGTGGAGATCTACAACCGCTGGGGCGAGATGCTCTTCCGCAGCGTGGGCTACAACACCCCTTGGGATGGACGCTACAACGGCGGTCCGGTGCCGGTGGGCACCTATTACTACGTGATCAAGCTCAACGACCCGCGCTTCCCGGACGCCTACACCGGCCCACTCACCGTGATCCGCTGAACCACAGGAGACCATGCGCACCCCAAGACACATCGCCCCGGTGGCCCTGATCGCCTGTTTGGCCGCGCAGGGGCAGCAGCTGCCGCAACTCACGCAGTACACGCTGAACGACTATGTCTTCAACCCCGCGGTCGCGGGAAGCAGACCTTTTTTCGAAGTGCGCAGTGGCCACCGCTACCAGTGGGTGGGCATCCAGGATTCGCCGCGCACCTTCACGCTGAGCGGCACCACGCCCGTGGGCAACAACATGGGCCTTGGCGGTTATCTGTTCACCGATAACGTGGGCCCCACCCGGCGCACGGGCGTGCAGTTCTCCTATACCTATCACTTGAAATTGAATGAGGACCTGCGCCTGGGCATGGCGCTTTCGGGCGGTCTGCTGCAATTCCTCATCGATGGTTCCAAGATCACCTTGCGAGACCCCGGCGACCCCGCCATGGACGATCAACTGCGCGGTGAACTGTTGCCTGATGCCAAGTTCGCCCTGTATCTGCACCATCCACGATTCTGGGTGGGTGCCACCGCGCCACAGATCATGCGCAGCAGGGTGCGGTTGATCGAGGGCCCGCGTGAAGCGCTGAGCCGTCTTGAAAACCACTATTACGCCACGGCGGGTTATCGCATCCAGCTGGGTGAGGACTTCCGCGTGGAGCCATCCGTGCTGGTCAAGTACGTGGACCCCGTGCCGCCCACCATGGACCTGACCGCCACGATCCGCTACCGCGACGCGATCTGGTTGGGGGCCTCCTATCGCACCAATGAGTCGTGGTGCGCCATGGTCGGATATTGGTTCCGGGAGATGTTCCAGTTCGGTTATTCTTACGATATCCTCACCTCCAACCTGCGGAATTACAGCAGCGGTTCGCACGAGGTGATGCTGGCGATCACCTTCGCGAAACGATCGGACAAGCTGGCCGACAGCCCACCCACGCCCTGATCGGCGGGAGGGGAGCAACTTCCTCGAGGCATTCTCGTCTCTATTTCCCGCACGCCGCGTTGCCCATGGCGATCGTCAATCGATCCAGTGTTTTCGTCGTGGCCATTAGTGCGTTCATGGGTTGACCCGTACGGGGGGGAGGGCCGTACCTTTGCCGCCCTTCGCGAAGGACCTGAACGGAACGTGCGTGCGAATGAGGCCGAGCTTCGATCCCCGAGAGCGATCCGCGAACCGGACAGTGCTGGCCTTGGCCGCCCTGCTCCTTGGTCTTCCGGGACCGGCGCAGGTCTACCTGGCGGTCGATGGGGTCACCTACGAGACCTGCACCGGGCTTTTCTACGATAGTGGTGGTGCCGCCGGGAACTACGGCAACAACCAGAACATCACCACCACGCTCTGCCCCACGGGTGGCGCGGGCACCGGTCCTGCCACGGCCGTGTTGTTCCTGCAATGGCAGGTGGCTCCCGGCCCTGGTGACCGACTCTTCATCTACGACGGCCTGGTGGCCGGCGGTGCGCCACTGGCGGTGGGGACCAGCGCGGCATCCTTGCTGGGTCTGACCTTCGTAAGCGCCGACCCCAGCGGCTGCCTCACCTTCCGCTTCGAAAGCGACAATGCCGGCACGGCCGCCGGTTGGGCGGCGCGTATCCTCACGGCGGGTGACCCCGGTGGGAACGGAGCCGCACAGGCCTGTGCCACGGGTGGGCCTTTCGCCCTGTTCCCCTTCCTTACCGGCAACCCGGACCCCGGGGGCGTGTGGAGCGGCCCCAACGGCGCGCATTCCGGCTCTTTCAACCCCGCTTCAGATCCGCCGGGCGATTATTTCTACACGCTCTCGGGCCCATCACCATGCGCGGATACCAGCGCCACGGTGACGGTGACGATCGTGCAACCGCCCGATGCGGGCACCAATGGCGCCTACACGGCCTGCGCCACCGATGCTTCCTTCAGTCTCTTCGCTTTGCTGGGAGGTTCGCCGGAAGCGGGCGGTGCATGGACCGGCCCGGGTGGTCCGCACAATGGCACATTCGTTCCCGGGGTGGACCCGGCTGGGGCCTATGTATACACGGTGGCTGGCACCATGCCCTGCAATGATGCCTCGGCCACGGTGACCATCACTGTGAACCAGCCACCCGTGGCGGGCACCAATGCCAGCATCACAGTATGCAGCTTGGATGCCGCCTTCGCCCTGTTCCCGCTGCTCGGAGGCAACGCGCAAGGCGGTGGCACATGGGCCGGTCCAGGCGGTGCGCATTCCGGCACTTTCATTCCGGGCACCGATCCGCCGGGCCCATATGTGTATGAGGTTCCCGGCATACCCCCATGCTCCCCGGCAAGTGCCACGGTGACCGTGGGTGTGCAGGCGGCGCCCAATGCGGGCACCATGGGCAGCGTCACGGTTTGCAGCAACCTGCCACCCTTCAGCCTTTTCACACTGCTGGGCGGCACTCCTCAAGCGGGTGGCACCTGGACCGCACCCGGGGGATCATCGCATTCCGGCATCTACGATCCCGCGACCGATCCGCAAGGTCCCTACACCTATACCGTGGCCGGCACGCCGCCATGCGCGAACGCATCGGCCGTGGTGAACGTGACGCGCATCCAGGCGCCCAACGCGGGCACCAATGGCACCCTGACCCTGTGCAGCGATGGCCCGCAGACGCCGCTCTTTGGTGCGCTGGGTGGGGCCCCGAACTCAGGTGGTACCTGGAGTGGCCCCGGCGGCGCGCACAGCGGTCAATTCATTCCGGGGACCGACCCACCGGGCCTCTACACCTACACGGTAGCGGGCACGCCGCCCTGCGCCAATGCGAGCGCCACGGTGAACGTGGTGGTGAACCAGCGGCCGAACGCGGGCACCCCCGCCTCCATTACGGTATGCAGCAACGATGCGCCATTCAGCCTGTTCGCCACGTTGGGTGGCGTTCCACAGGGTGGAGGCGCCTGGACCGGCCCGGGTGGCACGCCAGTTTCCGCGACCTACACACCGGGCACTTCGGTCCCCGGCGTATATACCTACACGGTCATCGGTCTGCCACCCTGTGCGCCTTCATCGGCCACGGTCACTGTGGCGCAGGTGACCGCACCGAACGCCGGCTTGGACCGCAGCATCACCCTTTGCAGCGACCATGCGCCCTTCTCCTTGGTGAGCGAACTGGGTGGCACCCCGGATGCTGGCGGTCAATGGTCCGGTCCGGGGGGGCCGCATGGCCCCACCTTCACCCCGGGGGTGGACCAACCTGGCGTCTACACCTATACCGTGGTGGGTACATCGCCGTGCGCCAACGACCAGGCTACCCTCACCATCACGGTGAACCAGGCGCCTGACGCGGGGCTCTCGGCAGCCATTACCGTGTGCAGCACTGACGGCAGCTTCCCCTTGATCAACGTGCTGGGTGGTGCGCCGGATGCGGGTGGTAGTTGGACCCGTCCCAATGGCACACCACACCCCGGCATTTTCAATCCCGGGGTCAGCGTTCCAGGCATCTACACCTACACGGTGGTGGGCTTGGCACCATGTGCTCCGTCCATTTCCACGGTGGAAGTGACGGTGAACATCGCGCCGGTGGCCGGCACGAATGCCTCCGTGGTTAGTTGCTCCAACGATGCGCCCTTCAGCCTGTTCGCCTCCCTCGGCGGAACGCCTGATGCGAGTGGCACTTGGACAGGGCCGAATGGGCCGCATGGGATCAACTTTGCTCCAGGCGCTGACACCCCCGGTGCCTATACCTATACGGTGCTGGGTCAGGCGCCCTGTGCGAACGCCACCGCCGTGGTGAACGTGTCCGTGGTGAATGCGCCTGATGCGGGCATCTCCGCGGATACCACGGTGTGCAGCAACCATGCGCCGTTCAGTCTTTTTGCACGCTTGGATGGCACCCCGGACGCCAACGGCTCCTGGACCGGACCCGGGGGTGGCATCGTGGGCAGCACATACACACCGGGCACGAGTACGCCGGGGATCTACACTTACACGGTGCCCGGTATCGCCCCTTGCGTCAATGCGGTGTCCACGATCACGGTGAGCGAAGTGCCTGCGCCGGACCCCGGCACCAATGGGGCCATCACGCTCTGCAGCGACCATGCTCCCGTGGACCTGTTCACACTGCTGGGTGGCACGCCACAGAGCGGTGGCAGCTGGGCCGGCCCTGGAGGTGCACATTCCGGCCTGTATCTGCCCGCCACCCAGCCGGGTGGCACATACACCTATACGGTCGCCGGCACGGCACCATGCGTGGATCTCTCCGCTTCGGTGCAGGTGGTGCGTGTGATCGCGCCGAACGCCGGTGTCAATGGCAACATCACGGTATGCAGCACCAATGGCCCATTCCAGTTGCTGAGCGTGCTGGGTGGCAACCCGAACGGCACGGGAAGCTGGAGCAATGCGGGCGGGCAACCCGTTTCCGGCACATTCACACCCGGCACCACCGCGCCCGGTACCTACACCTACGTGGTGAACGGTACAGCGCCCTGTGTGAATGACACCGCTTGGGCCACCGTGGTGGTGAATCAGGCACCGAATGCCGGCATCAATGCCAATACCACCATTTGCAGTTCCGACGCCCCCTTCGCGCTGGTATCGGTGCTGGGTGGCACCCCCAATGGAGGCGGCACCTGGGTGGGTCCGGACAACCAGCCGCATCCGGGAACCTTCATTCCCGGCACCTCCACGCCCGGCGGATACACCTACACGGTGTCCGGTCAAACGCCATGTCTCGATGCTTCAGCCGTGGTGGTGGTCAACGTCAACATACAGCCCAGCGCGGGCCTCAATGCCAGCTTTGAGCGCTGCTCCACCGATCCACCTGTGGACCTCTTCACCATCCTGGGCGGTACGCCGAACACCGGAGGTACATGGATCGGTCCTGGTGGCCCAACGTCGGGGGTGTTTTTCCCTGGCACGAGCCTGCCCGGCGACTACGTCTATTCGGTCACCGGTACACCACCCTGCCAGAACGCCTCCGCCACCGTAACGGCCACGGTGAACCAGGCTCCCAATGCGGGTAGCGGTGGAACGCTCACGGTCTGCACCGATCAAGCGGTGGTGGATCTCTTCGATGGCCTGAGCGGCAACCCCGATCAGAACGGCACTTGGAATGATGATGACGCCACGGGCCAGCAGAGCAACCAGTTCTTCAGTCCATTGGGGCTGCCCGCCGGTACCTACAGCTTCACCTACACCGTGCCTGGTATCGGGCAATGCGGCGATGATCTGGCGACCGTGCTGGTGACCACCGTGGCAGGCTTGGACGCCGGCAGCAACGGCACCATGACCGTTTGCGGTACCAACACGCAGGTGAACCTCTTCAATGGCTTGGGCGGAAACCCGCAACCGGGCGGTGTGTGGATCGATCTGGACGCCACCGGTTCGGTAAGCGGGCAATTCTTCAATGCCGCCAACGTACCACCTGGCACCTACAACTTCCGCTATGTGCTGGGCGGCACGCTGGCCTGTGCCTCCGACTCGTCGCAGACCACGGTCACCGTGGTGGCGCCACCCAATGCGGGCACCAACGGCAGCACCATCACGTGCAGCAACAATGCGCCCTTCAGTCTCTTCCCATTCCTGGGCGGCAACCCGCAGGGTGGTGGCGTATGGCGCCTGGGCAGTCCCACTGGCCCGGTGGTATCCGGCATCTACAACCCTGCTTTGGACAACCCGAACACCTACTTCTACGTGGTGAGCGGGACGGGGCCGTGCGCCAATGCGGTGGCCTCGGTGCAGGTGACGGAGGTGCAGGAGCCGAACGCAGGTGCCTCCAACCAGATCACCGTGTGTTCCAGCGGCGGCACGTTCAACATGACGCTGCAATTGGGCGGCAACCCACAGCCGGGTCAATGGACCTTCAACGGGGATCCGCACGGCAACATTTTCGTGCCGGGACTGGATGCGCCAGGGATCTACGTTTACACCGTGCAGGGCCAGCCGCCCTGTGGGCCGAAGGTTTCCACGCTCACCATCTCGGTGCAGCAGGCGGCCAATGCGGGCACCAACGGCTCGACCACCGTTTGCAGCAGCCAACCTCCCTTCCTGCTCTTCGGCCTGTTGGGTGGCGGCGCCCAGTTCGGCGGTTCATGGACCGGCCCCGACCTGCTTCCTCATGATGGCCTCTTCATTCCCGGCACCAGCCTGCCCGGGGACTACTTCTACACCGTGCCGGGCACTGCGCCCTGCGCGAACGATGTGGCGGTGGTCTCCGTGTTCGTGAATCAGGCGGCCAATGCGGGATGCAGTGGTGCCACCACCTTGTGCAGTGGTGGAGGAAGCGTGAACCTCTTTACCGTGTTGGGCTGTTCGCCGGATCCCACCGGGTCATGGACCGGTCCTGCACCCGGCAACGGGCCATTCAGCGGAACCTTCGTGCCGGGCACCAGCACCCCTGGCACCTATACCTACACGGTGCAAGGCGCGGCACCATGCGGCGCGGCGACGGCCACGGTCACTGTTGCGGTGAACCAACCTTCCAACGCCGGGCAGAGCAACGCCATCACGCGTTGCAGCACGAACCCCGCCTTCGCCATGGTGGACTTCCTCCTGGGCACTCCTGCGCTCAATGGCACGTGGACCGGGCCGGGAGGTGTACCCTCCAATGGTGTGTTCACCCCCGGGACCAGCACCCCGGGAACGTATACCTACACGGTGCCAGGCCAGCAACCCTGCCCCAACGCCACCGCCACCCTCAACATCACGGTGAATCCTGCGCCAGTGGCGGGTGTGAGCAACAGCCTGGCGGTATGCAACACGGGTGGCAGCACCAACCTCTTCAGCCTCCTTGGTCCCACGGCGCAGCCCGGAGGCACCTGGACCAACCCCATGGGTGTGGGCCATTCGGGAACGTTGCTGCCGGGCGTGGACATTTCCGGAAGCTACACCTACACGGTCAGCGGCCTCCCGCCATGTGCGTCCAGCTCGGCGGTGGTGGAAGTGGTGATCAACACTTTCCCGGACGCGGGTTTCAATGGTTTGGTGACGATCTGCACCGACACGGTGCCCTTCCAGCTTTTTGATGTGATCAATGGCACGCCGCAGTTGAACGGGCTGTGGACCGATCCTGCTGGCCTGCCGCACACCGGCATCTTCCTGCCGGGAACGAATCCGCCAGGGGTCTACACCTACACGGTGCCCGGCATCGCGCCTTGTGGCGATGCCAGCGCACAGGTCACCGTGCTGGTGAACACCTCGCCCAACGCGGGCCAGAACGGCGTGGTGACCGTGTGCAGCGACCAGCCGCAGTTCAACCTCTTCAACATCCTCACCGGCTCACCGATGAGCGGTGGCACCTGGCTCAATCCATCGGGCGGTTTGAGCAGTGGCATCTATGTGCCGGGCAGTTCGCAACCGGGCGCTTACACCTACATCCTGGTGGGCCAGGCGCCCTGCCGGAGTGATTCGGCCACGGTGACCGTGATCCAGAACGCGGCCGCCAATGCGGGCATCAGCACGGTGGCGCAGATCTGCTCCAACGAACCGATACAGCCCTTGATCTCCTTGCTCGGCGGAACGCCGGACCTGACAGGGACATGGACCTTCAATGGTGACCTGCATGGGCCATTCTTCGATCCCGCGACAAATGCTTCTGGAGCATATGTCTACACCGTTGCCGGTCTTCCACCTTGTTCCAACAGCACGGCCCAGGTGCAGATCACCCTGGTCACGGCGTCCAATGCCGGCTCGGATGGGGTGCTCGCGGCGTGCATCGATGATCCAGCGATAGCCTTGGTATTGGGTTTGGGCGGTACACCGGATGCTGGTGGCACTTGGACCGATCTCTCGGGTACGGGCCAACTCACGGGTGGTATGCTCAACTCCACCGGCCTGGCGCCCGGCTCCTATGCCTTCCTCTATACCGTGCAGGGCTTTGGTCCATGCGCGGATGCGAGCGCCACGGTGACGGTCAACGTGACCGAAGCCCTCAGCGCGGGCTACGACTCGGACATCTCCGTGTGCCAAGGCGAGATCGTGGACCTGTTCGCCGCGCTGGACGGATCGCCGCAGACCGGTGGATTCTGGCTGGACGTGGATATGAGCGGCGCGCTCATCGGCGGGGTGTTCAACAGCGGACAGACCGGCGGCCCGGGCACCTGGCGCTTCGACTATGTGCTTTCCGCCTCGGCGCTTTGCCAGAGTGATACGGCGCGCGTGACGGTGAACGTGATACAAGGACCCTTCGCGGGCTGTGATGGCGCCTTTTCGCTTTGCTCCACCAATCCGCCCGTGATCCTGATCGGGGCGCTGACCTGCGGCCCCAACGCTGGTGGATTCTGGTTGAACCCGGCCTTGGAAGCGCACAGCGGCACCTACTTGCCCGCCACCGATCCGCCCGGCATCTACCGCTACGTGGTACCCGGTGCCGGTATCTGTCCATCGGACACCGCCCAAGTGAATGTGCAGGTGACACAGGCCGTCTTCGCCGGTGTGGACGCCAACGTCTCGATCTGCTCCAATGACCCGCCTCTGAACCTCTTCCCCTTGCTGGGTCCTTTGGCCATGACCGGAGGGCAGTGGTCCTTGTTGGGGGTGCCGCACCCCGGCATCTACAATCCAGCGGTGGACGTGCCAGGCGTATATCGCTATACGGTGCAGGGGCAAATTCCCTGTCCGAATGACGATGCCTTTGTGACCGTGGCGGAACCGCAAGCGCCCAATGCCGGTTGCAACGCCTCCGTGGCGCTCTGTTCGGACCAGGTGCCCATCAACATGCGGCTCTACCTGGGCTGCTCACCCCAAGCTGGGGGAACCTGGATCGGCCCGAATGGACCTGTGGGTGAATTCTTCGATCCCGCCACGGGCACACCGGGTGTTTACACCTACACGATCGTGGGTACGCCACCTTGTGCCAATGCGTCCGCCTCGCTCACAATTTCGGTGACGCAGTTGCCCAATGCCGGGCAGAGCGCCAGCATCACGGTCTGTCTCGCCCAGGATCCGATCGACCTCTTCCCCGCACTGGGTGCACAGGCACAACCGGGTGGCAATTGGGTGGACCTGAACGGTTCCGGTGCGCTCGATGGCAGCGAATTCGATCCGGCCATCGCGGGCCTTGGCACCTGGGTCTTCCAGTATGGCTTCCCCAGCAATGGCCCATGCCCTGCGGTGTTCCGGCAGGTGACCGTGACCGTGATCGCCGGCCCTAGCCCTGGGGAGGACAACGTGGTGACCGTGTGCGGCGCTGAGACAGCGTTCAACCTGTTCGGTGCTTTGGCCGGCGATCCTGCTGGTGGAGGCAGTTGGAGCGATGTGACAGGTACTGGCGCACTGCTCGCGGGTGGCATCCTCAACGCGAGCCTGCTGCCCTTCGGGGGCCAATCACCCTTCGTGTACACCGTGACCGATCCGCAATGCGGCAGCCTGAGTGCGACCGTGCTGGTGACCACGGTGCCCTATCCGATCCCGGGTATCGACAACGCCATTGTGCTGTGCACCACCTCATCCGCGGTGGACCTGCTGGCCCTGTTGGGCGATCCCCAACTCGGAGGCACATGGGCCGGCCCGGGTGGATCCCCGCACGGGGGTACCTTCCTGCCCGGCACGGATACGCCTGGTGCATATACCTACACGGTGTCCGGCAATGAAGCCTGCCCGGACTCCAGCGCCACAGTGATCGTGACCGTGAACGCACCGCCCATGCCCGGAACAGGCGGAACCACCCTGGTGTGCGACACACTCCCGGCATTGCAGCTCTTCCCCCTGCTGGAAGGTGGGCCGCAGGGCGGAGGAACCTGGTCGGATCCCGATGGTACGGGCGCGCTCTCCGGTGGTGCGGTGAACACCACCTCGCTCTCGCCGGGCGAGTACCTCTTCGGGTACACGGTTTCCACGGAAGGCTGTCCCGACGCCACGGCCTTCGTCGCCGTAACGGTGGTAGGCGGGGTGGAAGTGATCGACGTGGAACGCATCTGCGACCCGGTGGCCCGCACCTACACGGTAAGGTTCACGATCACGGGTGGCGATCCGGCCACCTACTTGGTCAGCGGGCTGGCGGGTGAGTTGAGCGATGCCGCACCCTGGATCTTCAGCAGTGTTCCGCTCTTCACCAGCGAGAGCTTCGAGGCGTTCGTGCAGGACGGTTTCGGGTGCAACGAAGCACGTGTGACCGGTGGCAGCCCCTGCGACTTCGAGAATGTCGTGTTCGTGCCGCAGAGCTTCTCGCCCAACGGGGACAACATCAACGACACGTTCGTGATCCCCGGGATCGAGGGCTGGCCGGGCAACAGCATCGTCATCTTCAACCGCTGGGGCGCCAAGATCTATGAGGCGCGCGGCTACGACAACCGCGAGGTGGTCTGGGACGGCAGCGCCAAGGACGCGCTCTTCGACGGAGAAGCACCGGCGGGCACCTACTACTACATCCTGGAACTCGGCAATGACCAGCCCGCCATCACGGGATACATCTACCTGAACCGATGAGCAGCACTTTCGCCCGCATCGCCCAGGTGGCCCTGTGCGCCCTGCTGATCGGCCGCGCCACGGCACAGCAGGACCCGCTGTATTCGCAGTACATGTTCAACACCCTGGCCTTCAACCCGGCCTATGCGGGTTCGGCGGACCTGTTCACCGTGATGGCCCTGAGCCGCCACCAGTGGGTGGGATTCGAGGGTGCACCGGTCACACATACCCTGCTGGCGCATTCTCCTGTGAAGGTCACCGGCCTTTCGCTGGGTTTTTCGGCGATCTCCGACAAGGCCGGACCCGTGCGCCAGACCTCCGGCCATGTGGACATCGCCTACCGGATCCGCACCGGTGAGGAGTCGCGGCTCTCCTTCGGATTGAAGGGGGGCATCAACCTCTACCAGGCCGAGCTCGCCTCGCTCACCACGGTGGAAGCCGATCCGGCCAATGTGGACATACAGGGTGACATGCACCCCAATTTCGGCTTCGGGCTCTTCTGGCACACGCCGCGGAGCTATGTGGGCCTGTCCGCGCCCAAGTTGCTGGAGAACAGCATCGCCACGGTGAGCGGAACGGCGCTGGTGGCATCCACCGAAGCGCGCCACTACTTCCTCATCGCCGGCCATGTGTTCGACATCGACCACGGGCTGAAATTCAGGCCCTCGATCATGTTCCGCGTGGTGGAGGGCGCCCCCTGGTCGTTGGACCTGAACGCCAATTTCCTGCTCCGCGAGCGCATATGGTTCGGCGCTATGTACCGGGTGGGGAATTCCTTCGGCCTGCTGGGCCAGTACCAGGTGAACGACCAGTTCCGTGTGGGCTACGCCTTCGACCTCACCACCACGAGCATGGGGGCCTATAATGCAGGCACCCATGAAGTGATGCTCAACTACGATCTGCGTTTCATCAAGGGCCGCACGATATCGCCGCGCTATTTCTGAGATGCTTCCGCGCAGCTCCCATATCCTCATGTTCACGCTGCTGGTTGGCTGCGCTGGCCACGTCTGCGGCCAGGCCGAGGGCTACATCCGCGAAGGTGACCGGCATTTCCAGCAGCTGGCCTTCGTGCGTGCCGTGGAGGCGTACAGCACGGCCGCCGAACTGGGCGCGGTGAACGAGCACGTGGCCAAGCGCCTCGCGGAAAGCCACATGCGTTTGGGCGCGATGGAGGAGGCGGAGAAATGGTACGCCGTGGTGGTGAAGTACCTGAACCGCGAGCCGCGCGACATGTACAACTACGCCCAGGCGCTGAAGAGCAACGGGCGCTACGACGAGGCGGAGGAATGGATGGACCGCTACCTCGCATCACGCGGGGTGGATGGGCCCAACCGAAGCAACATCAGCGGCTTCGCGCGCAAGTTCACGCAGGAGGAGGAACGCTTCTCCATCAAGCCCGTGGGGATCAACACGCCCTACAGCGACATGGCCGCCACCTGGTTCGATGAGGGCCGCGTGATCTTCGTCTCGGCACGCAGCAAGCGCGTGGCCATGGACCGCCGTGCCGCCTGGAACGGACAGCCCTTCATGGACCTCTATGTGGCCGACAGGTCGGAAGGCGGTGATCTGAGCGCGCCACGCCCCCTGAGGGGCAGGGTGAACAGCAGGAACCATGAAGGCCCTGCAACCTTGGGCGGTGGCGGCAACACCATCTGGTTCACGCGCACCAATCCGCAGCGCAGCGGACAGGGCATCCACCGGCTGAGTCTGTTCCAGGCGCGCCGGGATGGCGACGCGTTCGTCGCGCCGGAGCCATTCCTCTACAACAACAGCGAGGTGTCGATCGGGCATCCCGCCGTGTCGCCCGATGGCGACGTGCTCTACTTCGTGAGCGATATGCCAGGCGGCTATGGTGGCACGGACCTCTACGTGGTGCGCATGCAGGGCGGCCAATGGGGCGAACCGGAGAATCTGGGACCGCTGATCAATACGCCGTACAATGAAGTGTTCCCCTTCCTCGCGGCGGACGGCACCTTGTACTTCTCATCCAATGGGCATCCGGGACTTGGCGGCCTGGACATTCTCGCCGCACGCCCCGACGGCAAAGGCGGATTCAGGTCGCCGATCAACGTGGGTGCTCCGGTGAACGGCCCACGGGATGATTTCGCCTTCGTGATCGACGCCACCGGCAGCCGGGGCTACTTCAGCAGCGACAGGCCGGGCGGTGCGGGCAGCGATGACATCTACAGTTTCGTGATGCTCGCCCCCTTGGAGCAACGTTTCATGTGCACGGGCCTGGTGATCGATGAGGAGTACGACATACCCGTGATCGCCTCAGAGGTATTCCTATATGGTGCCAACGGGCAGCTGATCGCCACCACGCTCACCAACGCGCGCGGCGAGTACGCCTTCACCGTGGAAAAGGACCGCGAGTACAAGCTGGTGGCCAAGCTCAAAGGCCGCTTCGATGGCGAGCAGGCGCTGAGCACCGATCGCATCGAGCAGGAACAGATCATCACACGCGACATCCGCCTGGTGGCCGATGCAGGCATCTGGTTGCGCGGCACCGTGCGCCCGCGTGAGCGCCCCGGATTCCTCTCTGGCATGACCGTGAGCGTGGTGAACCTGAGCAGTTTCCACGCGGACAGCAAGACCACCGGCCCCGGCGGTGATTTCAGTTTCCGCCTGCAGGGCAACGAGGAGTTCGAAGTGCTCTTCGAGATGCCCGGCTATTTCAGTCAAAGCGTTCCGTTGTCCACCATCGGCATGCGGCAGGGCATCATCGACCTCAACGAGGCGCGAGAGCTGGTCTTCGATCCGATGGTCATCGGGGAGCCCGTCGCCTTGAAGCATATACGTTGGGAACGCGGTGAGGCCAGGTTGGATCCCATCGCACGCACCGAGCTGGACGCGTTGGCGGAACGGATGCTGGTGAACCCCGGCATCAGGATCGAAGTGGCCGTGCACAGCGATGCGCGCGGTGAAGGAGGGGATGATCAGCGCCTCACGCAGAAACGGGCCGAGGCCATCGTGGACCATCTGCGGGGCAAGGGTGTGCCACGCGATCGCTTGACCGCCAAGGGATACGGCGCCACAAAGCTGCTGAACCATTGCGCGCCCGGTGTGGGATGTTCCGAGGAGGAACACGCCGTGAACCGGCGCAATGAGTACATCGTCACCGCGATCGAGCCGTGACGCCCATGTCTTCGGGGATCGCCGGGAACCTGTAGCCGCTTTCTTTCAGCGATCGCAACGCTTCGGGCAGCGCATACCGCAGCCGGTCCCAGGCCTTCACACTATCGTGGAACACCACGATGGAACCCGGGCGTACGTTGTCGATCACGTTGTGGAGGCAGCGTTCCCCATCGATCGCGGTGTCGAAGTCGCCACTGAGCACGTCCCACATCACCAGGCGGTACTTCGCACGCAGCGCGCGCGTCAGGCGCGGCGTGATCCTGCCATATGGCGGCCTGAACAGGGCCGTTCGGGTGAACACCTGGCAGCGTGCCACATCGCGCAGGTAGACGCCGTGTGCGGTGCGCCAACCATCGCGGTGGCCCCAGGTATGGTTGCCCACCGTGTGGCCTTCCCCGCGGATACGGTCCATCAACTGGGGGTGGGCGGCCGCATTGGCGCCCACGCAGAAGAAGGTGGCCTTGGCGTCGTGCGCGCGCAGCAAGTCCAGCACCCAGGGGGTCACTTCGGGGACAGGCCCATCGTCGAAGGTGATATGCACCGCACGCGCATCGCCCGGGATCCGCCAGGTGATACCCCGGAACAGCGCGGGCACCGGGGCGGGGATGCGCACGGTGTACATGCCCGGGGTCCAGCGCTCAGAAGCGCATTCGTGTGGTGCGACGTTTGGCGGCCTCCAGTTCCATCAGCTTCCCCTCGTACGCCTCCTCCACCTCTTCAAAACGCTTCACCAGCGTGTCGCTGAAGGCCGGCTCCAAGGTGTCTCCGCGCAGTATCGCTTCCACCGAAGGCAGCGGCGCATAGCGGCTGGCCACGCTCGTCAATCGGCCCATCACCGCATGCGTGATGGCCATCTCGTTCTCCACGCGTGCGGCGAACCGGGGCTCCAGACTGAGGAAGTAGGTCATGTTGCGCTCCATCAGATCGAAGAGGCGCTCGTTCAACTCGTTGCCTTTGATGGTGTCGCCCAAAGCGTAATAGGCTTCCACCGTGGGCAGCAGGATGCGATCGAAGGGCACGTTGTGCGCAGGCATCTTCTCCAGCGACAGGTCCAGGATGGTGCGGGCCTCGTCCATGCGGCCTTCGGTGATCAGCGCCTCGGCCAGGCTGCTCAACTGGAGGCGCAGGTTGGTGGTCATGCGCAGGATGTTCTCGTCGAGGTAGATCTCGTTCGCGCTGTCCATGTTGCCCCAGAGGAACTTTTCGGTCACGTTGTGGTACATCGCGTCCGTGGCCACGCGCCCATGCAGGTTCGGATTGGGATTGGGCGTGTACACCGGCACCAACCGGTAGGTGAGGCCCTCCAACTGGAAGTGGTCCTGGAGATTGATGTAGCTGTCCGGTCCGGTGGTGACGGCGAAATAGATGGGCCGGTCCCAGTTGAAGTTGCTCAGCAGGTCGAGGACCATCAGGTGGTTCTTCAGCAGCACCTGGCGGTTGATGCGCCAGTTGATGGCGGACACGTAGGCGGACGTGTCCTTGGCCTGCAGCGTGCCGTTGGAGAAGACATGGGCGCTGTCCACCGGCAGACTGAAGCGGTCGGTGGGGAACCAGGCGTCCTTCTGGCCGCGCTGGAAGATGGGCTGCATGTTGCGGTCGTTGGAGATGAAGGCCATCATTTCACGCACGTCGCGGTAGGCCTCACGGTCGCCCTGGGGGATCAGCGCCACCACATCGCGTGTGCCCTGGCGGTACTTCTCCGGGTCCATGGCGAAGGGCACCGGATCGCTCGTGTAGGCCTTGCGCCGCATCTGGTCGATGTACCAGTCGGTGTTCAGCAGGCTGAGGTTCACCACGCGGATGTCCGTGCGAATGCCTTCCACCTCCTGCGCGTACCACAGCGGGAAGGTGTCGTTGTCCCCATTGGTGAAGAGGATGGCGTTGGGCTCGCAGCTTTCCAGGTAGTTGTGCGCCAGGTCGCGAGCGGGTTTGCGCTCGCTGCGGTCGTGGTCGTCCCAGCCGTCGGCCACCATCACGGCGGGTACGATGAGACCCACCGCCGTGGCGAGCAGACCGTGCAGCACCTCGCTGCGCAGAGACCGGCCCAGGAAGTGGAAGAGGAACAAGGCAGCGCCGCCCAATGCGCCCATGTAGAGGATGGCATAGGAAACCGAATGGTCCTCGCCCCATTCCAACAGGTACTTGAGCATGCCCAGGCCCAAGGCCGCACCGGTACCGATGGCCAGCTCGCGCCGTGTGATGGATCGGGCCGCGTCATACAGCGCGTACACGCCCAGGCCTATCCAGATGGCGAAGGCGTAGAACGAACCCACGTAGGCATAATCGCGTTCGCGCGGCTGATAGGGCGTCTGGTTCAGGTATATGACGATGGCGATGCCGGTGAAGAAGAACAGGAGCATCACCACGGACCAGTCGCGCAGATGGCGCACCAGCTGGTACACCAGCCCGATGACCCCCAGCAGCAGGGGCAGCAGGTAGAATTTGTTGTGGCCCTTGTTGTCCGCGATACTCGGCGGCAGGTGGTCCTGGTTGCCCAGGCGCTGCGCATCGATGGCCTTGATGCCACTGATCCAGTTTCCGTCCAGGATGCCGCCATGGCCCTGCACGTCGTTCTGGCGGCCGGCGAAGTTCCACATGAAGTAGCGCCAGTACATCCAGTTCATCTGGTAGTCGATGAAATAGCGCAGGTTCTCGCCCATGGTGGGCTTGTGTATGATGGTGGGCCGGCCCTCGCGGTCGGTGGTGCGGATGGGCACGCCCTTGAAGCCGCTCCATTCCTTGTAGGCTTCCGTGTGGCCGCGCTGGGCGCTGTACATGCGCGGGAAGAGCATGGTGAACTCCGGGTCATAGACCACCTCGGTGCCCTTGCGCGGATCGGTGATGATGTACTGGTTGTCGATCGTATGCCCCGGGGTCGTC
The DNA here is from genome assembly GCA_026129465.1 of Flavobacteriales bacterium. NCBI lineage: Bacteria > Pseudomonadati > Bacteroidota > Flavobacteriia > Flavobacteriales > Flavobacteriales bacterium. The sequence continues at coordinate 2,970,354 of JAHCIA010000001.1, forward strand.
TCCAGGAAGTGCTTCGCGCTCCAACGGTCGTAGAACTTGCGCACCTCGCGGCCGTCCTTCTTCGCGATCCAGGTGGCGGTGTACACGGGGTTGCCATCGCGCCGTTCGCTGGCGTAGGGCGAATCCCAGAACTGGCCCATCAACAGCGGCCTGTCGCCGTACTGCTCTCGATTCAGGTAGCTCAGCAGGTTGAAGACGTTCTCCGGGTTGTTCTCGTCGATCGGTGGGTTGGCCGCGCTGCGGATCACGATCATGGCGTACGTGCTGTAGCCGATCAGGATCACGGTGACGCCCAGCACGATGGTGTTGAGCAGTACGCGGCCCTTGCTTTGGGACCACCGAAGGGTCCACACGATGGCGCCGATCAGCAGCAGGGCGTAGATCAGGTTGCCCGTGTTGAAGGGCAGCCCCATTTCATTGACGAAGAGGAGTTCGAACCGGCCCGCCAGACGCACGATGCCCGGGATGATGAGCGTCTGGATGGCGCCGAGGATGACCGCCGACACCACGAAGGTGATGCCGATGCCCGTGGGCGTGACCTGGTATCGCTTGAAGTAGTAGACGAAGGCGATGGCCGGGATGCAGAGCAGGTTCAGCAGGTGCACACCGATGCTCAGGCCCATCAGGTAGGCGATCAGGATCAGCCAGCGGGTGCTGTGGGGCTGGTCGGCCTCGCTTTCCCATTTCAGGATGGCCCAGAACACGATGGCCGTGAAGAAGCTGGAGAGGGCGTAGACCTCACCCTCCACGGCGCTGAACCAGAAGCTGTCGCTCCAGGTGTAGGCCAGGGCGCCCACGATGCCGCTGCCCAGTACGGCGATCAACGCCCCGGTGGTCAGTTCGGCGCCATCGCGGGTGGCCAGCTTGTGGGCCATGTGGGTGATGCTCCAGAAGAGGAAGAGGATGGTGAAGGCACTGGCGAGCGCACTGAGCACGTTCACCGCCACGGGCACATGCTCGGGCGCCACGAAGAAGCTGCTCACGCGCGCCAGGATCATGAACAGGGGCGCTCCGGGCGGGTGTCCTACCTGCAGCTTGTGGGCCGTGGCGATGAATTCGCCGCAATCCCAGAAACTGGCCGTGGGTTCGATGGTGGAGACATAGGTCCATGCGGCCACCAGGAACACGGCCCAGCCGGTGAGGATGTTGAGCTTCTTGAAGTCCATCGGGAGGGATCGCTTGCGAGAAGCGGCGAAAGTACCAAAGTCCCAACGGGCACGCCGGTCGTGCATTCGATCGATCGTGTTAATTTCGCCGCTCGATTGGCCGATGGTGTAACTGGCAACACGTCTGATTTTGGTTCAGAAGAGTCTAGGTTCGAGCCCTAGTCGGCCAACATGGAATGAACGAAGCCCCGCATCCGCGGGGCTTCGTCGTTCTTGAGGTGCCTTGGTGCGGGGCCGCGCCTATTCCACCACGAAGCGGCTCACCCGGCTGCCATGGGGGCTTTGCAGGCGGACGAAGTACACCCCGCTGGCCAGGCCATGCAGGGACAGGTCCATCCGTTGGACGCCGGCCGGGAGCATGCCGCCATGTGGGGCCAGCAGCAGGCGGCCCAGGCCATCCAGCACTTCCAGCCGCGCCATGCCCGCTTGTGGCAGGTCGAAGATCACCTGCGCCGTACCATGTGCCGGGTTGGGCACCACGGCCAGGGCGCCGTCGGCCAGGCCGGAGAACTCTTCCAGGCCCACGACCTCGCCATTCAGGTTGATGTCGTCCAGGTAGACGTTGTTGCCACCATAGCTCTCGAATTCGAACTTGACCCTGAAGTCGCTCACGTGGTAGGCGGCGCTCACGTTGGTCACTTCGCTGTACATCCACTGCTCCGGGCCGCTGGGCACGAAGCTCGCCGTCATGGGTGCGCCAGCGGTGTTCAGGTTCTGCGTGCCGCGCAACTGCTGACGCATGCTCCAGGTGGCGCCGCAGTTGTTGCTCACCCAGATGCGCAGGCGATCGTCACTGGAACTGTTGCGCTGGGCATAGGCGTAACGGAAGGAGAGGCGCACCTCGCTCTCACCGCTCATGTCCAGCGGCTGCGAGATCAGCTCGTCCTTGCGGCCGTTCATGGCCGAGGTGTTCAGGATGCGCACGCTCTTGTCCCCGGTGAAGGCCGCGGCATTGGTCAGGGTCCAGGTATTGTCGTTGTCCGGGTTGGCCAGCATCCAGTCCGAATCACCCAGGTTCGCATAGGCCTCGAAACCTTCCTCGAAGGGAACCGCGGCGCCGGGATCGGGAAGCACGGTGATGCAGGCCTCCTGCGTCACCTCCATGGTGTTGGTGCCATCGCTCACCTGGAGTGTCACGGGATAGACGCCCGCTGCGGCATAGGTCACCGTCGGGTAGAGTTCCGAGGAGGTCGCCGGTGTTCCACCGGGGAATGACCAGGTGCGGCTCTGCACGCCGTTGTAACTCAGGTCCGTGTAGGTCACCGAGCCGCCCGCGCAGATGGTCTGGCGGTCTCCCTTGAATTGCGCCAGGCAGAGTTGCGGCTCCTGGTCCACGCCGGTGAGTGTGAGATTCGCGGGTTGCCAAAGGTTGTTGCGCTGTGCGGTGCTGCTGTTCAGCGCGGCGATCATGCGCGCGGCCTGTCCATTGGTGAACATCTTGCTGCAGTAGGAATACTCCATGTAGTTCTCCACGTTGTCCAAGGACCCGCAGCTGGTGCCCTGGGTGAAACAGGTGGTCCAGCCGATGGTGTTGGGCGTGTCGGCCACCTGGTCGTCCCCGTTGCAGTTGCTCTCCAAGCCGGGGTTGTTGCTGTTGCCCCAGGCGTGCCGCAGGTTGATCCAATGCCCCACCTCGTGGGTGAGCACCCGCGAGCGGCTGGGGTGGCCCGTGCCGATGCTGCCCACGTAGGTGTGCTGCACCACGATACCGTCGCCGCTGGGGTTGTTGTGGAAGGCGCTCGGATAGTTGGTGTAGCCCGCCGCCCCGTTCGCGCTGGCGGCCACCCACACGTTCATGTAGCGGTTGCGCGGCCACTGGATCAATGCCTTCATCGCGTTGTCACCTTGGTAGGTGAGGGTGCTCACCGTGCGGGTGATGCCGTTGGTGCAGTTGCCCTGGGGGTCCTTCTGTGCCAGCCGGAACTCCACGCCCACGTCGGCCACGATGCTCAGGAACTCGGCCTTCACGCTGGTCCAGTCGGGATTCAGCTTGTTGAAGTCGTCGTTCAGGATGCGGATCGCGTCGTAGAGCTGGTCGTCGTTGATGTTCTCGCTCCCGTTGTTGTGGATGATGTGGAAGACCACCGGGATGATGAACGGCTGGCGCTGTCCGTCCTGGTACTGGGCCACGAATTCGGCCGTGAAGGCTTCCAATTCGGCTTCCGCCTGTGCGATGCGCGCGATCTCCGCCGGATCGCCACCGTGCAGATAGTGGAACAGGTCGGCGTCGTTGTTCTTGCAGGGCAGCATGCCGTCCTGTTGTGCGATGGCGTTGTTGCCTGCGGCCGCGATGGCCGTTGCGATGATGATGGTCGCGATCCTCATGGTCGTCTTCCTTGGGGCGTTCATTGTTTCACGAAGCGGACGACTTCCTGGCGGTCGCCCTGCACCAGGCGCACCAGGTAGACCCCGGCATTGAGCGTGTTCACAGGGATCTCCACCCGGTGGGGCCCCGTGGCATGCTGGCCGTCACGCAACACGTGCGTCACACGTCCCAGCATGTCCAGCACCTCCAACCTCGTCATGCCCGGGCTTTGCAGGTCGTAGACCACGGTGGCCATGTCTTCGGCCGGGTTGGGCACCACCATCAGGGCGCCATCGCCCAGCAGCAGTTCGCCCATGCCCACGGGCATGCCGTTGACGTTGATGTCGTCCAGGTAGATGTTGTTGCCGCCGTAGCTCTCGAACTCGAACTTGAAGCGGAAGTCGGCCACATGGTAGGCGGCGCTCACGTTCGTCACTTCGGTGTATCCCCATTGGCCGGGGCCATTCGGTACGAAGCTGGTCTGCATGGGCGCACCGGCCGTATTGAGCGAAATGGTGCCGCGCAGTTGCTGGCGCATGCTCCAGGTGGCTCCGCAGTTGTTGCTCACCCACACCCGCAGGCGGTCGTCGCTACCGCTGGTGCGCTGGGCGAAGGCGTAGCGGTAGGAGATGCGCACCTCGTCCGCCCCGCTCATGTCCACGGGCTGCGAAAGCAGTTCGTCCTTGCGGCCGTTCATCGCGGCCGTATTCAGTATGCGCACGCTCTTGTCGCCGGTGAATGCCGCCGCGTTGTTCAGCGTCCAGGTGTTGTCGTTGTCCGGGTTGGCCACCACCCAGGGTGAGTCGTTCAGCGCGGCATAGGCCTCGAAACCATCCTCATGCGGCACGGGCACGCCGGGGCTTGGCAGCACCGTCACGGCCTGTTGCATGGTGGTGCTCATCGTGTTCACCCCATCGCTCACGGTGAGCGTCACCTGATAGGTCCCGGGTTCGGCGTAGGTCACCGTGGGGTTGGCCGAGGTGCTGGTGGCGGGTGTTCCGCCAGGGAATTCCCAGGTGCGGCTGGTGACCGCATGGAAGCTGAGATCCTGGAAGGTGATGGAGCCACCGGCGCAGAAAGTGTTCGACCCGTGGCTGAATTCCGCCGCGCACAGGGCGTCGGGCAGCAGCACGCCGGTGAGTTGAAGCGTGTTGGGCTGCCAAAGGGTGCTTCGCTGGGCGGTGCCGCTGTTCAGCGCGGCGATCATGCGCGTCTTCTGCCCGGTGGTGAACATCTTCGAGCAGTAGGAGTAGTCCATGTAGTTCTCCACGTTGTCCAGCGTGCTGCAGGTGACACCGTTCAGGTTGCAACTGGTCCAACCCATGGTGTTGGGCGTGTCGCTCACCTGGTCGTCGTCGCTGCAGTTGCTGGCCAGGCCGGGGTTGTTGCTGTTGCCCCAGGTGTGCATCAGGTTGATCCAATGCCCCACCTCGTGGGTGAGCGTGCGCGACTTGTAGGGCGAACTGGTGCCGATGCTGCCGGTGTAGCTGTGCAACAGCACGATGCCGTCCAGCGCCGGCGCATTGTTCACCGCGGCCGGCCGGTAGGTATATCCTGCGGCGCCATTCGCGCTGGCGGCCACCCATACGTTCAGGTAGCGGCTGCGCGGCCATTGGATCAGGTTCTTCATGGTCTGATCGCCCTGGTGGGTGAGCGCACTTTGGGTGCGCGTGATGCCCTTGGTGCAATTGCCATTGGGGTCCTTCTTCGCCAGGCGGAACTCGATGCCCACATCGGCCACCAGCCCAAGGAATTCGGGCTTCACATTGGACCAGTCGCTGTTGAGCTTGTTGAAGTCGTCATTCAGCACCCGCATGGCGTCGTACACCTGCTCGTCGCTGATGTTCTCCGGGCCATTGTCGTGTATGATATGGAACACCACCGAGATGATGTACGTGTTGCGCGCACCGTCCATCTCCGCTTCCGCGAAGAGCTGGGTGAACGCCTCCAACTGCGCTTCGTCCTGGGCCATGCGGGCCAGGTCCTCGGCGGTGGGGATGTAATGCGGAGCAGCCAGCGACAGGTCGTCGGCCAGACAGGGAAGGGGTTGGGCGGATTGTGCCAGGGCGGCGGCCGGGAGCAGAACGGCCGCTGCCAAGAGGGTCTTGAAGGTCATTTCGTGATCGAGGGTTCCGGGTTCAGATTCCTTGCGTTACGAATTTACCCCTTCCAAGCCGAGCGGCCTGTCACGGATCACGCCTTTGGTCACGGTGGTCTTGTGGTCCTGACCGGTGATCACCGGTGGGATCCCGTGCTGGATGCCACGCCATCCATGGCTGGTGCATGCTTCCTGAACGACCAAGTTCCGCTCCCATGCGACGAACGGTGGATCTAGCCGGGTGTGACGATCCTGTGACGATCACTGGTCAGCGCTGGCCGTGGAATGCTGCCGGTGTTGGCACGCGAAGGACGGTCACTCGATCACCAGGCGGGCCACCTGCTCCTGCCCCCCTGCACGAAGACGCAGGAAATACATGCCCGAGGAGCGGCTGGCCAGGGGGATTTCCAGGCGGTGCTCGCCAGCGGGAAGCGTTCCGGCATGCGGCACGGCCACCACCCGGCCCAGCACATCGATCAATTCAAGGGAGGCCTCGCCGGCGGCCCGTGTGATGAACCATGCCTGGGCCTGGTCCACTGCCGGATTGGGCACCACCAACAGGCCGCCACCGCCGAGTACGATCTCATCGAAGCCCACCGGCTGGTTGTTGATGTTGATGTCGTCCAGATAGATGTTGTTGCCACCGTTGCTCTCGAACTCGAAGCGCACGCGGAAGTTGGCCACATGGAAATTCGCGGGAATGTTGTCCACCACGGAATAGCCCCACTGGCCGGCATTGGGCACGAAATTGCCGCCCACGGGCGCCCCGGCGGTGTTGAGCGAGCCGTTGCCCGTGAGTTGCTGGCGCATGGTCCAGGTGTTGCCGCAATTGCTGCTCACATACACACGCAGACGGTCGTTGCTGGAGCTGTTGCGCTGCGCGTAGGCGTAGCGGAAGGAGATGGTCACCTGCTGCGCACCGGCCATGTTGACGGGTTGGGAAAAGAGGTCGTCCGTGCGGCCGTTCATCGTGGGCGCGTTCTGGATGCGCACGCTCTTGGTGCCGCTGTGGGCCGCCGCAGTATTGATCGACCAGGTGTTGTCCCCGTTCGGGTTGAAGACGCTCCACGGTGATGCGTCCAGCGTGGCGTAGCTCTCGAAACCTTCCACGAAGGGTGCTCCTGTGGTCTGCATCACCTTCACCAATTGCGGCACGGTGGTGCTCACATTGCCGCTGGCATTGGTCGCGGTGAGCGTCACGGCGTAATTGCCCGGGGTGTTGTAGGTCACCGTCTGGGTGGCCGAGGTACTGGTGGCCGGGCTGCCGCCGGGGAATTGCCAACTGCGCCCGGTGGCCCCGAAATAGCTCTGGTCCGTGAAGGTCACCGTGCTGCCCTGGCAGATCTCCGGCTTGGTGTTGATGAACACCGCTTTGCAGAGCGTTTCGGCATCGAACACGCCGGTGAGTTGCAGGTTGGCGGCCTGCCAAAGGTTGTTGCGCTGGGCCACGCTGCTGTTCAAGGCGGCGATCATGCGGGTCTTCTGGCCGTTGGTGAACATCTTGTAGCAGAACCCATAGTCCATGTAGTTCTCCACGTTGTCCAGCGACCCACAGGTGTTTCCGTTCAGGTTGCAGCTCACCCATCCGATGGTGTTGGGGGTGTCGGCCACCTGGTCGTCGTCGTTGCAGTTGCCCGGCAACAAGGGGTCGTTGGAATCGCCCCAGGTGTGCATCAAGTTGATCCAGTGGCCCACTTCATGGGTGAGTACACGCGAGTTGCCCACATTGCTGGTGCCGATGCTGCCCGTGAAATTGTGCAGGATCACGATGCCATCGGCCTCGGCCCAGTCGGCCACCGCGAAAGGCCGGTAGGTGTAGCCCGAGGTCCCTGGGGAATTCGCATAGGCCGAGACCCAGATGTTGAGGTAGCGGTTCCTCGGCCATTGGATCAGACCCTTCATGGCCTGGTTGCCCTGGCTGGTCAGATGGCTCACCGTGCGGGTGATGCCGTTGGTGCAATTGCCCTGCGGGTCCTTCTTCGCCAGGCGGAACTCCACGCCCACGTCGGCCACGATGCCCAGGAACTCCGGCTTCACGGTCGGCCAGTCCGGATTCTGCTTGTTGAAGTCCTCGTTCAGGATCCGCATCGCGTCGTGGATCTGCGCGTCGGTGATGTTCTCCGGGCCGTAGTTGTGGATGATGTGGAAAACCACGGGGATGACGTAAGAACCGCGCTCCGCGTCTTCACCCTCCGCAGCGAAGGCCTGGGTGAAGGCCTCCAATTGTTGGTCGGTCGCCTGCATGCGGGCCAGGTCTTCCTCGGAGGGGATGTAGTCCGGTGCCGCAGGGCTGAAGTCGTCCACCAGACAGCGGAAGTGGGGTGCATCCTGTGCCTGGGTGAGGGTGATCAGCAGAAATAACAGCGCGGATAGGAGGTTACGCATGATCATGGCACTCTAGGGATCTCGGGCGTGAAAGGGAGGACAATGATACCGGATCGTGACGGACCGTTCCGCCACGCGCGACCCACCTTCACCCGCCCTCCTTGCGATCCAAGCGGCCCCTTACTCCACGATGAAGCGCGCCACCTTTTCCACCATGCCGGTGCGCAGGCGCAGGAAGTAGACGCCGCTCGTCAGCCCGCCGATGGGCAGGTCCATGCGATGCGTGCCAGCGGCCATGTGGCCTTGATACGGCGTGGCGATGGTGCGGCCCAGCACGTCGATCAGGTCCAGTTCGGTCCGCCCGGCCTTGTCCAGATGGATCACCGCTTGTGCCTGGCCCGCTGCGGGGTTCGGCACCACCAGCAGGCCGCCGCCGCCAAGCGCGATCTCCTCCACGCCCACCGGCTGGCCGTTGATGTTGATGTCGTCCAGGTAGATGTTGTTGCCGCCGTAGCTCTCGAACTCGAAGCGCAGGCGGAAGTTGTTCACGTGGTAGATGGGCGCGATGTTGTTCACTTCGGAATAGCCCCACTGCCCCTGCCCGTTGGGAACGAAGCTCGCCGTCATGGGCGCACCGACGGTGTTCAGGGTCTGTGTGCCGCGCAGTTGCTGGCGCATGCTCCAGGTGGCGCCGCAGTTGTTGCTCACGTAAACGCGCAGGCGGTCGTCGCTGCCGCTGTTGCGCTGCGCGTACGCGTAGCGGTAGGTCACCACCACCTGCTGCGCGCTGCTCATGTCGTAGGTGCCAGAAATGAGGTCGTCCGTCTGGCCGTTCATCGCGGCGGTGTTCAGGATGCGGGTGCTCTTGTCGCCGGAGAAGGCGGCCGCATTGGTGATGGACCAGGTGTTGTTGCCGTTGGGGTTCACCACGGTCCAGGGTGAAGCATCGAAGTTGGCGTAGGGCTCGAAACCCTCCATCACGGGCACCGCCGCACCCGGAGCCGCCAGCACCGTCACGTGTCCATTCAGGGTGGAACTCACCTGCGTGCTGCCGTCGCCCACGGTGAGCGATACCGCATAGACGCCCGGCGCATTGTAGGTCACCACCGGGTTCGCCTGGGTGCTGCTGGAGGGGGTCCCGCCGGGGAAGCTCCAATTGCGCTGGGTGATGCCGTGGTAGCTCTGGTCATTGAAGGTGACCGTGCCGCCGGCGCAGATCGTCACCGGGCTGGGGCTGAAGACCGCGGCGCAGGGCACATCGGGCGAGGTGACACCGGTGAAGGAGAGATTCTGCGCCTGGGATAGCTGGTTGCGCTGCGCGGTGGTGCTGTTCAGCGCGGCGATCATGCGCGTCTTCTGGCCGTTGGTGAACATCTTGGAGCAGAAGGAATACTCCATGAAGTTCTCCACGTTGTCCAGCGAGTTGCAGCTGCTGCCATTCACATTGCAGGTCTGCCAGCCGATGGTGTTGGGCGTGTCGGCCACGCCGTCGTCGCTGTTGCAGTTGCTGGCCACGCCCGGGTTGTTGGTGGGCCCCCAGGGGTGCTCCAGATTGATCCAGTGCCCCACTTCGTGCGTCAGGGTGCGGGAGAAATTGGTGATGCCGGTGCCGACCGTGCCCAGGCAGTTGTGGCGAATGACGATGCCGTCCTGCGTGGGGAACCATTGGGCCGCGCTGGGCAGCAGCGCATAGCCCAGCACACTCGACGAACCGTTGGGCTGAGCGCACACCCACACGTTCAGGTAGCGGTTGCGTGGCCATTGGATCAAGGCCTTCATGGCGTTGTCGCCCTGGTTGGTCAGGCTGCTCACCGTGCGGGTGATGCCGTTGGTGCAGTTGCCGTTGGGGTCCTTCTTCGCCAGCCGGAACTCCACATCCACGTTGGCGGCGATGCCCACGAAGCTGGGGTGCGCATTGGACCAGTCCGGATTGGTGCGGCTGTAGTCCTCGTTCAGGATGCGCATGGCGTCGATGATCTGCGCGTTGCCGATGTTCTCCGAACCATTGTTGTGGATGATGTGGAAGACCACGGGAATGATGTGCGTGGCCCGTTCCCCATCCATCTCCACCTCGCCGAAGGCGGTGGTGAAGGCCTCCAACTCGGCCTGCGTGGCCGCGATTCGCGCAAGCGCTTCGGGGTCGCCGCCCGTGAGTTGTTCGAGCAGGGCGTCATCGCCCGTGGCGCAGGGGAAGCCACCGGCATCCTGTTGGGCGGAAAGCGAGAAACTGATGAGGCCTGCGAAGGCCAGGGAGGAAATACGAAGCATGGTCAAGCAGGTATCTGGTCCGAGGACCAAGTTATTCGATCGGCAAAGGACCGCAAGAGCGAGCGCCGCTACTCCCTGACGAATCGTGTGACGGCATTCCCTTCAGGCCGGGATACGCGCAGCACATAGGTGCCGGTGGCGATCGCGGCCACGGGCAGATCGATGCGTTGCGGCCCGGCCGGCAGACGGGCCTCCAAGGGCGCCATCGCCGTGCGGCCCAGCGCGTCGAAGAGCTCCACACGCACGGCGCCGCCCGTTTCCAGATGGAAGAGCACCTGCGCCTGCTCCGCGGCCGGGTTGGGCACCACCAGCAGGCCGCCGCCTTCCAGCGCCAGCTCCTCCAGGCCCACGTGCACACCGTTGATGTTGATGTCGTCCAGGTAGAGGTCGTTGCCGCCGTGGCTCTCGAATTCGAAGCGCACGCGGAACTTCTGGCTGTGGTAGGGGAAGCTGATGTTGTCGATCAGCGCGTAGCCCCATTGGCCCTGGCCATCGGGCACGAAGGTGCCATTGTTGTCCGGTGCGGTGGCCAGCGCCATGCTGCCGCGCAACTGCTGGCGCAGGCTCCAGGTGGTGCCGCAATTGCTGCTCACGTACACGCGGAGTCGATCGTCGTTGTTCGGGTTCCTGCGCGCGAAGGCGTAGCGGTAGGTGATGGTGATCTGCTGCGCGCCGCTGAGGTCGTAAGTGCTGGAGACGAGCCGGTCCACGCGGCCGAATTTGTCGGGACCGTTGCCGAGCCGCACACTGCGGCCACCGGTGTAGCCCGCTGCCGAGGTCACTTGGAATCCGCCGTCGCCATCCGGGTCGCGCACCAGCCATTCATCGGTGGGCAAGGTGGTGATGTCCTCGAAGCTCTCGGTATGCGGCACCGCGCGGCCCACGGCGGGGAGCACGGCGATGGCCTCTGGTTCGGTGGTGTTCAGGTTGATGTCGCCATCACTCACGATCAGCGACACCGAATAGCGGCCGGTGTTCTGGTAGGTGACCGCCGGGTTCGCAGCGGTGCTGAAGGATGGCGTGCCGCCGGGGAAGCCCCAGAAACGTGACTGCACATTGTGGTAACTGGCGTCGGTGAACTGCACGGTCTCGCCGGTGCACACTTCGCTCTTGCTGCGCGTGAAGCCGATGGCGCACAGGACCGGTTCCTCCTCCACGCCTGTGGCGATCAGGTTCTCCGGTTGCCACAATTCGTTGCGTTGCGCGATGCTGGAGGTGAGTGAGGCCACCATGCGTTCGGCCTGGCCCAAGGTGAACATCTTGCTGCAGTAGGAGTACTCCATGAAGTTCTCCACGTTGTCCAACTCCGACCCGCAGCTGTTCGCGGCCAGCCAGCAGCTGGTCCAGCCCTTGGTCAGCGGGGTGTCGGCCACATCATCGTCCATGGAACAATTGCTTTCGCTGCCGGGCTCGTTGCTGTTGCCCCAGCAATGCATCAGGTTGATCCAATGCCCCACTTCGTGCGCCCATACGTGGGAACGGCTGGGGTGGCCCGTACCGATGCTGCCCAGGTAGTCGTGCCGCAACACCATGCCGTCGGCCTCGGGCCAGTTGTTCAACCACATGGGGTAGTAGGTATAGCCCGCCGCGCCGTTCGCGCTGGCCGCCACCCACACGTTCATGTATTTGTTGCGCGGCCATTGTATCAGCTGCGTCATCTCGAAATCGCCCTGGTAGGTCTGGGTGCTCACCGTGCGGGTGATGCCATTGGTGCAATTGCCCTGGGGGTCCTTCCGGGCCAGGCGGAACTCCACGCCCACCTCCGCCACGATGTCCAGGAATTCGGGCCGCACACCGGGCCATTCGGGATTCAGTTTGTTGAAGTCCTCGTTCAGCACGCGGATGCCATCGATCACCTGCGCGTCGCTGATGTTCTCCAGGCCGTTGTTGTGGATGATGTGCACCACCACGGGGATGATGAACAGTCCCCGCTCCCCGCGCTGGAAACCGGCGGTCCACGCATCCAACTCGGCCTGGGCGCGCAGGGCATCCTCCAGAAATGCGGGGTCATCGGCGATGCGGCGGGTCAGCGCGTCGTTCTCGTTGGCCTTGCAGGTGAAGCCTTCTTCGGCCGGGCCTTGGGCATGGAGGGCCGTGGCCATGGAGAGCAGCAGAACTACCGGGGTAATGGATTGACGCATGGGAAGCTCGGGATCAAGGGTGATGCAAGGTAACGCGCAGGGGCGGCTGAAGGATCGGCGTTTCGCGGCGAAGGGCTTCAAGCCAGGGCCTGCTCCAGGTCGGCGATCAGGTCCTCGGCGTCCTCCAATCCCACACTGAGCCGGATCAGCGTGTCGGCGAGTCCGTTCTTGATCCGCTCCTCGCGCGGGATGCTGGCGTGCGTCATGCTCGCCGGGTGGCCCAACAGTGATTCCACGCCGCCCAGGCTCTCGGCCAGCGCGAAGAGCTTGGTGCCGCTCAGCACCCGGGTGGCATCGGCCATGGCATCGCCCTTCAGCGTGAAGCTCATCATGCCACCGAAGCCGCGCATCTGACGCTTGGCCACATCGTGGTTGGGGTGCGTGGCGAATCCTGGCCAGTAGACCTTGTCCACCTTGGGGTGCCGCGCCAGGAATTCCGCCACGGCCTGCCCATTCTCGCAGTGGCGCTGCATGCGCAGGTGCAGCGTCTTCAGACCGCGCAGCACCAGGAAGCAGTCCATCGGCCCCGGGGTGGCGCCGCTGCTGTTCTGGATGAAGGCCAGCCGCTCGGCCAGCCCGTCGTCCTTCACCACCAGCGCGCCCATCACCACATCGCTGTGGCCGCCGAGGTATTTCGTCACGCTGTGCATCACCAGGTCGGCACCCAGGTCCAGCGGGTTCTGCAGGTAGGGGCTGGCGAAGGTGTTGTCCACGCCCAGCAGGCAGCCGTGCTTCTTCGCGATGGCCGCCAGACCGGCGATGTCGATGATGCGCAGCAGGGGGTTGGTGGGCGTCTCGGCCCAGATGAGCCGGGTGTTGCTGTTCATGGCCGCCTCCACGTTGCGCAGGTCGCCCATGTCCACGAAATGGAACTTCACGCCAAAGCCCTCGAAGATCTTGGTGAAGAGCCGGTAGGTGCCGCCGTAGAGGTCGTTGGTGCTCACCACCTCGTCGCCGGGCTTCAGCAGTTTGATGATCGCATCGATGCTGGCCATGCCGCTGCTGAAACACAGCCCGTGCTTCCCGTTCTCCAGCGCCGCCAGGGCGTTCTGCAAGGCGGTGCGCGTGGGGTTGTGCGTGCGGCTGTATTCGTAGCCCTTGTGGCCGCCGGGGCCATCCTGCACGTAGGTGCTGGTCTGGTAGATGGGCGTCATGATCGCCCCGGTGGCGGGGTCGGGTTCCACACCGGCGTGGATGGCTTTGGTGGCGAATTTCATGGGGGTAAGGGGAGGGGCGGCGAAGGTAGCCCAGCGCTCCCCTCACACCTTGCTCCTCGTGCGCCGCAACCACCTCGGCAGGATGATCACGCCCATGAACAGGTAGAGGTAGTAGCTGAACAGGCGCCAGATGATGGCGATGGCGCCGATGAAGCCCAAGGTGGGCAGCAGATCACGGAAGAAGCCCGCGAAGGCCACTTCGGCGACACCGCTGCCACCGGGCGTGGGGCTGATGAGCAGGATCACCCACATCACCAGCTGGCGCGCATACAGCAGCAGGTGGTCGCCCACACTGAAGAAGGCCGCGGCGATGAAGTTGATCACCAGGAAGCGCGAGGCCCAGCTGAAGACCGTGGCACCGAAGGCCTGGGCCCAGAAGCGCTTGGGCTTGCCCTTGAGCTCCTCGCTGGTGAGGGCGATGTCGTCGCCCACCTTGATCACCAGGGGCCGCCAGCGCCGCAATAGCCGCAACCGGAAGACCTGTAGCAGGGCGAACTTGAAGGCGCGCGGCCGGAAGAAGACACCATAGAAGATGATCCCCACCATGCCCAGGATGAAGGCGTACCCGACCCAGAAGATGGTCTTGATGGGCAGGCCCCAGAAGGCGTTGTCCAATTGCGCAGGGAACAGGTTGTCCATGCCCACCAGCAGGAAGACGATGGGCACCATGATGACGTAGAAGAGTTCGTCCATCAGGGCGGTCACCAGCACGATGGCCGTGGCGCGGCCAAGCGGTATGCCCTCGCGGCCGATGATGAACATGGCGATGCCCGAGCCGCCCACCACCGAGGGCGTGAGGGCCGAGGCGAATTCCCAGAGGAAGGTGACGTTGAAACTCTGCCGCCAGTTGAGGTGCCCATCGCTGAGCACCCGGATGCGGAAGATGTAGCCCAGGTCGCGGAAGGCCGTGGCGATCAAAGCCATGATGATCCAGAAGGTGCTGTAGGCGGTCCACTGCACCTGGCCGAGCATCTCGCGTTGCGTCATGCGGCGGTATTGCCCGCTGCCGTCGGTAACCCGCTGGAATTGGCCGGCGTCGTTCAGGTCGGGAATGCCCGAGGCGCCATCGCCGACCCAGACATAATCGCCGGGTCCCTGGCCAACGAGTTCGAAGCGCTCCTTGCTCAGATCGCGCCACAGCAGCCAGCCGGCGGCGATCATGCCGATAAGCACCGGCAACATCACCTTGCGCAGCTTGAAACGGCCGCGGATGTCCTTCTCGTCCTGCTGGTGGGTGTGGGGCGGGGCGCCTTCCATCTAATTTCGCCGCTCCGCGCGGGGCGGATCGGGTTAAAGGTATCCGTCGCCCCGCGATCGCCACGACCATGGACCGCCGCGCCCGCGCGCACGCCGCGCTGTTCACGGTCAACTTCATCTACGGCGTCAACTACGTGGTGGCCAAGGGCCTGATGCCGGCCGTGTTGGGTCCGGGCGGCTTCATCGTGCTGCGCGTGCTGGGCGCCGGGGCGCTCTTCTGGCTCATGCGCGCCTTCCTGCCCGAACGCGTTTCGCCGGCTGACCTGGGCCGCCTCTTCCTCTGCGCGCTGTTCGGCGTGGCGCTCAACCAGCTGATGTTCTTCCATGGCCTCATGCGCACCACGCCCATCAATTCCAGCATCATCATGGTGGCCACGCCCATCCTGGTGCTGGTGCTCAGCGGCATCCTGCTGCGCGAACGCATCACCTGGACCAAGACCCTTGGCGTGGCGCTCGGGGCGGCGGGCGCGCTCACCCTCATCGCCCTCAAGCCCAAGGGCGCAACCGCCGGCCCCACCGTGCTCGGCGATCTCTTCATCCTCATCAACGCCACCTCCTACGGCATCTACCTGGTGATCGTGAAGCCGCTCATGCGCAAGTACACCGCCGTCACCGTGATGAGCTGGTGCTTCCTGCTGGGCACCTTCCTCGTGCTGCCCTTTGGCTGGCGCGAAGCCCTGGAGGTGGACTGGCCGGCCCTCACACTGCCCATCTGGTCGGCGCTCGGCTTCGTGGTGGTGGTGGTCACCTTCGTGGCCTACCTGCTCAATACCTGGGCCTTGCGCCACGTGAGCGCGAGTGTCGTGGGCACCTATATCTACATGCAGCCCGTGCTGGCGGCGGTCTTCTCCTGGCTCTTCATGCGCATCGGTCCAGAGCGCCTCGGCATTCCCGGCAGCTATGACGCCACGCTGGGCTGGCCGCAACTCCTGTGCGCCGCCGCGATCTTCCTCGGCGTTCATCTGGTGGGCAGAGCGGATCGGATGGCCCGATGACGAAGTGGCAAGTGGCCAGTTCGCCAGTTGGCAAGGAGAGTTGCGCGGCGGAATGGATCATTTCCGTGGCTTGAGTACCCATTTGGCCGGGTTCTCCATCATGCTGTTCAGCATCACGCCGACCTCTTCGCAGCGCCTCACCAGTTCATTGTGCCGCACATGCTCCATGAAACCGCATGCCATCGCAAAGTCGAGATGGACCAGCGTTTCGGTGTTCTCGGTATCCGCGTCCGTGAGCTTCGCGATGAATGCCGCTTCATACCGGCGCTTTCGATATGCCTCGGCAAGGTTGGTACACACCCCCCTGCTGCTTCGGTGTATCTGGTCCGTGAGTGCGTAGCGTTCCTCTTTGGGGAACTGCTTGGTCAAATGGAATATGTCCATCGCCAGGCTGAACGCCTTCTGATGGATAATGAGATCCCTGAACGTTCCCATGACATGCTTCTTTGGTGTCCCGAAGTTCATGTGGATCGCGGTACTCGCCAACTTGCGAACCGGCCACTTGCCACTCTCTCCGCACGGATACCTTTGCCGCACTTCAAGCGGGATGCTGCGCTCCATGACAGGATTCGGCCGCGCCGAGGGCGTGGTGAACGGCCGCAAGGTCACCGTGGAGGCGCGCGCGCTCAACAGCCGGCAGCTGGACCTCTCGGTGAAGACCCCCGGCCTGTTCCGTGAGTTGGAGATGGACCTCCGTGCCCTGGCCGCCGATGTCGTAGTGCGCGGCAAGGCCGATCTGACGGTGACCCAGGAAGGCACCGCCGAACAGCGGCGCGCCGCTTTCGATCGCGAACTGATCCGATCCTACCACGAGGAGTTGCGGGCCATCGCGGAAGAAGTGGCGCCCGGGGAGCGCAGTGATCTGCTTTCGCTCATCCTGCGCCTGCCCGATGTGTTGACCACTGCGACCGACCGCATCGATGAGGCCGGCAAGGAGGCGCTGCTCGCCCTGGTCAGTGAGGCCTTGCGGGGCTTCAACGAGTTCCGCGCGAGCGAGGGGTCGAAACTGCGCGAGGAACTCGCCGGCCGGGTGGGCGCCATCGGGGAGCTGCTCGGAGAAGTGGAGGGCTTGGATGGCGCCCGCATGGACCGGACCCGCGATCGTCTGCGGGGCAAACTCGCCGAACTGAAGGTCGAAGTGGACCCCGAGCGCTTTGAGCAGGAGTTGGTCTTCTACCTGGAAAAGCTCGACATCACCGAAGAGAAGATGCGGCTGCGCACACACTGCGACTACTTCCTGGAGACCATGGCCTCGGGATCCAACCAAGGGCGCAAGCTCAACTTCATCACCCAGGAGATGGGCCGCGAGATCAACACCCTGGGCAGCAAGGCCAACGATGCGGTCATCCAGCGTTTGGTGGTGCGCATGAAGGACGAGTTGGAGAAAGTGAAGGAGCAGGTGCTCAATGTCCTTTGAGCGACCACCGGCCATGGAAGCGCGCGGCAAGCTCCTGATCTTTTCGGCTCCTTCGGGCGCTGGCAAGACTTCCATCGTGCGGCATCTGTTGGATCAGGACCTGGGCCTGGCCTTCAGCGTGAGCGCCACCACGCGTCCCAAGCGCGACAATGAGGTGGACGGCCGCGACTACTGGTTCATCAGCGAGCAGGACTTCAGGGCGCGTATCGTCGCAGGCGAATTCGTGGAATGGGAGGAGGTCTACCCCGGCCGCTTCTACGGCACGCTTCGCAGCGAATTGGAGAGGATCTGGTCCGAAGGCCATCACGCCATCTTCGACATCGACGTCATCGGCGGGCTGGACCTGAAGGAGGTCTACCAGACGCGCGCGCTGGCCGTCTTCGTCAGCCCGCCTTCCCCAGCGGACCTGGAGAAGCGCTTGCGCGAGCGCGGTACGGAGAATGAGGATTCCCTGCGGGTCCGCATCGACAAGGCCATGCACGAATTGACCTTCGCCGACCGTTTCGACGCGGTGATCGTGAACGACCAATTGGACCGTGCCTGCCGCGAGGCGGAGTCGATGGTCCGCCGATTCCTGCACTGATGCGCATCGGCTGTCTCTTCGGCACCTTCGATCCGCCGCACAAGTCGCATGTGGACCTGGCCCGCCACATGCTGCACGCCTGCGGGCTGGACCAGGTGTGGTTGGTGGTGACGCCACAGAACCCCTTCAAGCAGGACAGGACCCTCACCCCCGACGCGCACCGCCTGGCCATGACGCGGCTGGCCGTGATGGGGGAACCCGGTCTATCGGCCAGCGGCTTCGAGTTGGACCTGCCCAAGCCCAACTACACGGCGGACACCCTGCGCTTCATGCGCCAACGCTGGCCGGACCATGTCTTCGACCTGATCATCGGCAGCGACAACCTGGCCACACTGCACCGCTGGAAGGACCCCGACAAGATCCTGGAGCACCACCGTGTGCTGGTGTACCCGCGCGAGGGGCTGCGCGAGCACCTGACCGCCACGAATTACCAGGGCCACCCGGGGGTGAAGGTGGTGAACGAGGCACCCCTGCTGCCGGCTTCCTCCACCGACGTGCGCGCGGGCATCCGGGCTTGGCGCACCGTGGATGGCAGCGTGCCCCCGGCCGTGCTGAGCTACATCCGCCAGCACGGACTCTACGGCTCCTGAGCCTGCCGCACGGGCATGGTGATGGCGCTGAGCAGGTGGTCGCTGAGCACCCGAAGCGCGCGCTCGAAGCCCTGCTCGTTCACCACGTGCAGGTCGCAGAGGTGGCGGTAGGGCAGCAGGTATTCCCGATAGGCGGGCAGCACATGGTGCTCCCATTGGTACATCACCTCGCGCTCCCCGTAGCCGCGTTCTTCGGCATCGCGCCGCAGCCGGCGGTCCAGCTGGGAACGCTCACTCGCCTCGATGAACACGCGTAGATCGAGCAGGTCGCGCACGGGGGCGTGGTGCAGCAGGAAGAGTCCCTCCACCAGCACCACCGGCGCGGGCAGCATCTCCACCACACCGGCTTCCCGCCCCGCGTTGTTGAAGGTGTATTCCGTTCGCCGCACGGGAAGGCCGGCGAGCAGCGTACGCAGATCCGCGGCGAGGGCATCGAGGTCAACGGCCGTGGGCAGGTCGAAGTTCACCTGGCCATTGGTGTCGCGGGCCTGGGCTTCGCGGGGCAGGTAGTAATCGTCCTGGCTCATCAGGCAGACACTGCCGGGTGGCAACCGATCGCGCAGGGCGCGCACCAGGGTGGTCTTCCCCGAGCCGCTGCCGCCGGCCACGCCCACCAGATAGGACCCCGATCGCATGGGTCCGAAGGTAAACGGCGGGCCCGTCAGATGCTGCCATGCCGTTGCCCCGATCCGGCCGCCGCTGGTCCGTCCCGATCGACCGCTGCCCACATCCCCCATGCGTTGGGCAAGGTCCGGGGCGTTTTGGCACAGGGTTGGAAAGGAGTGCGATGCAGAGACCAGATCCAGAAAGCCATGAACCATCCGATCGAGATCTACCAGAGGCTGAAGCGCCGCGCGCGCCGCCTGTTGATGAAGGGTGATGTGGAACGCTACATGCGCACCCTGCGCGCGCTGCACGACCTGCGCACGGCCCCGCCCACGGCGATGGCCTGAACATATCCGGCGGTCCCCAGGGGTGGGGGCCGCTTTGGGCGAGAGCCCGGGTTTTGGTGAAAGGGGGCGGCGGGCTTTCGGAAGAAGGCCCGCCGCTGTTTTCCTGCCCTACGCAAGCAAGGCTTTCCAGCGTATCGCCTGCCCCCGGGGGATCCTTTTCGCCGGGCCGCCGTAGAAGGCCACCATGACCAAGAAGGACAAAATAGCCTTCATCAAAAGCAGCAAGCGCAAAACGCACGTGTACAACGACCTGTCCCGGTACACGGACCAGCAGCTCAACGAGGTCATCCGGGAGATCGTGCATGGACTGGTCCGCGAGAGTGAGATCATCGCCAATGCGTACATCAACGGATATCGTTAGCGGCATGCGTGCGCCCTGCTGAAGGCGGAAGCACACAGGTAGCGAGGCCTCGTACGGAAGTACGGGGCTTTGTTACTTCAGGTCCCCGCCTCACCACAGGAAGGTGAAGGCGTTCGTCCAGCGGTAGTTCAGCCCGGGCACGCCGGGGGCCATCTTGGTGTCCTGTTGCAGGTTCAGACGCGTGTCGAAGGCCCAGCGGCGGGTGACGCGGAAGCGCAGTTGGGCCTCCAGCGCCACGCGGTGGTCGCTGATGTCGCCGATCAGGGGCTGGTAGTAGAGGATGGCCGTGAACTGCGTGTGCGGTTCCAGCTTGAACGAGGTGGAGAGGTAATGGCTCAGCCGCAGGTCGTTGTAGCGAAGCTCATTCACGCGGTCCACCTCGTGCTCGAACATCAGGGAGCTGCCCAGCGCCAGCCGCATCGCATCGGTGTTGCGCACCACGATGCGCGGCCCGGCGCCCGTCACCCAGCGCACGTCGATCCGCAGCGGCTTGTTGTACTGCAGCTGGGTGTAGGCCTCCCAGTGTACCGGCCCACGCCAGGCGCGCTGGTAGCGCAGGTGCTGGAAACCCGTGTTGGTGAAGGCGTTGTCCTCCACCTTGTTCAGGTTGAAGTCCGTGATGACGAACGCGCGGTGGATGCCGTGGATGAACTGCAGCCCGCCGTTGGCGCCCAGCTCGGTGCTGCGCTGGGTGTTCTCCACCACGTTGAAGCGCAGGCTGGCGTGCGCGGCCCAGCGCGAGGTGTCGTCCTCGAAACGCTTGTTCTCGATGTTCACCACCTGCGCCGTGGCGGTCAGGGGAAGCAGGGCCAGCA
Source organism: Flavobacteriales bacterium (assembly GCA_026129465.1). Classification (NCBI taxonomy): domain Bacteria; kingdom Pseudomonadati; phylum Bacteroidota; class Flavobacteriia; order Flavobacteriales; species Flavobacteriales bacterium. Next base: position 2,990,845 of record JAHCIA010000001.1, read on the forward strand.
GAAGCGGGAGGCAGACGCGCATGGGTGGCGGCAAAGATCCCGGCGAGGAATGACAGGTCGCGGGGCTATGCGGGCCGCGCATCCACAGGGCGCGGTGGGCAGCGGGGTGGCCTTACTCCACCACCAGCTTGGCCCCTGCGATCCAGCGGGTGTTGTCGTGCAGGTGGATGTGGTAGAGGCCCGGGGAGAGCGAGGGGGGCAAGGCGGTCAAGATCGCTTCCTGCTTCGTGCCTCGCAGTTCGCGATGACCGCCTTGTGTCAAGCGTTCATCATGCACCAACCGCCCTGCCCCATCGGTTACCGTAATGCGCAAGGCGCCCTGCGGGGTGAAACCCTCTGGCAAGCGCACCTCCACTTGCAGGGGCATGCCGCGCGGCACGGGGTTGGGCCACACGCGCAGCGCGCCGCCCAGGTTGGTGATCTGCACCTCCATGCCGGTGATGAGGTGGCAGCCAGGCTCCAGGCAGCCGTACCCGTCCACCTTCACCACCCAAAGATCCTGGTCATGCACCCCGTTGGGCAGGGCGGTGCCCACGGCCACAAAGCCGCCGTCCGGCGTGGGCAGCACATCGCGGAAAAAGCCCCGGCCCTGTGGCATCTGATCATCCTGGTACTGGTAGAAACGCATCCACAGGCTGTCGCCCATGTTGGTGGTGCGCAACAGCATGCCGCTCTGGTAGGATTCCACCTGGAGGTTGGAGAGGTAATGCTGCCCGGCCGCGATCAGATCCCCGCCCGGTTCGATCTCCTTGACCGTGAAGAAGGTGCTGTTGAAGATCGCTTCGCCATAATAGCGATCCCAGAGCACAGCACCATCCGCATCCAGTTTTTTCATACAGGGCAGCGTTCGGTTCAGTGTGCTGGTCTTCACGCCCCCCGCGAACACCGGCAGACCATCGGCCAGGGTGGTCAGGTGGGCGTTGGGGCCGTCGTTGAAGGGTGATCCATAGGTGTCGTCCCAAAGCAACTCACCTTGCGCATCTACACGCAGCACCCATGGGTCGAAGACATTGAAAACGGGTTCGCGCTTGCCCCCCAAGTAGTAACCGCCATCCGGGGCCAGGTCCACTGTAATGATAAAGTCCCGTAGGCCGGGGTAGCCGTAGGTGCGCACCCATTCCAGGGTGCCGTTCGCATCGGTCTTCAGGAGGAAGCCGTCCAAAGACCCCGGACTATTCGTCTCACCACAAAGCACAAAACCACCGTCGGGTGTTTGTTTGGCCTGGCGGCCGATCCATGCAGCTGTATCGAAATCGAACTCTATCAAGGTGTCCAGTTCACTGGTCGGGTTAAAGAAGATCATCGCCGGGCGCTGGATATCCCCTGGGTGGTAAGTGCTTCCACCTACCACCACCCTGCCATCCGTGGTCATATCAGAGCTGTTCGCCCAGCCTGCATAGGTGCTATGCACAGCCAAGGGACTGTGCCCCACTGAGAGGAACTCGCCGGATGGTGAAAGCCGGATCACTGCGGTCAAGAAATACAGCCATGGATCCTCAAAAAGACGGGTGGTGTGGACGGCCAGATACTCGCCGTCCGGCGCCAACTCCACCGACCACCCACCTTGCGAAAGAAGTTGACCGAAGGTGTCGAACCGCTCATTGAAAGTGACCGTCTGGCCCGCCACCTGCAACAGCAGGCAGCAGGCCAGCGGTACACCACTATAATCGGCGCAAGTCCATCTATCGCAGGATCCGGAACTTGGTGCTTACGGCAGGAACGCCGTTGAGATACAATGCCGCCATGTAGAAGCCCGTGCTCAGCGGCAGATACAGTTCCTCCGTGAGGGTGCCCGCACTGATGCGCCGCTCGATCATTACGCGCCCCACCAGATCAAGCACCTTCAGGCTGGCCTGTTCAGTGCCTTCGGGCACATGCACAGTCACGTTGATGGTGCCATCACTCGGATTCGGGAACACCAGCATCCGGGGCAACACGGACTCCATTTCCTCCGGGGCGTGCAGCCGTTTGGTGATCGCTGGCAGGATGATCACCTCCGGTACATGCTGTCCCATTCCTCCCAGCCAGGCCAGTGCATGCGCGTGGCCATGCTCTCCAGTGTTGGCCAGGGTTTCCAGTGTGTCCATGAGGTGGGTGGCCGCATAGGGGTCGGCATCCTGCTCCACCTCACTCAGGTACAGGTGCTGCACAAGCCAGTAGACCGCCTCCGGGTCTTCCTCCAACGCGGCGTCCACTACCAAACGGGCACTGTCCAATTCGCCTTTGGTTATGTACAACCCCAAGACGCTTTGGGCGGAGGTATACAACGGATACGTCTTGTGCGCGTGCAGGGCGCTATCCAATCCTTCGGCCACACTATCCCGCAAGGCCAAGGCCGTAAGGCGGTGCATGGCTTGAGCTTTCAGCTGGTATTGTTGTCCCCCCTCTTCAAGACTCTCTGACATGGACTGGCTGGCCTCGGCGCTGGCTGCGATAGCCATTTGTCCGCCCATGCTGAACAACAACCCCTGGAGGAAGGGGCACACAGTCGACTTCACAAAGGCATGTTCGGTTTCTTCATACCAGCTATCCATTCCACTCACTTCTATCGGGTCCGAGGCACACTCGGGCACGACCTGCAAGCTGGTGCTGAGCGGATCATGGTGGAAGTACTTGAACTCCGCCATGTCCTCCTCATTGTTGTGGAAGTGCTGTGAGCCGGAGCAATTGGGCGCGAAGGTGTTACCGGCTGGATCGGTTTGATCTTCATTTCCTCCCTGCGCATCACCGATCTTCACATTGGGTCCTGTGAAAGCCACGTCGAAATCGTTGGGGCTGATGAGGCTGTAGTCGTTGCATTTGATCACGAGGCCATCGCCGGGGTTGGGCCCATCATTATTGCCCATGATGATGGTGCCTGCGCTTTGCCCGCCAGCGTTGGTGAAGGCATTGAAGGTGTTGTTGTAGTACACGTTGCTTTCCGGGCCTATGGCGTTGAAGACCGCGCCCACAGTGGGCTCTTCGGCGCCATTGCCGGGGCCTGTGAAGCTGTTCTCCTCGAAGATGAAGCCCGAGGAGCCGTGCATGTAAGCACCGTAGGCGGCCGCCACACCGGTGAAGGACACATCCACATCCGGCACCTGGAAGGTGTTGCGTGTGATGGTGGCATGGTCGCTCGCACGGATGTACGCGCCGGCCGCGCAGCCAATAAAGTCCGCCTCGTCCACCATGGCCGCACCGCTGGTGATCGTGGTGGCGATGGTTGTCCCCATATGCAAGTTCATGAAAGTGCTGCGCCGTTGCTCAGAGGCCAGGATCCAGGGTGTGCTGCTGGAGGCGGTGATCCCTCGCCCCCAGAGGGTGGGCGAACCAGAATCCAGGCCACTGGTATTGGCGAAGGTGCAGCCGGCGATGGGCAGGTTGCGCACCCCGGCCAAATAGATATGGTGCTTGGGCTTCAGTACGGGGTTGTTCAAGGCCCGGGTGGTGAGGAAGCGGCTGTCTCGGATCGTGGCGCCGAGCAGTGGAATGGGGGCGGCCAGTGATAGGGGCGCCAGCACCACATCATGCTGGTTGTTCAGCAGGTAGGCGTCGGTGATGGTGAGCTCGGGCCGTGCACCATTGGTGGTGATGCCATAGATGGGGTCGCTGGGTGGTTTGTTCACGAAGAGCAGTGCGGTGTACGCATCGCTGATCTTGGCGCCGGCGGTCAACCCGATCGCGGGCCGCGTGGCATAGCCGCTGGGCGCGATCACGCCATCCCACATCGCGGGGGCTTCGCGATCGGGCAGGCTGGTGAGGTGGCCGTTGGGTGACACGTAGGAGGACGTCTAAGCTTGCACAGCCGTCACCAGCACGGCGAGCACCAGGCCGGCCCAACGTTCAGGACGCGCACCGCCCTGGCGGCGGCACAATGCTTCGGTACGAACGCTCTTTTCCATGGCTACCATATTTGGTGGTTGTGGTCATGGGAGTGTGTACCGGAGTGGAACGAATGTAATGGCATCGCAGGCCGATCCCAGATCTTTTCGGCAGCGTGTGCCGCTCGCACGCATCCTTTCCGCAGCAAGGCCGGCCCTTCGGACTATCTTCGATGCCATGTCCGCCCCGCCCCTGAAACGCTGGCGCCTGAAGCCTCCCGCCGATGAAGCGGTGGCGCGCGGCCTCACGCATGAGCGCTGCCCGGCGCCCGCCGCACGGATCCTGGTGCAGCGCGGCATCCACAGCCCAGAGGCGGCCCGCCTCTTCTTCCGTCCCGGCGTGGAGCAACTGCACGATCCCTTCCTCATGGCCGGCATGCGCGAAGCGGTGGAGCGCATCGAACAGGCGCTGGGCGATCAGGAGAAGATCATGGTCTACGGCGACTACGATGTGGACGGCACCACGGCGGTGGCGCTGGTGTACAGCTTCCTCTCGCGCTTCACCGGCCGCATCACCTTCTACATCCCCGACCGCTACACCGAGGGCTACGGCATCTCCTTCGCGGGCATCGACCACGCGCAACGCGAGGGCGTGTCATTGATCATCGCGTTGGATTGCGGTATCAAGGCCATCGACAAGGTGGCCTACGCGAAGGAGCGCGGCATCGGCTTCATCATCTGCGACCACCACCGACCCGGCGACACGCTGCCCGATGCGGTGGCCGTGCTGGACCCCAAACGCGCGGACTGCTCCTATCCCTACGATGAGCTCAGCGGCTGCGGCGTCGGCTTCAAACTGATGCAGGCCCTGGCGCAACGGAACGACATCTCCTTCGCCGAGCTGGAGCCGCTGCTGGACCTGGTGGCGGTGAGCATCGCCTGCGACCTGGTGCCGGTGACGGGCGAGAACCGCGTGCTGGCGCATCTGGGCCTGCAGCGCCTCAACACGGAAGCGCGCCCGGGCTTCCGTGCCATGATGGGCATGGCCAACGTGAAGAAGCGATTGACGGTGACCGATCTGGTCTTCGCCATCGGGCCGCGGATCAACGCCGCCGGGCGCATCGAGCATGGGAAACAGGCGGTGGAATTGCTGCTGGCGCGCGACATGGCCCAGGCCGAGCAGATGGGCCTGCGCGTGGACGGCAACAACAGCCAGCGGCAGGAGTTGGACAAGGACATCACGCGGCAGGCGCTGGAACACTTCGAGACCGATGCGGTGCTGCGCGACAGCTGGAGCACGGTGGTGTACAGCGAGGACTGGCACAAGGGCGTGATCGGCATCGTGGCCTCGCGGCTGATCGAGCGGCACTACCGCCCCACGGTGGTGCTCACCGAAAGCAACGGCAAGGCCGTGGGCAGCGCGCGCAGCGTGAAAGGCTTCGACGTGTACGAGGCCATCGACGCCTGCGCCGACCTGCTGGACCAGTTCGGCGGCCACATGTACGCGGCGGGCCTCACCATGCCGCTGGAGAACGTGCAGCGCTTCCGCGAACGCTTCGAGGAGGTGGTGCGCGCCACCATCGCCGACGAGCAACGCGTGCCCGAAGAGGAGGCCGACCTGGAGATCCGCCTGGCCGACATCACCGATCCGCTGGTGCGCGTGCTGCGGCACCTGGCGCCTTATGGACCCGGTCACATGCGGCCGGTGTTCCTCACACGCGGCGTGGTGGACACCGGCAACGCGCGGCTGGTGGGCGACACGCACCTGAAGATGACCCTGCGCGATCCCGCCGACCCGCAACGCATGATCGACGCCATCGCCTTCAAGCAGGGCGCCCACCTGGACCTGGTGCGCAGCGGCGAACCCTTCAGCGTGCTCTACTGCATCGAAGAGAACGAGTGGAACGGCCGGGTGACGGTGCAACTCAACATCAAGGACATCAAGCCCGGGGTCGTGGGGCTGCTGGCGGACGAGACGCCCGCAACGAAGCGATCCACCAGGAAGGAAGATCTGAAGGAAGCATGAAGCACACCGCGACCATCGTGCTCGCCGCCATGGGCATCGCCACGGCGCAGGCCCAAAGCCCCACCTGGCACGAGGACATCTCCTGCATCGTGTTCTCGCATTGCGCGCCCTGCCACTACGACGGCGGCCCCGGGCATTTCAGTCTGGCCGACTATCAGATGGCGCATTGGATGCGCGATGAGATCAAGTTCGCGACCTCCACAGGCTACATGCCGCCCTGGCCGCCGGATCCGAATTACCGGTCACTCGCCCATGAGCGGTTGTTGACCCAGGAGGAGGTCGACCTGATCGCCGCATGGGCCGACGCCGGTGGGCCCGAGGGCGATCCCGCCAACGCGCTGCTACCACCGCCCACGCCGGGGGCCTGGCTCATACCCCAGCCGGACCTTACCGCCATCATGGAGGACTACATGATCCCTTCCTCCAGCAGCGACAACTACCGCTGCTTCGTGCTGGACATCGACAATCCGACGGACCGCTTCATCACCGCACTGGAAGTGGTGCCCGGCAACGGCGAAATGGTGCACCACGTGCTGGTGTTCCAGGACACCAGCGGCCAGGCGCGCATCCTGGACCAGAATGAGATGGGGCCGGGCTACACCAGTTTCGGCGGCATCGGCGTGCAAAGCGCCAAGCTCATCGGCATCTGGGTGCCCGGCGCACTGCCCTTTGAGACCCCGCCGGGCTTCGGCATCCGGCTCTTCGCCGACGCGGACATCGTGATCCAGGTACACTACCCGGCCAACAGCACGCCGCAACTCGATTCCACACGCGTCAACCTGAAGCTCACCACCAGCCCGCTCACCCGCCCGATCAGCATCGATCCCGTGCTGGACCACCTGATCACAATCACCAACGGGCCGCTGGTGATACCGCCCAACCAGGTGAAGACCTTCCACGCGCAGTACACCACCACCTTCCCGGCGACGGTCACCGCCATCGGACCGCACAGCCACCTGCTGGGCAAGCGCATGTGGGCCTACGCGATACCGCCCGGTGGCGACACCATCCCGTTGATCGACATCCCCGATTGGGATTTCCGCTGGCAGGACATGTACCAGTTCCGCCAGCCGGTATACCTGCCCAGTGGCACCGTGCTGCATGGCCATGCCACCTATGACAACACCACCAACAATCCCAACAATCCGAACAACCCACCACAGTGGGTGTGGCTGGGTGAAAGCACCACCGACGAGATGATGCTCTTCTACTTCGCGTGGACGGTGGGCGTGCCTGGTGATGCGAACATCGTGGTGGATACCGCGGCCCATGGCGCGCACCACCAGGATTGTGTCCCGGGCCAGCTCGTGGGCATCCCTGAGCTGCCAGCGCCGACGATCTCCGTGTGGCCTTCGCCGGCACGCGGGGAGCTCTTCGTGGACGGTGCCACGGCGGGTGCCCGGCTGCGCATGTTCGATGCGATGGGCCGCGTGGTGCTTGACCTGCGGCTCACCGGTGGTGTGCAGCGCATCGCGGTGGCGCAGCTGGCACGCGGAACCTACCTGGTGGAAACGATCGCGCCTTCGGGTGGCAGGCCCGCGCGGCACAAGGTGATGCTGGAATGATCGCACCACCGGGCGACGAACACTTCATGCGGCAGGCCCTGCGCGAGGCCGAGCAGGCCTTCAAGGGCGACGAGGTGCCCGTGGGCGCGGTGATCGTCTGCGGCGACCGCATCATCGCCCGCGCGCACAACCTCACCGAGCGCCTCAACGATGTGACCGCGCACGCCGAGATGCAGGCCATCACCAGCGCCGCCAGCGACCTGGGCGGCAAATACCTGAAGGACTGCACGCTCTACGTGACGCTGGAACCCTGCGTGATGTGCGCCGGCGCGTTGCACTGGGCTCAGATGGGCCGCATCGTCTTCGGCGCCTTCGACGAGAAGGCCGGCTACCGCCGCATCGGCGCACGCTTGCTGCACCCCAAGACCCAGGTGGTGGGCGGCATTCTCGAAGCCGAATGCGCCGACCTGCTCAAAGCCTTCTTCAAGAAGAAGCGCGCGTTGTGATCGCCGCTCAGCGCACCACCAGTTTGCGGTCGTGCAACAGGGCGCCATCCGCGCCGAACACGCGCAGCAGGTAAAGTCCCGCCGCACCGCCGATGCGCAACTGTGCGCCGCTCCTGCCCGCTACGTGCGCTTCATCCACGCGGCGGCCCAGCGCATCGAACACCAGCAGATGCGTGGGTGGGTTCGTGGCGTTCGCCGGCCACTCCAGAAAGAACTCGCCCGAGGAGGGGTTCGGATGCACGGTGAAGAGGCCTCCGGCCAATTGCTCGCCGATGCCCACGCAGAGTTCGGTGCTGGCCGTGACGGCCGTGCGCGTGCTGACGCAGCCCGGCTCCTGCACCTCCCAGTCGTAGAAGTAGTACCAGTAGTTGAAGGCGTTCTGCACCACGGCGTTGGTCTCGGTGATGGTGATGGTATTGCCCACCTGGTAGGGGAATTGCGCGCCAGCATTGTTCCGGTACAGGTTCAGCGCGGTGCCGGTGAGCTTCAGCAGGTATTGCTGGCCAGGCGGTATGTCGATGTCCAGCGTGATGCGGCTCTCGCCGTTGGGAACGGGCACCACGCGCGTGGCCACCACGTTGCCCGCATTGTTCAACAGCTGCACGGTACGGCTGCCGGTGCTGTTGGCGTAGACCTTCACCGACATGAGCTTCACCGGAGCGGTGACATCGAAGACCAGGCCCCAGTTGTCGTTGGTGCTGAAGTAGCCGCCCGTGCCGATGTTGTTGCTGAAGGCGCCACCGAAGACCGGGGCTTGCAGGCTGCTGTTCTCCGCGTGGAAGGTGGTGGTCTCCGTGAGGAAGGGAGAATAGAGCGCACCGGTGTGGAGCAGGGTGCCGCCCGTGGGCTGGTCGTACCATTTCACGGTGTGCGAGGCCGAGGCGAAGAGCGGCACGGTGCCGGGACCGCAGATGCCGTTGTCATCGGCCACCGGCGCCTGCAACAGTTGCACATTCACCAGCGCGGCCTGCGTGGTGGTGGCCTGCCCGCTCGGGTTGGTCACGGTGAGGGTCACATCATAGGTGCCGCTGGCGGAGTAGGTATGCACGGGGTTCTGCTGCGTGGAGGTGCTTCCATCACCGAAGTTCCACAGCCAGGAACTCGGCGACTGCGTGCTCTGGTCGGTGAAGGCCACCGTGCCGTCGCAGGTGATGGTGGTGCTGGCGGAGAAGGCCACTTCGGGGATCAGCAGGCAGGAGGGGCCCAGGCAGGTGCGCGTGTTCTTGTGCTGCACTATGGAGCCGATGGTGACCTGGTCCCAGTTGACGTTGTTCACGCTGGCTGTGGGCGCCATGATCCACTGGCCCGGCGCGGTGGTGTGCTGGGCGTTCCAGTTGTGGCCCAGCTCGTGGGCCTGCACCACGCTGGGGCCTGCCATGCCGGTGGTGTAGTGCTCGCAGAGGTTGTAGCGGTTGTTGGTGCACACCACGCCCACCCAGGCGAGGCCGATGGTGCCGCTGCTGCCGTTGCTCTGGATGTCGCGCCGCGTCCACAACGTGGCCACCCCGTAGGAGATGCCCGGCCCGAAGCCGCCACCATTGCCCCAGTTGCGGAAGGAGGTGAGCAGCGTGATGGCGTCCTGCGAGGTGGTCCAGGGATCGCTGGCGGTGTTCGGTGAAATGAAAAGCGCCACCAGCTGGTAGCGGATGTTGATGGAAGGCTCCTGGTATTTGGCGTCCACCCAGTTGAGGATATCGAGCACGCGGGTCTCCACCTGGGCCACGCTGCCCATCCAGTTCACCATGGAACCGTCAGCCGCCAGGGCGATGTTGGCCAGCTTGCAGGTCTGGCCACCCTTGGCGTCGCTGTCATCCTCCAGGGGCATGTCACGGACCAGGTCCTGCATGTGCGTCACGCCGCAGGTGGCGTTCTCCGCGCCTTTCACGTCGTCCATGGTGTAGACCACGATGCGGCCGTCCGGTGCGCCCCTGGTGAAATGGTGCAGCGGTTCGATGAAACGCTCTTCGCCATCCGCCACAATGCGGCCCAGCAAGGCGTCCGGCCGGATGGAGAAACGCACCTGTCCGCCCTCATCCCCGAGGATCTCGCCGCGGTAGGTGGATGTGGCGCTCCACGGCAGTGGGCCTTCGCCCGCCACGGTGGCGACATAGTCCGGAGCCCGGAGTTCGTTCGGTTCCAGCGTGAAGGTCCATTGCCAGGCCTGGCCGAGTTCGAGCGTCAACGTTGTGACACCATGCGCCAGGTGGACATGCTGCGCGATGCCCGCCACATCCAGGGTGAAGAGGTCCGCCCCGTGCAGGGCCTCATCCAGCGCGGTACGCTCCTGGGTGGTGAGCGAGGAGCGGTCCACGGGTGATGCGATGATGCGCTCGGCCTGGCCCCAGGTGAGGCCGATGCCGAACACGAAGCCGATAAGGACGGTGAGGATGCGGAGAAGAATTCGGGTCATGGTCCGGTCGTTCATGTGCCGGCCTGGTTCCGCGAAGGCGCGGTCCATCGTCCGGCGGGTTGATACGAGGGGCTGGTCAGGCCCCATTTCACTTGCAGTGTGCGTGAAAATAGGGCATTGGGCCCAATGGTGCGCGGGAACTTCGACACGCCATACTGGAAAAGCCGCCGGAGGGCCCTGCATGGCGATGGATGTTCATCCGGCCATGCCCAGGAGATGCGCGACCGCGCTCAGCGATCGCCGGTCACCACCACACGTTCCTGGCCATCGCCCATGCGCACCAGGTAGAGGCCGGAGCGTGGTTCCAGAAGGCGCACGTGCACCAGGCCATCGGCCACGGCTTCCAGACTGAAGGGCACCGAACGGCCCAAGGCATCGATCACTTCGATGGGCATGTCCGATGCCAGGCGGGAGATGGTGAACACACCCGTGTTGGGGTTGGGGAAGAGTTGCGGACGCATCGCGCTCCACCAGGCGTTCACCACCGGTGAGTGCTCGCTGCTGCCATCTTGGTCCACCTGGTCCAGCCTGTAGTAGTTCACGCCTTGCGATGGGGCGCGGTCCAGGAAGTGGTAGGCGATCGTGGTGAGGCTGTATCCGGCCGCGTCCACGGTGCCGATCATCTCCCACTTCTCCAGATCGGCGGAGCGCTCCACCACGTAGTGGTCGCTGTTGGTCTCGGTGGCCGTGCTCCATTCCACCGCGATGCCCTGGTCCACGGACTTCGCGGCGATGGACAGGAATTCCACGGGCAGTATGGTGCCTTGGCTCTGCACGGACACATTGTCCATGTAGAACCAATTGCCGAAGCCGTTGATGGAGACGAAACGGATCATGATCATCTGCCCGTCGAAAGCGGCCAGGTCCACGATGTTGTTGCGCCACTGGTTGCACGCGGGGCTGAATTGGGCCGTGGTGTTGGGCGCGGTGGCGAGCGGTGCGCCGATCTGCTGGAACACGGTGGTCCACGCGGCACCGCAGTCGGTGCTCACATCGATGCGCAGCCCGTCGAAATAGTTGTTGTCATAGCGCGCATAGGCGTGGTCGAAGACGAGCCGCGCGCCAAAGTGGGTGGTCAGGTCGATGCGTGGCGTGATCAGGAAGTCCAGTTCGCCCATCGCCGGGTAGTTGTAGTGGTCCACCGCCCACACGCGCTCGCCGGCGTTGCAGTTGGGGCCTACGCCCGCAGCCAGGTTGCCCGATATCCAGGTGAAGCTGTTGTCCGGGTTCACCAAGGACCAGCCCGGGGGCGTGGTACCCGGCACCGCGAGTCCTTCGGTGAAGGGCACATCAAGGGTCACACCCGCCACCACGGTCACCGCCACGCTCTGTTGGTTGTCCGCGGCATATCCATCGCCGGCCAGTTCGGTGCGCACCGTCACGGTGTGGGCGCCCAGGGGCAGCAGGAGACCGGTGCTGAAATTGAAGTCGAACGACGCGCCGGAAGCGAGCGTGCCGGTGAAGGTCTCCGTCACCCAGGCACCCGCGTTCAAGCGGTACGATACCGGGAAATTGCCTTGGGGCTGCATGCCGTAGTTGCGGATGCGGGCGCGCACCGTCACCGGGGTGCTGCCGCACAAGGGCATGTTGCCGGCCAGGGGGGCGAGGATCGTTTGGATGCCCACGTTGTTGGCCATGGGCACGTCGAAGGCCTCCACCTGATCCGTTCGGCTGCTGGTCAAACCCTGGCTGGCGCTGACACCGAGGCCACGGCGCGCGAAGGCCGCCCAAAGCGCGCCTTGGTTCACCCCGCCGTTGTTGATCTGGTCGGCGAGCAGGATGGCATCACGGGCGTCCACGAAGCCGGGATTGCAGGGCGTGAGCTTCATGCCGTCCATCACCAGCTGCATGGCGATGTTGTTGCCACCGGTACCGTTGTACAGGTCTGGATCGAGACCGTAGATGCCGATCAGCTCCCAGGTCACTTCCCACAGGATCGTGCACCACACGAAGCCGATGCCGTGGGGCATGCTGATCGCCGCCGTGTTGTTGGTGGCGCCATAGGTGTAGCCGTTGACCCCGAAGTTGGTGCTGTAACGCGCCGGGCGGATGCCCACGCCCGTGGTGGGCTGGCCCAGCAGGTAGGTGCCGATGCCACGGCCGGTGGTGCCCAGATCGCCCGCCTTCAGGGTGGTCATCAGGCTGAAGTAGTCGCTCCAGCCCTCGCCCATCTGCTCGGCGTTGCCCAGGCACCCGGTGTTGCTGGGGCCGCCCACCAGGCGGTTGCTGATACCGTGCGCATACTCGTGCGCGATCACCCCATTGTCCAGGTCGCTGGTGCGGTTGGGGTTGGTGATGGTCCAGACGAACATCTGCATCCGTGGCCGCGCCCCGTCCGGCGGTGTGGCGAAGTTGGCGTTGTTGGTGCCGCTGCCGTCCAAGGCATCTGCGTTCACTCGGTCATTTTGCATCCCACCCCGGCCATAGTTGTTCGCTTGGAAATTGCCGCTCGGCTCATCGAAGCCGTACTGGTAGCTCATGTCGTGCAGCACATTGTTCCAATAGAACAGGTTGGTGATGGCTGCGCTCTGATAGTTGTTGGGCTGCTGGGCGAAATTGATCGGGAAGTCGAACTCCAGGGTGGCGCCACCGTTCGGGCGGAAGCCTCCTGTATTGTTCGCATCCATGTCCTCTTGCGCCCAAACGTTATTGCCCCGGGTATCGAAATATTCAGGACCGGCAACGCCTGAAGTGTCATGCCAGCCGAAGGGCGAGGCGATCCCACCCTGCAGCCAGGGCGCGTTCTCCATGGTGCGCGCCCCGTGGGAAGGACTTTCGATCGGCCAGGCGTACACGCGGTAGTCGTTGGGCCCCATCATGCCCAAGGCCATCTCCTCTTCAGGCAGGGGGTCCGCCAGGAAATGATCGTGGGGGCATGCCATATCGTGGTGGGGGTGGAAGTCGCACTGGCTCACCCAATCGTTGCGGTCCAGTTCCTCGCTGGTGTGGGCGTCGATGCGGATGTTCCACCAGTGCGAGCCGTCCGGCGTGTAGTGGTTCACGTTCCAGGCCAGGCGGGCGCTGTCGCCCATGGGCTGCCACACCAGTTGCACCACCACGGGTTCGCCGCCGAAG